>CAZCRD010000076.1:0-2648 GCA_964501025.1 uncultured Candidatus Cloacimonadota bacterium | reverse complement strand
TTCCGATGCTACGTGTGAGCCTGGACATGCGGAGCTTTGGAAAGGCTCCGCTACGTAACGTAGCATTCCGATGCTACGTGGGAGCTTGGACATGCGGAGCTTTGGAAAGGCTCCGCTACGTTGCGTAGCATTCCGATGCTACCAATCTCTGTGGTCACCCAAAAAAGCCATTGACAGGCTTCCCGCCTCTAATGAAGTGGTATCTGCTTGAAATATATGCGTTTCAGCAAAGATTACGACACAAAGAAGGAAGACAAAATGGACATCAGTAAAACCTATTCTCCGCAAGATATCGAAAAGAAATGGTATCAAATCTGGGAAGAGAGCGGATATTTCGCCCCCAAAGGTGAAGGCAAACCCTTTACCATCCTGATCCCCCCACCCAATGTAACCGGAATCCTGCATATGGGACATGTGCTCAACAACACCCTTCAAGATGTCGTAGTCCGTTATCACAGAATGAAAGGTGAGCCCACGCTGTGGCTCCCCGGCGTGGATCATGCCGGCATCGCTACTCAAAACGTGGTGGAAAAACAGCTGGCAAAGTCCGGTCAAAACCGCCATCAGATCGGGCGTGAAGCTCTGGTCAAAAAGATCTGGGAGTGGAAGCAGGAAAAAGGCGGCATCATCATCGATCAGCTCAAGCTCTTGGGTGCTTCCTGCGATTGGGAGCGACAACGCTTTACCATGGACGAGATGCTCTCTCGCGCCGTGAAAGAAGTGTTTGTGTCGCTCTATGAAGACGGCCTGATCTACAAGGGTAAATACATTATCAATTGGTGCCCCCGCTGTGTGACCGCTCTGGCCAATGATGAGGTGGAACACGCGGATGAAGAGGGCAAGCTCTGGCACATTCACTATCCCTACGCTGAAGGTGAAGGTCAGGTGACAGTGGCGACCACGCGTCCAGAAACCATGCTGGGCGATGTGGCGGTGGCGGTGAATCCTCAAGATGAACGCTATAAACACCTGATCGGAAAGCAATTGATCTTGCCGCTCACCGGCAGGAAGATCCCCGTGATCGCCGATGATTTTGTCGATAAAGATTTTGGCAGCGGTTGTGTGAAAGTGACCCCCGCACACGATCCCAATGACTTTGAGATCGGCCTTCGGCATGAGCTTCAGCAGCTGCTGGTTCTGGATGAACACGGCATGATGAACGAAGCTGCTGGAGCAGATTTTGCCGGAATGGAGCGCTATGCAGCCCGGGAGAAAGTGCTGCAGATGCTGCAGGAACAAGGCCTTTTGGGCAAGATCGAGAATCACGAACACGCCGTGGGACATTGCTATCGCTGCAATACCGTGATCGAGCCCTATCTTTCGGATCAATGGTTTGTGAAGATGCAGCCTTTGGCACGTGAAGCCATCGCCAAAGTGCAAAGCGGTGAGATCCGCTTTCAGCCCGAGCGTTGGACCAAGGTCTATATGCATTGGATGAACAACATCCGGGATTGGTGTATCTCGCGTCAGATCTGGTGGGGACATCGCATTCCGGCATATTATTGCGAGGATTGCGGGCATATGATGGTGGCAAAAGAGCTGCCGGCAAGCTGTGCAAAATGCTCTTCAAGCAAACTTCGTCAGGATGAAGACGTGTTGGACACCTGGTTTTCCAGCTGGCTCTGGCCCTTTTCCACCATGGGATGGCCGGATGACACTGAAGATCTCAAACGCTTTTTGCCTACTAATGTGCTGATCACAGCGCCGGAGATCATTTATCTCTGGGTGGCCCGGATGATCATGAGCACTCTGCATTTCAAGAAGATGATCCCCTTCGACACCGTCCTCTTGCATGGCACTGTGCGTGACGAGATTGGGCGTAAGATGAGCAAATCTCTGGGCAATTCTCCGGATCCGATCGATATCATCCAAAGCGTTGGCGCCGATGCCTTGCGCTTTTCCATGATCTTCAATACCCCCAAGGGTGCGGATGTGGCATATAGCGACAGCATCCTGGAAGGAGGACGCAATTTTGCCAATAAGATCTGGAACGCATATAGATTCATCATGATGAATATGGAACACATCCCCGGCCTGCCCTCCCAAGCAGAACTCGAGCTGGAGCTGGCGGATCGCTGGATCATCTCACGGATGCATGAAGTGAGCCGCGAGGCCTCTGAGCATTATGAGAACCTGCGCCTGAATGACGCCGCCCAGTGCATCTTCCAATTCCTCTGGGATGAGTATTGCAGCTGGTATATCGAGCTGGCCAAAGATCGCCTCAAAGCTGACGCGCCGCTGAAGACCAGGCTCACTGCCAAATATGTGCTACTGGATGTGATGCAAACCGGAATGCGGCTCTTGCACCCCATCATGCCCTTTATCTCCGAAGAGATCTGGCAAGAGATCAAGCACATCTTCCCCATGGAAGAAGAAGCTCTGATCATTGCCGGATTCCCCCAGGCCGATGAAAGCCTCATCGACCCCGCCATTGATGATGACATGCGCCTGATGCAAGAAAGCATTACTGCGATCCGGAACCTGCGTAAACAGCTTAATCTACCCCCATCCACCAGCGTGAGTATCGTGGTACGCACAGCAACCAGCAGGCAAAACACCCTTTTTGAGGATTATAGCCAGTATCTCAGCCGCCTGGCCAAAGTGGAGCAGATCGCTTCCGGTGAAGCTGTGCTCAAGCCCAAACCGGC
>CAZCRD010000075.1:0-4031 GCA_964501025.1 uncultured Candidatus Cloacimonadota bacterium | reverse complement strand
GCTTTGTCTTTGCTTTTTGTCATATATCAAACACCTCAGTGTTAGTTTCTTTTTGGACAAGCTCGAGTTTCCGCTATCAAGGGTTTTATCACATTCAAGGCTAAGTTTTCTCTGATGTTATCATGTTTTTATAACAAGATGAAACAGATAGAGACTGCACTGATATAAATACTAATCAGATCTGACGCCTCCGGCAATGCAAAAGAAATATTTGCTGCTAGCTTAGCTTGATTTTGCGCCACTTCGCATGGCTGTGCTTTTGTCTAATAGTATTGAGGAGGGGATACAAAGTTCTCTGGCCTGCTGATATCTGCACTGCTGATATCTGGTCTGCCAAACTCCGATTTGGCAGAAGCTACGGAGCTGCTTTTACTGAGGAAAGGCCTTCGGCCTTTGTGGCAAATTCAATTTGCCACCCCAATCACCGCACAAAATGCCACCCCAATCACTGCACAAAATGTCACCCCAGATTCGCCTCGCGCCTCATTGTAAAAGTCGGTATTTACTTGGGTTTGAGTCCAGATTCTCTCCTATCCAGGACTTGATCAGGACTTAATCTCGAGATAAAATTGACTTTGGCTGCTGGGGATGGTGCGGTTGGGCAGCTGGTTACCACGGCTATAGTGCTGAGATGCCCACATCTAACCACGCTAACGATAGTCAATCTGATGAACCACCTGCAGCCGCCGATAAAATGGGGATCTCAGCAACTGAGATTTCCACATCCTGCTTGACAAGAATCAGCCACTCAGCTTTTTGGAAAGATCAAAAGAATACTCATGGAGAGATTATGTCCCTTATCATTAGTCTTCCTGATGGAAGTAAAAGAGAATATCCGGCTGCCATCACCGCGCTAAAGCTGGCTGAAGATATATCTTCCCGCCTGGCTGATGCCGCACTGGCTGCAGAAATAAATGGCAAATTGTGTGATCTGGATACCGTGATCTCAGCCGATGCCGCAGTGGTGATCCATACTTTCAAAACTGAGAAGGGTCGAGAATTGTATTGGCACAGCACCGCCCACCTCATGGCGCAGGCAGTCAAGCAACTCTTCCCGGAAGTAATGGTGACCATCGGTCCCGCTATCGAACAAGGTTTTTACTACGATTTTGACCGGGATGAGCCCTTCAGTGACGAGGATCTGCAGCGGATCGAAGCACGCATGAAAGAGCTGATTGGGCAAGATCTGCCCTATCAACGCAAGGAACTGAGCAAAGCCGAAGCAGTGCAGATATTTTCCGATATGGGCGAAAAGTACAAGATAGAGCTCCTGGATGCTATACCCGATGGTGAGATCATCAGCTCCTATACCCAGGGAGATTTTATCGATCTGTGCCGGGGACCGCATATCCCCTCCACCGGCAAGATCAAAGCGGTGAAACTGCTCAAAAGCTCTGGGGCATATTGGCGGGGAGATGAAAAGAACAAGATGCTCAAACGCATCTATGGCATCTCTTTCCCTTCGAACAAGGAACTCAAGCAATATCTTGCCTTCCTCGAAGAAGCTGCCAAGCGGGATCATCGCAAGCTGGGCAAGGATCTGGATCTGTTTTCGATCAACGACGAAGTGGGCGCTGGCCTCGTGCTCTGGCATCCCAATGGCGCCATGATCCGACACTTGATCGAAGCATACTGGAAGGACGAGCATCTCAAAAAAGGCTATAAATTGATCTATACCCCCCATGTGGGACGCAGTAATCTCTGGGAAACCAGCGGACATCTGGGCTTTTACAAAGAGAATATGTATGCCAAGATGGATGTGGAAGGTCAGGATTACTACATCAAACCCATGAATTGCCCCTTCCACCTCAGCATTTACAATGCCAATCATCACAGCTATCGGGAATTGCCGATCCGCCTGGCAGAACTGGGTACGGTGTATCGCTATGAGCGCAGCGGGGTGCTGCATGGACTGATGCGGGTGCGGGGATTTACCCAGGATGATGCCCATATCATCTGCACTCCAGAACAGGTGAGCGCTGAAGTGGAAAAACTGATTGTCTTTTCCCTAGATATGCTACGGCACTTTGGTTTCAAGGAGTTTTTGATCTATCTCTCCACCAAGCCGGATGCTGCTGTGGGTGAAGATGCGGATTGGGAAATGGCGACACAGAGCCTGAAGGCATCGCTACAAAAGCTTGATCTGCAATATGATGTGGATGAAGGTGGGGGCGCTTTTTATGGCCCCAAGATCGATATCAAGATCAAAGACGCCATCGGACGAGCCTGGCAATGCACCACCATCCAATTTGATTTTAATCTACCAGAGCGCTTTGATATGCAATATATCGGTGCGGACAATTCCGCCCATCGGCCTTATATGATCCACCGCGCTGTATTAGGCTCGGTCGAACGCTTTTTTGCCACACTGCTGGAATATCACGGCGGCAATCTGCCCCTGTGGCTGGCGCCTTTGCAGATGATGATCCTGCCCATCACCGATGCCCAATTGGACTATTGCCGGGATCTGCAGGAAAAGTTTCTGGCACAGGGTCTGCGCTGTGAGATCGATAGCCGCAGCGAAAAGATCGGCTACAAGATCCGCGAAGCCGAGCTCAAGAAAATACCCTTTATGTGTATCATCGGCAAAAAAGAAGCTGAAGAAGGCACTCTCACCCTCAGACGCCATACCCGGGGCGATCTCGGAGCGATGAGCCTGGATCAAGCTTTGGCTGCAATCAAGAGTGAAAATGAAGACCATTGACGCCATCCGTAGCGAACTTTTGAAAGAAGCCTCCGCCATCACCTCGGTGGCGGAGAATCTGGATCAGATTCAGCTCGAAAAAGCCTTTGATCTTTTGACGAATTGTCAAGGCAAAGTGGTGGTAACAGGAATCGGCAAAGCCGGGATCATCGCCCGTAAGATCTCTGCCACATTGGCCAGCACAGGCACTTCTTCGATCTTCCTGCATGCCGCCGAAGGCATTCATGGCGATCTGGGAATGCTCTCTGCCCAAGATGTGGTGCTGGCAATATCCAATAGCGGCAATACCTCCGAAATGCTTGCCATCATACCCTTTATCAAGTTTATTGGCATAGCTCTGATCAGTATTACCGGCAATCCCGCCTCGCAACTGGCAAAAGCTTCCGATGCCACGCTCTGCACCACGGTGGATGCCAACCTGGAGCCTTTGGGCATGGTGCCCACCGCCAGCACCACAGTAGCGCTGGCGCTGGGTGATGCTCTGGCAATCGTCTTGCTGAAACACAAAAATTTCTCGCTTACAGATTTTGCCCGTTTTCACCCCGGCGGCGCCATCGGCAAAAAACTGCTGCTCAAGGTGAAAGACCTCATGCACTCTGGCGCAGAACTCCCCCGGGTAAGCATGGATACAGCGATGATGGACGCGATCCTGGAAATGACCTCAAAAAAACTGGGCTGCACAATCGTGGAAGATAATCGGGCGCAGATGCAGGGCATCATCACTGATGGCGATTTGCGCCGCCACTTGCAAGAAAAAGGCGCAGAATTGCTGCTGCACGCTGCCAGAGACTGCATGACGGCAGATCCCAAACATACTCAGGCAGAAGAATTGGCTGTGAGCGCTCTGAACCTGATGGAGCAATACAGCATCACCATGCTACCGGTGGTGGATGAAAAGGGGAAAGCTGTGGGCATCCTGCACATGCATGATCTGATCCGCGCGGGTGTGGTTTGATTTTTTAGACTGGATTCCGGCTCAAGGCCGGAATGACGGGCGGGGATGCTGTCACCCCTGACGGGGTTTGTCTTGTTTGTTAGGGTGTTTGCCATAATCACGGGGTTCACACCCCGAGCTATAAGCTATCACCCCTGGCGGGGTTTGTCTTGTTTTTTGGGGGGGTTTGTGCGTTTGTTCCGGTTACCTGTACCATCTACCCACATTCGTCATTCCGGAATTCGGAGCTGGTCTGAGTGAGAACGAAGACCAGTGGAAAATATCCGGAATCCAGTTTAAAAAATACTTCATTACCACCCCGAGCTATGTGCTATCACCCCTAACGGGGTTTGTCTTGTTTGTTAGGGTACTTGCTATAATCACGGGGTTCAC
>CAZCRD010000074.1:0-3541 GCA_964501025.1 uncultured Candidatus Cloacimonadota bacterium | reverse complement strand
CCTTTGTGAAAGAAAAAGATAGGCGGAACGGCGTCCGCCTGTACAAAGCATGCGGAGCTTTGGAAAGACTCCGCTACGTAGCGTAGCATTCCGATGCTGCGGCTTGCACCTTGCTTTTCGTGTACCGGCGCTCGCTGTAGCGCCCTTTGTGAAAGAAAAAGATAGGCGGAACGGCGTCCGCCTGTACAAAGCATGCGGAGCTTTGGAAAGACTCCGCTACGGGGAACAAAGCTTTGGAAAGACTCCGCTACGGGGTTTAAACGGAGCTGCGAGAGACTTACTTTTGCGTCGACACAGGATGGATCGAATCCAGCCCCACCCCCGGCACTTTGGTCACAGGACGCAGATACCTGTACCCAGCACTCTACATAATCTCAAAGATCAGCTCTTCTCGCTTTACTGGAGCTGGCGATATGCTATATGCTTTGCGAATCAGCTCCGCCACCTCTTTGCCTTTGGCTTCGTCATTGGCATGCACGATGCCGATCTCATCCCCGCTTTTGATCTCATCGCCTATTTTTGGTTTGAGCATGGCTCCTGCGCTATAATCCAGCGTATCGCCGGTTTTCATGCGTCCGGCTTTGATGCGAATCAGGGCATAGCCGATGGCACGGGCATCAATCGCTTGAATAAATCCGCTATCTTTTGCAAGGATGGGGATCTGGTATCGTGCCGAATCAAAGAGAGAGTAATCTTCCACTACTTTGGGATTTCCGCCTTGTGCTTCAATGATCTCAGCAAATTTTGCCAGGGCAGAACCATCCTTCACCACTTTGTGGATCATCCTTCCAGCTTCTTTGGCAGAATTTGCTTTCTGGGTCATTATCAGCATCTGGGTGAGCAAAGTGGTAGTGATCTGACAGGTATCAGGCAGATAGTTCCCTTTGAGATACTCGATTGCCTCGATCGTCTCCAGGGCATTGCCTACCGCGTGTCCCAAGGGAGAATTCATGTTTGAAAAGACCACCGATACCTTTTGTCCAAAGCTTTCTCCGGTGGTGATAAGGTGCTCTGCCAGTTCTTTGGCGCGCCGCAGATTGGGCATGAAGGCGCCGGAACCGATCTTGAGATCGATCACCAGATATTTTGCTCCCTCGGCAATCTTTTTGCTCATAATGCTGGCGGTGATCAGAGCCGGACTCTCCACAGTAGCGGTTACATCCCGCAAGGCATAGATGCGTTTGTCTGCCGGCACCAGATACTCTGATTGTCCCACCAGAGCGTAGCCGTGCTTCAGCACCAAATCCTGAATATCTTCCATACTATATTCAGTATTGAATCCCGGGATCGCTTCCAGCTTATCCAGAGTACCACCAGTGTGCCCCAAGCCGCGGCCTGAGATCATCGGCACATACAGCCCCAAAGCAGCCGCAATCGGCGCCAGCATCAGCGAGATCTTGTCGCCCACGCCACCGGTAGAATGCTTATCTGCCACCGGCAGATCCTGGGCAAAGCTGATTTGCTTGCCGCTTTGGATATAAGCTTGGGTGAGCGCAGCGATCTCGGAGGCCAGAGCTCCCTGAAAATAAAAACACATCAGCAAAGCCGACATCTGGTATTCGGGAATCTTACCTTGCAGATATTGTTCGATGAAGAAAGTGATCTCAGCCTCACTGAGCACATGCCCATTACGTTTTTTTAAGATTAGTTCTACGGGATTGTATTGCATGATATCATCCTCATTTAGTTTGAAATTAGTTTTTCGCGGATATAGCCGGAAAACATATCCATAATCCAGACCACCAGGGCAATCAACCACATGATCAGCCCCACATTGCGCCAGGAAAGCATTTGCTGCTGCTGATACAAAGCCAGCCCGATGCCGCCGCCGCCCACAAAACCGACAATGGTAGCCATGCGTACATTGATATCCCAGCGGTAGATAGTAAAAGCCAGATATGGAGCCAGGATCTGTGGAGCCACGGCATAGCGCCAGATTTGCAAAGTGGAGGCTCCGGTGGCTTTGATGGCTTCCACCGGACCGGGATCGATATTCTCAATCTGCTCGCTATATAGCTTTACCAGAGCGGCAATCGAATGGATCCACAGCGCCAGCATGCCGGCAAAGGGACCAATGCCCACCCACACCACAAAGATGATCGCCCACACAATGGCTTCGATGGAGCGAAACAAAGTGGATAAAGTGCGGATCAATATATAGGCAATCTTGCCTATCACTGAGCCAAACATCATATTTTTGGCAGCAAAAAAAGAGAGCACAAAAGCAAAAGGAATGGCCAGCACAGTGGCCAGAAGCGCCAGATAGATCGTCTCCACCAAAGCTGCCAACATCGGCACCAATTGCTCAAAATTCGGATTGAATATCCCCCGCAGGATGGAGGTGGTATTGGCAGCCTGAGTAAAAAATGCCAGCGGCTTCAGCTCCACTATCACCCAAGCCATCACGATCGAAAGCAACACGGCAAAGCCCGCCTCATATTGCCAAAATTTCTTTACTTTCTCTTCCCCGGCGATCTTTGCCGCCACAGATCCCTTGCCAAACACGGTCAATAGTGCTATCATCAAAGGCTCACTCAGGATAAACCAGGATGGGATACTCTCCCCACATATACGAAACATCAGCCAGGCAATGCAGGCCACGATGTATAGCCAGATGCCATATTCGATCAAGATCATCTTCAAGTATTTCATCTATTCTCCCGGTGTCCTGCCCAGCTTGGAGAAGCTACTGGGCTGGCTTCTTCAGAGGCAATGCCAGTGGCACCTGGGGGCATATCTGGGGTGGCAAATTGCATCTGCCCCAAAGGCCGCAGGCCTTTCCCAAAAAGCAGCTCCATCGCTATCGCCAATTCAGAACCTGGCTGCCCATACGATGTATGGCAAGGCATATTTGACATGACACTCATCTCCCTAATGCATTAAAAATTCATCGCGAAATCCCCCCGGGCGTCCCGCCCACTGAGGTTAGATTCCCCTTTCGGAGAGTGTCTGAAGAGCCAGTGCTTTTCGTCAAGTCTTTTCATTCTTAGCCATACAGCCAGTGGATAGTCGTGCGTAGCACCGGAATGCTACGCTACGTAACCGAGTCTTTCCCAGAGCTCTGGGCTGCCAAACTCCGATTTGGCAGAAGCGGCAAAGCCGCTTTCAGGAAAAGGCCTGCATCCATTGGGGCAAATTCAATTTACCACTCTAATAGCCAGCAAAAGCTACATCTTCCACCCCCAGAGCAACTCCCCCCTATTGCACTCAGACCCCACTGAGTTGCTCCCATCTGAATCCTATCACCTCCCAGTTACCTCACCCAAACGGAAACTCTATCCCCTTGCCACTCAGGCATCAATGCTATACCATTACGCCTCGCAGGCGTATTGGTGCCGTAATGCTAAGGGGGAAGAGCTGCCAAAGTGCTGTTTGGAAAGTAGCTACGTCATCTTGACGTAGATTTATCATTCAACCGACAGGATACCGTGCGCACAACAACTGCACAAGTCACATAACACAAAGAAATCTGAAAAACCCCAATCTACCTTTTTTCTACAAACACCCGTCGCACATCTTCCTGCGTGATCACGGTATCAAA
>CAZCRD010000073.1:0-4954 GCA_964501025.1 uncultured Candidatus Cloacimonadota bacterium | reverse complement strand
GGTTTTGCCGGAGGCTAAAGCCCACCGGAAATCATCTTGTTTTGCATATTCGGGTTGCATCTAAACGGCAGCTAAAGCAGCCGCCTATCATCTTGACGGATGATTTCGAGATTTATCATCATCGATTGTTATTACCTAACGAAAACACTGCGTATTTCTGCGGGAACCCCGAGTATTTATTCCTGACTGAGTTTGCTCTGGATTCCGGATCAATGGAATGATGCATTTTTGTTTGTTTGCCACTCTCTGGTCTGCCAAACTCCGATTTGGCAGAAGTAGCGAAGCTGCTTTCAGGTAAGGCCTTTGGCCTTTGTGGCAAATTCAATTTGCCACACCAGTTGTCAACCCTTACAAAGTTTGCTCTGGATTCCGTGTCAAGCACGGAATGACTGGGAGGGAGTTCTTCCAGACGGGGTTATTAAAGTAGAAGCGCCATCCTGCGGCTTTAAAGTAGAAGCGCCATCCTGCCACTTTAAAGTAGAAGAGTCATCCTGCCACTTTAAAGTAGAAGCGTCATCCTGACGCATGAAAGTAGAAGCGTCATCCTGACGCTTGGCGCAACTCAGGAGGAGCTTCCCCAAACTTCAATCTTACGAACTTTCAAAACAAGAGATAAATTATGGTATTCATCTTTCGCGAGCTGTATCTTTTCTTTGTAGATCTCAGCGGTTCATACGCTGCAGCACTGTTGATGCTCTCCATCAGCACTACTCTGATTATCGTAGTGTTATCCCGACTCATTCGCAAATATCCTCAGCGGGAAGCTCTGGTGCAGTCCTTGATGGCGCCCAAACTGCAGAGAATCAAGCAGGAGTCCGATCCCGAAAAACGCCATCTAAAAACCGTGGAGCTTTATAAACGTTATCACTATCATCCGATTTTGGCGTTAAGATCTGCCTTCCCGCTGCTGCTGCAATTGCCCTTCCTCTTTGCCGCCTATCACATGCTGAGTGATCTGCAGGTCTTGCAGGGTGTATCTTTCCTTTTTATTAAGGATCTGGCTGCTCCGGATGCGCTTTTGATGGGGCATAATCTACTGCCGGTTTTGATGACTTTGATCAACATGGCTACGGCTCTGATCACGCCAGACTTTAGCACTAAAGACAGGGTGCAGGCCATTGCAATTGCTACCATCTTCCTGATTTTACTCTATCAGGCGGCATCAGCTTTATTGATCTATTGGACGGCGAACAACCTGATCTTCTTGTTCCGCAGTATCTATGCAAGGGCTAAATATCGATCAGCTATTGAACCAAGGCAAGCCGGAGTGGATTACCGGGCTCTCTTGCGCAAATCCGCCCCGGGGATCAAGGCCTATTTTGCCCTGCTCAGCATCTTCTATCTCTATCAAGCTCTGGCTTTGGAAGATGGTTTTGTCTTCCATAGTTTCACCAAATACATCCCCTTTTTGCTGGCAGGATCAGCTTTGTGGTTGATGCAGATCCTCAGCCTTGGCAGGCAAAAAACTAAACCTGCTCGCTATATGGGATTAATCGTGATCCAGGCAGTCATCCTCACTATCGCGCTAAATGTAGCGGATTACTCGGATCTACCAGGGCTTTTAAATGCTTTGGCTTATGCCTTCATCCTGTCATCCTTTGCCATGGGAATATTCTTCCTGATAACCAAGCCCAAATCCAGAGCGACAAGATCGGCAAAAGCCGGCATATCCGATGTCTTGCTTCCGGCTCTGATCGTGGTGCTGGCACTGATCCCGGCAGCACATTTTGCGCGCAGCAATCGGGTCTATCTCCTGGGTGCATATCCATATATCTATTTCATTGGGATTGCAGCGATAGCACTGCTCAACTATCTGCTCTTGAAGGCATTTAGCGCCGGGAAAGGAAATCGGCTCAGAATTGCCCTGTATGCCGCAGTCTTTAATCTGCTCTTTATCGCGCTGCCGCTAATCCGTTTTGCCTTTCGCAGCACGTCCAAGGTGGATATCGATTTCTGGCTGATCCTGGCTCTGGGGATGGCGCTGACCACGCTGGTGAATAGCCGGCAGCGCTTGCTCAATCTGCTGCGGCTATCGCTAATCGTACTGGCAGTATTCATGCTCTCATTTTTGTTCTTTTCTCCCAAGATCGGGAGCAGCTTTGCGCGCAAGAGCATCCCGCAAGACCTGACGGAGCTGGAACTAAATGAGACGCCGAATATCTATCTTTTTGTATATGATGGAATCCCCAATCCACGAGTGTTCAGAGATTTGGACTTACCGCTGGATAAACTGCAAAAGCTGATGGATGAATACGATTTCAAGCTCTATGAGGATACTTATACTCTCATCTCGCACAGTCTGGGCTCGATGGCTTTAACGCTGGATTTTGATGATCGTCACATCAGCAACGTGGAGGGCAAAGATATCTATGCTGGCAATTCTCGCGCCAATATCTTCTTGCGGAACAAGGGCTATCAAAGCCGCTTCATTCTGGACAATGAATACACCGGCTATGCCGAGATCACGCATGCAGGGCTCTGGGAAGAGCTCTATCCGCCGCGCAGTGCCCGGGAGTCCCGGCAGGATTACTATCTTACCCTGATGCGGGGGATTTTGCAAGGAGAGATGCGCTTTGATACCCGGGGTCTGGACAATTGGGACGAGCCCAGCATGCAGGCGCGTAAGCTGGAGATCATTCGTGAGGATAAGCCGCCCAGCTTTGTGGTCAATCACTATCACTATCCCGGACATTCGCAGAATTCCGGACAGTGCCTGCCCAATGAGACCGAACTCTGGGTAGAGCGTTTTGAGAGAGCTCTGATGCAGATGGATCAGGACTTTCAGGCTATCCAAGACTACGATCCCACAGCCATTGTGATCGCACTCGGCGACCATGGACCCTATCTCACTGGAGATTGCCTGGATCTGGCAGCCTGGAGCAAGGAGGAGCTTACTCCAGAACTGATCTGGGACCGCATCGGAACAATGGTGGCGATCAGGTGGCCTCAGCTGCAAAGGGCAGAGAAATACGACCGCGAGATCATCACCAATCATGATATCTTCCCCGTGCTGCTGGCCTATCTGAGTGATAACGAGCTCCCACTGCAGTATTGCCCACCGGATCTGTATCAAGGGCTGCGCAATCCCTTCCACTTTGAGATCGAATTTGAGCGGGGACAAATCCTGCCTTAGCCTCTTATCTGTCCACAAATTTACACAGATTTTCACGAAGTATCTTTATGAATCTTGCGAGTCGGACTGTGCGATGCAGGTTTCAGGTTCTCTTGCTTATCAAAGAACTCGTCATTTTGCTGGCTTACTTTTTATTGACGCAGGACGGCACAACCCATCAGGCCTGACCTGATCAGGAATCCAGCCCAATAATCGTTTCTATTGCCAAACATCGTCCCGAATCCAGCCTTGTCCCACTCGTCATTCCTGACCTGATCAGGAATCCAGTCTTCTCTCACCCGTCATTCCTGACCTGATCAGGAATCCAGTCAAAAACCCCGCCATGGGTGACAGCATATAGCTCGGGGTGTGAACCCCGTGATAACTCCTAACCAGAACAACCGGGCAAACCCCGCCAGGGGTGACAGCATATAGTTCGGGGTGTGAACCCCGTGATAACTTGATCAGGAATCCAGAACATTACCCCCTCCCCCCTCGTCATTCCTGACCTGATCAGGAATCCAGAACATTACCTCCTCCCTTGTCATTCCTGACCTGATCAGGAATCCAGTCAAAAACCCAATCAGCCACGATGAAAAGCGTTCTTCCGTCAAAAAGAACTGCTCGCTGTCTTCATCTGCTACCAAGAAACCAGAACCCAATGAAGTTTTCACCAGCCAACCTCAACACAGCACCGCCGCACTGCCTCAAAAAAATCATTTGACAACTTCCCCACCCTCCCCAAGCTTGCGAACTTATGAACGAAATAAATGAGAGAGACCCAAGATAAATGATCCAAACTGTTTTTTCCAGTGTGAGATACACCTGTGAGCAAGCCTCGCAGCAGGACTTTGATCGCAGCCTTTTTCAAGGCAGATCAGGGTCTGTTTTTGTATCCGGATCAGCTTTTCGTCTCTCTGATCTTCGCTCAATGCCGTTTCTTCCGGTAAGGATGTAGATACTTTTCCACAGCTGCCGGATTTTCGCTATGCCCTGCATAAGCGAGGGGGCGAAGCTGTATTTAGTGCTGGAGTTCTTAGTGCGTGAGTACTGGAGTTCATCCAGGCTATAACTGAGGAATGAAGTAGATTAATGAAGGGATTTGGGTATGAAGATAGGTAACTTAACTGAAATTGAAGCTTGGAAGAAGGCGCGAATGCTCGTGGCTGATATTTACAAGCTTTGTGGGACCCAAGCAGTTAAGCACGACTACGGATTTAAAGATCAAATCCAAAGGGCAGCAGTTTCCATTATGTCAAACATTGCTGAAGGCTTTGATAGTGGTTCAGCAAGTTCATTTATCCAGTTTCTAAACTATTCTTACAGGTCAGCTTCAGAGGTTGAATCACTCATATATGTCGCTCTTGATATCAAGTATATTGACAAGTCAGCGTTTGACGAACTGATGTCACAAACAGCACAAACTAAGAAACTGATTGGTGGCTTTATTCGCTACCTCAAGTCAAAACCAAAGAACTAACCAAGAACTTCCGCACTAAGTACTAAGCACCAAGCACCACGCACTAAACAATCCGTGTAATCCGTGTGATCTGTGAGAGACAAAAAATCCGCGTTCATCAGCGCCTTTTATCCGCGCCAATCTGCGTGAAACCAGACATGCGTGAAACCTCCAGCCCCCAAGGAGCAGCCCTATGTCAATTCTCAATGCTCAACTATTCTGGTATACTCCGGTGTCCGAGCTTGATCTTGAGAAGAACAAATCATACATCATCCCCAGGGTGATGGATTACGGCGATCTTGAGGATGTGCGGAACATATTCACATATTACGGTGAAGAACGGATACTTGCTGTCCTCAAGCAAGTGCCTTATCTGGATAGAA
>CAZCRD010000072.1:0-30655 GCA_964501025.1 uncultured Candidatus Cloacimonadota bacterium | reverse complement strand
GGAGTGAATAGAAAGGCCGCTAATGCGCATGATTTACTCAAGCGGATCAAGTCTGAATGGAGCTACAAAACTCGCATCATCAGCGCAAAAGATGAGATGAAATATGCCTGGTATGCGGCTTTGCCCTGGATGGATTCAGGCAAGAATAACCTTGTGATCGATATCGGTGGTGCCAGCACGGAACTGACCTGGCTGGGGCTGCGCAACAAGACAACTGGCATTTCCCTGGATTTTGGTCTGCAAAGCCTGATCCGTGATGAAGCAGATGGAGAATCCTCCATCCTGAAAGTGAGAACGGCTTTTACTGCCCTTCCTGATTTGCTCAATGTAAACATCATCGCTGTGGGACTCACTGGCACCGTGATGTTGAGATTCATCAATCAAATGTCTTATCGCCAGATTTTGGAAAACCCGGTTATGAGGATCGGGATCAACGATTTGCAGAGCTTCAGAGCAAACCTCAAGTCACAGCAAGATGCATATAATTCTGTGACAGACAGTCAATATGAGCTCGATTCCATCAATATGGCAGCGCTTATCATGCAGCAATTGCTGGACAGATATGACTGCTGGAATTTTATGGTATGCAATGATGGAATATCAATAGGATATGCAAAGTGGATAAAATGAATAAAATAAGTTTCGATGCGAACCATTTCAATGTCATCGCCGGCCCATGTTCGATAGAGAACTACGAGACTCTCTACGCTACTGCTGCGGAACTCAAAAATAGGGGAATCAGCTTGTTGCGGGGTGGAGCATACAAACTCAGGACCTCGGTTCATAGCTTTCGGGGACTCGGTGATGCCGGAATCTTGCATCTGGCCCAAGTGGGCAAAGAGCTAAACATGATCACAGTGTCGGAAGTCACTCAAACCGACAAGGTAGATTTCATGGCTCAAAATATCGATATTCTCGTGGTGGGAACCCGGAATATGCACAACTATCCCCTCCTGGAGCTTCTGGGAAAAATAGATAATCCGGTGATCCTAAAACGCGGCATCGCCTCGACCTATGATGAATGGATGGCAGCAGCTGAATACATCATTGAAAATGGGAACAAACAAGTAATCCTTTGCGAACGAGGAATCAGGACCTTTGAACCGGAAACCCGCTATACCCTGGATATCTCAGCCATATCGGTGATGAAAAAGAAAACGCAATTGCCCGTCATCATAGATCCCTCACATGCAGCAGGAAACCGCTCCTTGGTGCCATCCCTGGCTGTCGCAGCTATTGCCGCAGGGGCGGATGGCCTCATGATCGAATGTCAGGTAAACCCATCTGAGAGCATTTGCGATGCCTCACAAACCATAGCTCCGGATACTATCACCAAGATTCTGGATGCGGTTCCGGAATTGCGCTTGCATCTCAATCGGATGAAGCTATGAAGTATTATATCGAAACCTATGGCTGTCAGATGAATGTAGCGGATAGTGAATTGGTTGCTTCCATCTTAAACAAAGCCGGATATGAAGCTGCCACGAATATCGACAATGCAGATATCCTGCTCTTTAATACCTGCTCGGTGCGCGAACATGCAGAACAGCGTGTCCTGGGGCGGATATCCAACGAACGTCATCGTAAAAAGGACAAGCCGCATTTGAAGATAGTACTCTTGGGCTGCATGGCTCAGAGAATAGGGCAGAGGCTCTTATCGGAAGATTTGGGCATCGACTATGCTATCGGGGTAGATCAATACAAATTGATACCTGAAGTATTGACGGAAGATCATGGTTCTGCTCTAAAATTCAACTCATCTGAGAACTATGAGCATCTGCTACCCGTTCACCAGGGTGCGCAATGCGCTTTTGTTACGATCATGCGGGGCTGCAATAACTTCTGTTCTTACTGTATCGTGCCTTTTGTGCGGGGAAGAGAACGCAGCCGCCCTTACCTGGATATCCTCTCGGATGTAAAAAGCGCAGTGCAACAGCAAATGCTGGATGTCACACTCTTGGGGCAGAACGTCAATTCATATCATTACCAGGATCTGAGTTTTGCCCGGCTTCTCAGGCAAATCGAAGCAGATGTTCCACAGTTAAGCCGCCTGCGTTTTGTCACCTCTCATCCCAAGGATCTCTCTGATGAACTCGTCCTGGCCATGCATGATAGCCCGGTACTCTGCGAGCATATCCACTTACCCATGCAGAGTGGTGATAATGAGACACTCAAGCGCATGAATCGTTCATACAGCTATGAGAAGTATCTGGATCGTGTCAAAGCTCTAAGGAGTGCTGTTCCAGAGATAGCCATTACTACAGATCTGATAGCAGGATTTCCCGGCGAAACTGAAGCTCAGTTTGAATCAACTCTCGCGGCTATGCGTGAAATTGAATTCGACTATGCATTTTGTTTCAAGTACAGCCCGCGTGAAGGAACAGCTGCCGCAGATTATCCAAATCAGATTCCTGAAGAGATCCGTCTGGAAAGGTTGCAGCGCATGATCACTTTGCAAAGGGAAATCACATTAAGAAAGTTTCGTGCGCAGATTGGCAAGGAAGTGGAGGTCTATGTGGAAGATTTTAGCAAGAAGAGTAAAACTAAAGTATCGGGCAAGACCAGAGATTTTAAGATCGCAGTTTTAAGTGGTGATGAATCCACAATTGGCAATCTGATAAGAGCAAAAGTAATCGACGCCACCGCGGGGACTCTGATTTGTGAGTAAGGCGCAGCTTAGTTGTCTTAAGACATGTTATGTAAACTTGCATGCTGAAGCTCAAGCATATGCCACGCAGATACATATCCCCTATCAGCTTTTATGAGTTTAATTCTAAATGAAGAATGCAGCTTTTGTGTCCCAGCGCTTACGAGTGTGATGAGGATAGAACTATGGAGAAAATATGAAAAGCATGACCGGCTTTGGAAAAAGCCATAACAGTAAAAACAGTATCGAATGCGATATCCAGATAAAAAGTATCAATGGACGATATCTGGATCTGAAGAGCTATATCCCCCGCGAGCTGAGTTTTTTTGAACACCCGATCCGAAAACAGCTCTCCAAATACGTCAGCCGTGGCACGATCGAGCTCAGGTTGAACATAAATGACCTGCGCGAGCCAAAAGTGCGTTTAAACGAGTCTAAACTGCGCAAGTATCATGAGATCATCTTGCAAGCTCAGAAGGTTCTGGGCATCAAGGAGCCTCCTTCACTTGAGTATATATTGGAGGAGCCGGGAGTAATCCAAAGCCTGAATCAGCTTGATGAAGACAGTGATATGCTCTCTATCCTGGAAGAAACTCTTCATGAAGCTCTGGTATCTTTGCAAGATTCCATGTACAAAGAAGCAGAAGCCATCAAGCAGGAACTGACGCAGGCAATGAACACGATAATGCCAGCCATTGAACGCATAAAAGGGCAAATTCAACCGTTTAAAGAAGAGCTTTTTAAAAGTATGCACAAGCGCATCAATGATATAGTAAGCAGTTACAAGCTGGATAACATGGAACAGAGGATAGTGCAAGAGCTTGCTATGTATATAGATAAGTATGACATACAAGAAGAGCTCAGCCGCTTGGAATCTCATCTGAGTACTTTTTTGCATACCCTGGATAAACCCAAGACTGAGGATAATGGCAAAACCCTAAACTTCATCCTCCAGGAAATGCAGAGAGAGGCCAATACCTTGGGATCCAAGTTTTCCAATAGCAAGACATTTTATGATGTATTGATCATCAAGGAAGAGATCGAAAAATGTCGGGAGATCGTGCAAAATGTCGCCTAAACCATTGCTATCCTGGTCTTCCTGGCCTTTTGTAGAAAGACCCGCAACATCACTCTTCCTGGTTTCGTTTCTCTTTTTGCTCACGGTTTTGCTCTATGGATTGACGATCGTAAACTGGAACACGCCTTTCTTCTATTTCGGCGGATTGATCCTGGTTTATGTCAGCCTTCTCCCCTATTTTATCATTACCGAATATGAGCTATATGAGCAAGAAATCCGTGTCCGATATCTGTTTATCACCATCAAGCGGCCATGGAAAGATTTCGGTTGCTTTTACAAAGACAAACGCGGCGTGATGCTCTCCACGTTTAAGATGCCCCGGCGTCTTGATCCATTTAGAGGGCAATCTCTGCGTTTTTCCAAAACCCAAGCCGAGGTACCGGCTTTGCTCGATATCTTACGCGATAAGATCGGGCGTGAATACTAAAGGAATAACATGATAGACAATAATATAGAACAAACAATATTAAGCATATTATCAGAACAATATCCTAAGGGAATGACCTATACTGAGATATGCACCATAGTAGGCAGCACCAAAAAGACCAAATCTCTGGTCAGTCAGAGTCTATCAGAGCTATTGCTCAACGGTCATCTGATCAAAGAAAGGAAACGTTATCGATTGAGCAACCCTCCTCAGCAACAAGAGCAAGAGAAAACAGCCAGGACTGAACAGCGCAGTGCTGCGTTGATCGAAGGTACCTTTGATGCCACTTCCCTATCCCGGGACCGCTCTTTTGCTTTTGTGCGTACTGCGGAACAGGACTATTTCATCGATAGTGAAGATACGCTTAATGCCTATCACAACGATACCGTCCTGATCGAGGCAAAAAGCAGACGCGGACGCGGCGAACACGGTGTGGTAAGGCGCATAGTAAAACGAGCTAATGAACTGATCCCGGGAGATATCTCCAAAGTTCAAAATCGCTGGATCTTTGTGGCTTCGAATCCCAAGATACACAATTGGTTTGAGATCAACGACCTTGGCGGAGCCAAACCCGGAGAAAAGGTGATCCTGACCGTGACAAACTGGGGTAATCATCTCAGTGGCAAGCTTCCCGGTGGCAAGATCACAGAGGTATTGGGACCTTCCGGTGATCCTCAGGTAGAGCTTTTGGCCGTGATACGTCAATACCAGTTACCTCTCGAGTTCCCTCAAGTGGTTGTGGACGAAGTAAATGGGATTCCGGATCGCATCAGCAAGGCTGAGATATCCAAACGCCAGGATCTGAGAAAGCTGTTTACTTTTACCATTGACCCTGCTTCGGCCAAGGATTTTGACGATGCGATCTCCATCAAAAAGATCGATAAGGGCTGGAGACTCTGGGTGCACATTGCTGATGTAGCGCACTATGTACCAATAGGTAGTGAGACTTTTGGCGAAGCATCCATCCGGGGAAATAGCTTTTACTTTCCCAAGAAAGTGATTCCGATGATCCCTGAGCGGCTCTCAAATCTGATCTGTAGTCTTCGTCCCAATGAAGATAAGCTCTGCATGACGGTGGAGACAGAGTTTTCAAAGACCGGTAAGGTATTGCAGCAAAAGCTTTATGAAAGTGTGATCAGATCCGATGCCCGGCTGGCTTATGAGGAAGTGGACGATCTCTTTGACGGCAAACCCAGCCAACTCTCCCCCACTTTGATCGAAGCTCTGCAACAGGGCAGGAAACTCTCGGCAAAACTCAGTAAGATCCGTAAAGACGCCGGATACATCTTCTTTGACCTGCCGGAAATCGAATACGAGTATGATGAGGATGGTTTTGTGCATCGTCTTGGCATTGCCGAAGAGACCGAGAGTCACAAGCTGATCGAAAACTTCATGCTGGTAGCCAATGAATACACTGCGCAGGAGCTGGCAAAACGAGCCCCCGCCTCCATCTACCGTATTCATGAGGATCCTGATACCCAGAAGATCGAGCGGCTCGCCGAAGTGCTGGATTTTTATGGCATAGCTTATGTCGAGCAAGACAATCTCAACAAAAGCATCCAACATCTTTTGACAGCCTTGCCAAATAATGATTACCATAGAGTATTTGATCGCATCATTCTCAGAAGCATGAAGAAGGCGAAATACACCACCCAGCACATCCGCCATTTTGGCTTGGCTTTGGAAAACTATACCCACTTCACCAGTCCCATTCGCCGGCTTTGTGATCTGGCAGTGCATCATCTTTGCAAGCGCTATATCACTAAGTCGCAGCAAGACAAGATCAAGACGGAACAGATCAAGCATTGGGCAAGCGTGGCTTCGGAGCAAGAGCTGCAGGCAGATCAAGCGGAGCGTGATATCGAGAGAGTGTATAGTGCCACCTTTATGAGAGACCGCATTGGTGATGAATTCACGGCTTTATTGGTATCCACAAATAGCTCTTCTGCCATAGTTCGTTTGAATGAAATGCCGGTCTCAGCGATACTGAAAAAGGAACAATTTGGCAAAGGTAAATGGGAGTATCATGATCGTGAGATGCGCTTCGTAAATCCGCGCAGCGGTAAATCTTTTGAGCTGCTGGACAGCCTGAAAGTACGGATCATGGAAGTAAGTGACGACGTATATCTGGAATTGACTGATGCTCCTGATGCTCATACTCATTACCACAATATCAAGCGTCCGGTAAAAAAGGGCAGCAAAGCTCTGAAGAAGAGAATAAGGGTTGACTCCAGAACTGCCTCAAAAAATGATGCAAGAAAATCAAGAAATCAAAGCAGGAAGAAAAGATAATGAAAAAACCGATCGGGATATTTGATTCCGGAGTGGGTGGACTGACGGTTTACAAAGCGATTCGTCAGGCTTTTCCGGAAGAGGATTTGATCTATTTTGGTGACACAGCCAGAGTTCCGTATGGTCCCAAATCTCCCAATACGATCATTGAGTATTCTGTACAGAATGCCAGATTCCTTTTGCAACAAGGTATCAAGACCCTGATAGTGGCTTGCAATACATCATCATCGGTAGCTATACCCCAGCTAAAGGAACTCACAAAGATCCCCATCATCGGCGTGATAGATCCCGGCAGTGAAGTAGCCGTCAGATCTACCAAAAACAAGCGCATCGGAGTGATCGGCACCGAAGGAACTGTACGTAGTGAAGCATATACCAAAGCAATCAAACTGCGCGAGCCCAATGCAAAAGTCTTTTCCACTGCCTGTCCCCTATTCGTGCCCATCGTGGAAGAAGGGTGGCAAGATCATCAGATCGCCTTACAAGTGGTGAAGGAATATCTAAATCCATTGATGGATAAGGATATAGATACTCTGGTTTTGGGCTGCACCCACTACCCCTTGCTCTCTCATGTGATTCAAACCTATCTGGGAGACAGCGTGGAATTGGTGGATAGCGCCACTGCTATCAGCGAATATCTGACCAACCTGCTGCCGGCAGAGCATGATGGAAGAGCCGGTGAAGATAGCTTTTACGTGAGTGATAATGAAGAGAAATTTGCCTCAATAGCGAGCAGAATTCTCAGTAATAATTTAAAGACTTTGAAACGAGTAAGACTTTTTGAAAGCTGGTTTATAGACTGATATCCCAAGTATCCGGCGCATAGCTATCCTTGCAAGGCCTGCTCACGCCGTGATGATCGAGTCTATATGGACTCGGGTTTAAGTCCTGATCAAGTCCTGAACAGGAGATGATCAGGACTTGATCCCGAGGCGAAATTAGCTTCGTATGAACTGAGCACAGTAAGTAATAGTTTTGAAAAATAAGATAAAACAGAGGAACACATGCAACCTATCATTTTGACAGCCGCAATTACGGGGGCAGAAACCACCCGAAAAGATCAACCCAATCTTCCGGTTACTCCGGCAGAACAAGCTGCAGAGGCAAAAGCCTGCTACGAAGCAGGAGCCAGAGTTATTCACCTCCATGTGAGGGAAGACGATGGAGCTCCCAGTCAGAGACTTGAGCGTTTTGAAGAATCCATCTCAGCGATCCGAAAAGCAGTGCCGGAAGTGATCATTCAAATCAGCACTGGCGGTGCAGTTGGCGAGGCCTTTGAAAAGAGGCTGGCGCCTTTGTCCCTGAAGCCGGATATGGGTACACTCAATGCCGGTACTCTGAATTTTGGCGACGACATCTTCATCAATCATCCTGGCGATATCATTCGCCTGGCACAAGCTTTCAAAGAATATCATGTGGTGCCGGAAGTGGAAGTATATGAATCCGGTATGATCGATGTGGTAAGCAAATTGGTAAAAAAAGGCATTATTACTCATGAACCCTTGCACATCCAGTTTGTCTTGGGAGTTCCCGGTGGCATGAGTGGAAAGCCCAAAAACCTCTTGTATATGATCGAACACCTGGCTGAAGAGATTCCCACCGCCACCTGGGCGGTGGCTGGCATCGGCAGATGGCATTTGCCCACTGCCATGGTAGCAATGGTAAGCGGTGGTCATATCCGCTGCGGTTTTGAAGACAACATTTACTATCACAAAGGTGTGGTGGCAGATTCCAATGCTCAGCTTGTGGGCCGACTTGCGCGCATTGCCGGCGAAATCGGCCGCCCACTCGCTACTCCGGCGCAAACCCGCAACATCTTGGCTTTACCCTCACGCTAAGGAGTAATGATGCAGATCAGCGAAAATGCCCTTATCGTATTGCAAAAGAGATATTTTAGAAAGAATGATGAAGGTGACTTTATCGAAGACTGGCCGGCGATGATCCAACGGGTAACAGAAAACATTGCCGGAGGTGACTCAGTGCTCGCCGAGAAGTTTAATGCCCTTTTGGATAGTGGCGATTTCTTGCCAAATTCACCTACTCTGATGAATGCTGGAGCGGATTTGCAACAGCTTTCGGCTTGTTTCGTCTTACCCATCGAGGATAGCATGGACAGCATCTTTGAGACTGTGAAAAATGCTGCCTTGATCCACAAAAGTGGTGGCGGCACTGGATTCTCATTCAGCAGATTGAGAGAGGCAAATGCCCGGGTGCGCTCCACCAACGGCGTTTCCAGCGGTCCCATTTCCTTTATGAAGGTCTTCAATGCCGCTACAGATGCGGTCAAGCAAGGTGGCACCAGACGCGGCGCTAATATGGCTATTCTCAATGTGAACCACCCCCAAATTCTGGATTTTGTAACCTGCAAGAGGGATCCCTCTGAACTGAACAACTTCAATATCAGCGTGGGAATGACCGAGGACTTTATGCGAGCGGTGGCAGAAGGCAAAGAGTATGATCTGATCTCCCCTCATACCAAACAGGTGGTGGGGCAACTTGATGCCGGTAAGGTCTTTGATCTGATCGTGGAAATGGCACATAAAAACGGGGAGCCGGGAATTGTGTTTTTGGATCGAATCAATCAGGTAAATCCCACTCCTGCGGTGGGTGACATTGAGTCCACCAATCCCTGCGGCGAACAACCCCTTTTGCCCAATGAAGCTTGCAATCTGGGTTCGATCAATCTGGCAAACATGATCTCAGATGATGATCTGGATTGGCAGAGGCTGCGCGAAGTGGTGCGAGACAGTGTGGAATTTTTGGATTGCGTGATAGATCAATCCAGATTCCCTTTACCGCAGATCGCCGAGATGGCCAGAGCAAACCGCAAGATCGGACTCGGAGTGATGGGATGGGCGGATTTATTGTATCAGCTCAAGATCCCATATATGAGTCAGGAAGCAGTAGAATTGGCCGAAAAAGTGATGGAGAGCATTGATTTTGAGGCCAAGACCCGCAGCATGGAGCTGGCTATGCAAAAGGGCAGTTTCCCAAACTTTGCTGAGAGCATCTATGCACAAGGAAAGTTGAACCGAAGTGGCAAATACTGTGATTGGGAAAAACTAAGCCGGGATATCCAAAAAAACGGGATCCGCAATGCCACGCTTACTACCATCGCTCCTACCGGAACCATCAGTATGATCGCCGATACATCCAGCGGGATAGAGCCTCAATTTTCGCTGGTCTATGTCAAGAGTGTGATGGATACGGAAAAGCTATTGTATGTGAACAAGTGGTTTGAAGCTGCTTTGGAGGAATGGAATCTGCTTACTCAGGAATTGCTCGAAGAAGTGAGTCAGAGCGGCTCTATAAATCATATCACAGAGATCCCGGAGGAACTGAAGGATATCTTTCAGACCGCTCATGATATTTCCCCCCAATGGCACATCCGGATGCAAGCAGCATTTCAGAACTACACCGATAACGCCGTAAGCAAGACTATCAACTTCCCTAATGAGGCAAGTCTGGAAGATATCAAGGAAGCATATATCCTGGCTTATCAGCTGGGCTGTAAAGGAGTGACAGTATATCGCGATGGCAGTAGGGATAATCAGGTGCTTTCGGTCGGTTCTTCAAGTAAGGACAAAGGCACAGATGAGCGTAAGGTGGCACCCCGCCAGCGCCCTGAAGTGACACATGGGATCACGCAACGGCTGGAAACAGGCTGTGGGCACATGTATGTGACCATCAATACGGATTCTCAGGGAGCTTGTGAAGTCTTTGTTCAGATGGGCAAAGTGGGCGGCTGTGCATCAGCACAGTTGGAGGCTATCGCGCGGCTTTCGTCTTTGGCTCTAAGATCCAGGATCCGCATCGAGGCCATTATCCGTCAGCTCAAAGGCATCCGCTGTCAATCCCCGATGTGGCACAAAGGCAAGATGATCACTTCTTGTGGTGATGCGGTGGGACAGGCTTTGGAGAATTTCTTGACTCTGCAGAGCAACAAAGAGATCAAGTCAATCCGCTTTTCAACCGGGCAAAACTCTACTCAGCAGGAAGATATACCCAGGACCAAGGTGGCAAATTGTCCGGATTGTGGATCCAGCATCGAACACGCTGAAGGTTGTCTCAAATGTCCGTCTTGCGGCTGGTCAAAGTGTTAAGGAGTATCTATGCGCTGTAAAAAATGTAATACCCGTTTGGGAAGTCATGACCTCTGGTGTGTGAACTGTGGCTTGCAAAGCCCCGTGGTCAAGACTGATCTGGCGGCGATGAAGAGTCTCAAGAAAAGTCGTGAGCTTCTTAGCGGTAAAATCTCGGCTATGGTTCCGGCCATGGGATTTAGCATTATTTTAGGGGCCATTCCCATCGCTATGCTGATCTGGATCTTTAGAAACTACGTAAACAACGAAAGTGGTACTATCTCTCAGCTGCTATTGAACCTCTGTGTCAAAGCGGTGCTGCTAAGCCTCTTTGCGCCAATGCTCTTGATTCCCTTCGCTGTGATAAGTAAACACGACGAATACAAGCTAAAGTTTCAGGATCTTTTGAGCAAGCTGAAGCTATATCCCAAATATCTGCTGTTTAGTCTGATCAATGCTCTATTCCTGATGTTCTTTTACCTGATCTGCTTCGGTTTCCCGGGCTTTGCCAGTGATCCCATCCTGCGCTTGGTCTGGATTGTATTGGTCAATTATTGGGCAGCGATAGTATTGCCAGCACCGGTGGTCATGGAGCGTCAAGGCGTTAATCCCTGGAAAGCTATCAAGCTTAGCTATCAACACTTTTCCGATGTGAGATGGAACATCTACCTTCTGGTTTTGGTGCTTGGGGTGCTAAACACTATTGCCTTTTTGCTGGCCATCTTCCCCATGCTCTTTACGCTGCCTCTGGCTATCTTCGCCATCCGAGATTATACTATAAAGCTGGAACAGTATGAACTCTTGGAATATAGGATCTAAGCCATGAGCCGCAAAGAAATCTATTCCCTGATCATTCTTATCATCGTAGTAAGCTATGGTGCGTACAAATACATCACTCGCGAATATACCGAGATCCGCAGTAAATACATCTTGGATACGATCGTGGAAATATCTGCTACTTCAAAATCCAAGAATGTAGGTTCTGAGATCGAGAAAGTCTTTGCCTTGATCCAGGACTTGGAAACTAAGCTCAATGAATATAACTCGGAGAGCTTGATAGCTGAGATCAACAGCAGTGAAGAGGAGACTTTCCCTATGGATCCCGATATCTTTGCCCTGCTGCAGCTATCGGATAGCCTCTGGCAGATGACAGAGGGCTCTTTTGATCCTACGATCAAGCCGGTGTGGGATCTCTGGGATTTTGGAGCTGAAGAGCATGCTGTTCCGGATACCCTCCTGATCCAGCGTGAGCTTAAAAAAGTCGATTTTAGCAGGATCAGATATGATGAAGACACTCTTTTCAAGCCTGAGGGTATGCAGCTCACTTTCGGTGCCTTGGCTAAGGGCTATATCCTGGACAAGGCGCTGGACTACATGAAACAGCTGACGCTATCCCGAGGCTTCATAAATAGCCGCAGTTCCATGGCTTTCTTTGGCTATCAGATTGCACCATTGGTCTATATCCAACACCCCAGGAAGAGTGATGACAGTATTGCCAGCTTTCGGATCAATAATCTCAGCGTGGGTACCAGCGGGGATTATCAACAGTACTTTGAGCTTGATGGGGTTCGTTATCACCATATCCTGGATGCTCATACTGGTGCGCCTGTCAGGAATATCTTTTCAGTAACGGTAGTCTCTGAAAGTGCAGCTATGGCCGATGGACTGTCCACCGCACTCTTCACCCTTGATCCCGAACAAGCTCTATCAAAAGTGCACAACATGCCAAACACAAGCTGTGTAATCTACTATCTGCAGGATGATGCCATCGTATCACTCAAGACCGAAACAATCAAAGCCCTGCAGTTCAACGAGAAGATATGAGAATTCCCGACGTACAGAACGAAACAGATACCCGTAAGATTGTGATCGACAAAGTAGGTGTCAAGGGACTACGTTATCCCATCGTGGTGGAAGACAGGGAGAAAGGAGTCCAACACACCGTGGCGGATCTGAATATCTATGTGGAGCTTCCGCATCACCTGCGAGGAACCCACATGAGCCGCTTTGTGGAGATCCTGCACCACTATCACCAGGAAGCTCTGATCGGCAATCTGGAGAGTTTTCTGGCTGAGCTGAAGGCATCGCTCAAAGCAGAAGCAGCTTACATTGATATCTCTTTCCCTTATTTCATGACCAAGAAAGCTCCCGTTTCCGGGATAGCTTCGATACTCTCTTATGATTGTGTGTTCAGTGCTTCGCTGGTGGATAAATACGATCTTTTGATCGGTGTAATAGTCCCGGTAACCTCCCTGTGTCCCTGTTCCAAAGAGATATCGGATTTTGGTGCCCACAATCAGCGAAGTAAAATCACCATCAAAGTAAGCTACGAAGGCTTTGTTTGGCTCGAGGAACTGATCGAGTTAGCTGAATCCACTGCTTCTTGCGAGATTTACTCCCTGTTGAAGCGTGTGGACGAGAAATATGTCACCGAAAAGGCCTACCGCAATCCCAAGTTTGTGGAAGACACCGTCCGTGAAATCACATTAAGACTGGAACGTGACCCCCGGATTAAGCGCTTCTTTGTAGAATCTGAAAACGCTGAATCGATCCACCTTCACAATGCCTATGCCATGATATCTCGCCCAGTCCAATGAAGACAAGTGATTACCGTCCCATTGCGTTACAGGAGTACGTCGCTCCCAATTCCTTGAAGCTACTGTATGTTCGTGATACCAGCAATCCCCTGATTTGCTTGCAACTGTACATCCGCACAGGATCTGCAAAAGAAGAGCAGCATGAAGAAGGTTTTGCCCATTTTTTGGAGCACCTTAGCTTCAAATCAACACAGAAATACCCGGATAACAGCTTGAGTAGAAAAGCCTCTGAGATAGGTGCAATGCTCAATGCCTACACAGATTTTGATGCCACCTGTTACTACCTGATCTTGCCCAGAGAGAAACTGGAGACAGGTATGGACATCCTGTCACAGATTGCTTTCCAGGCAAATTTTGGACAACAAGACATCGCCATGGAA
Organism: uncultured Candidatus Cloacimonadota bacterium; assembly: GCA_964501025.1. Taxonomy (GTDB): domain Bacteria; phylum Cloacimonadota; class Cloacimonadia; order Cloacimonadales; family Cloacimonadaceae; genus UBA5456. The sequence continues at coordinate 17,152 of CAZCRD010000072.1, read as the reverse complement.
AAGAGCATTATAATCGAAGAAATTCACCAGTATGAAGCAGAACCAGAGATCAATTTCATCGAATACATTCAGGGAACTTACTTTGAGATGAGTCCGCTCAAACGTCCTGTATTGGGCACAGTGAAGTCGGTCAAATCCGCTTCGCCTGGCAGGCTGAGAGCTTTTTACCAAAAGCACTATCATCCCGGCAATGCCTTCCTGGTGGCAACGGGAGATTTTGATGAGACCCTTCTCAAGCTCACCTTCCTCAGTTACTTTGGGGATTGGCAAAAACAGAGCTTTCCCAAGCACAGCATCACGCACATGCTTCCCAGCAAATGGCGCGTGTTCGAGCGCATTAAAGCACGTCAGGAAATGCTGGCTATTGCTTTGCCAGAGCTCAATGAAAGCCATCCTGACAGCGAAGCCTTGCACATTGCTATCCGCCATCTGGCGATAGGAAAGTCTTCTGTGCTGCACAAGACTCTGGTGGAGAAGGAGAAGCTCTGTTCTGCAGTAAAGGTCAGCTCACTTAGCGGACTGCTCTCTGGAGCCAGTGTTATCCTTTTTTATCCTTCCAAAAGGGGTCAAGAAGCCCAGATCATCAAGATATTCTTTGATGCCTGGGCCAGGCTGCTGAATCAAGGTGTGCCGGAGATCGACATGCTGCTGGTGAAACAAGATATTATCCACAGCTGGATCTATAGTTTCGACGGCGTAGAACACACTGCTAATCTCATTGCTGCGGAAGAGTTTAATGGAGACCTCACACGGATATCAAATTACGGATCCTATATCGAATCCATCCAAGCAGATGAGATAGTGGCTGCCGTTCGCAGATATTGGAGACCGGAATACATGGCGTTCTATTATCAGGACAAAAAAGCAATGCCGGTAGCATCAAAACTGGAGCTTAAACGCTGTATAAAGCTCAATATACCCCCTGCCAACAAGCTTTTGACGCATCCTTACCGTGAGTCGCTCCGAGCAGATTCTATTGTACAGCAGACCAGCAAACCACATTATCCCCAGTATCACAATTACCGTCTGGCGAATGGCCTTAGAGTGGTCTATAATTACCAGCCCGGCAAAGTGATCTGCGGTTATGCTCTTTCCACCGGGCTTTCGCAGCTTTGTGAAAGCAAGACTGGGCTAAATTACTTCAGCACTGCTCTGATGCTTTATGGCACGCGCAAGCGGAATCATGACCAGATCATGCGGTTTTCCCGCGAGCATGGCTTCAATATTCGCGTGTTGCATCATCTGGACAGCACGATTTTCCGCGGAAAAAGCAACGTTCAAGACCTAGCTGTGGTGCTTGAATTGCTCAGCGAGATAATCCACGAACCTGTTTTTGATAAAGCATACCTTGGTATGCTCAAAAACGCTGCTATGGACAGCATTCGCCGAGAGCGAGATTATCCCGTCAGTGTAGCTTACAAAACCTGGTTCAGGCAGCTTTTTGGACGCAGCAATAATCTTTATAGTGCCACAGGAGAGCTTTCCGATATTGCCTCGATTCGCATTGAAGATAGCATCCAGTGGCATCAAAGCTGGGAATTGGGAGAGGATTTTGCGCTATGCATAGTGGGCTCCATGGAGCCAGAGCGCGTGTTTGATCTGGCTGAAAAGTACTTTGGCCAAGGCTCCGGTGACTCCCGAATTCCGCCTCCTGTGCTTAAGTATGAGCCACGTTCTGCTTCATTTCGTAGGGTATACCGGAAATTGGACCAATCCATCATACACCTCGGTGGTCTGGCTTGCCCCGCCACACAACGAGAGGATAATGCTGCCTTTCACATCCTGGCTCACATTCTGGGAGGAGATCTCTCTTCCCGCATGTACGATATCCTGCGAGAACGTTATGGCTATGCCTATCAGACCGGTTTTGATTTTTCCTCAATTCGTGATCTTGGCTTCTGGTATGCCTATGCTTTTTGCGATTCAAAGCTCTATCAAAATTGCCTGAGCACGATGCGTGAGATTCTTGCGGATATAGTAGAAACAGGGATTTCCCATCAAGAACTGGTAAACGCAAAAAATTACCTCATCGCCATGTCCCGCTTTGATAATGAAAGTGCTTCTTTCAAAGCTGCCACGATCGCCAATCTGATCTCCCTGGGGTATGAATTGGATTTTTATCTGCAACGTGAGGAACGCATTGCCGATGTGGGCATTGAACGCATCCAAGGCCTGGTAAAGCGATATCTAAATCCGGACAACCAGACCTGCTTTGTGATGGTATAACATGATAACTCTCGGCATAGATATCGGTTCAAGAAATACTAAGATCGTGATATTTGACCATCAGCAGAGGCAAGTCATCTTCAGTGCCTGGCAGGTAACCGAAATCTCCGTGACCCTGGCAGTGGAAAAATTACTCGCCAAAGCTGCTAAAGTGTTAGATATAGACGACATCGCTGCATCTTGCGTAACCGGTTATGGCAGAAAGATGTATGGTCATGCAGATCGGATCAGGAGCGAGATCATCTGCCATGCCAGTGCTTGTAGATATCTCTTCCCCGAAGTCAGGACCGTGATCGATATCGGAGGACAGGATTCCAAGATCATTAGTCTGCAGGATGATGGCAGCGTAAAAGACTTTGTGATGAATGACAAATGCGCAGCGGGAACGGGAAGGTTTTTGGAGATGACTGCCATGAAACTGCAATGTGATCTGAATGAGCTGTCTCAGCTTGCCTCAAAGGCAGATACCGAGATTCCGCTCAATTCCACCTGTGTGGTCTTTGCTGAATCCGAGATTATCGGGCTACTTGCCACTGGGAATCAGGTTTCAAACATTGCCCGAGCTGTAAACATGAGCATAGCACGAAGGATTTTTGCTCAGATGGCACCATTGCAAGGCGAGCTGCCGATAGTTTTCACCGGAGGCGTAGCTCAAGGCAGAGATCTGGCTGTGTGCTTGGGCAAATTGCTGGATACAGAATTGCTGATCCCACCGGATCCAGAGATTACCGGTGCCTTGGGAGCGGCGATATTGGCGATATGAAATACGACTATCATATTCACACAGAATACAGTTACGATAGCTTTATTAAGAGCGATGATCTAATGCAAAAGGCTATTAATCTGGAATATGATGAGATAGCTATTACCGAGCATCTCGATTTGTTACCTGAAGAACTCAGTGTGTATGGCTTGCCCTCATTGAAGAAATATCGTGCTTACACCCAGGCCTTACAGACGAAATATCCCAGCATCACATTGCGCACTGGGATCGAGATTGGAGATTATCACCGGGTACGGGACTTTGCATATCAGTTGATCGCTGGTTTTGATTTTTTCCCGATCCTGGGTTCGGTGCACTTTTTAAGTGATCATACAAACGTGGCTATAGCTCTCAAAAAGCCTCTGGACAAAAGCCAAGTCCGAGATTATTATAAAAACAACCTGGAACTGGTGAGCGCATGCGAGATAGACGTGCTGGCTCATCTCGGAGTCTATAAAAGGTATTATGATCATTGTCCGGATGAAAGCTATGTTCTCGACATCATAGCAGATATATTCCAAGTAATGATCAAGCGCAAGATCGCTCTCGAGATCAATCTCAGCAGTCTGCACAAGCCATATCGACAGACTGTGCCGGAGCCGAAGTACATTGAGCTATATAGAGATCTGGGCGGAACATTGTTTTCGATCGGTTCTGATGCCCATATCCTGGATAGATTTGGAGATGCACATCTGATTGCGGAAAGCCTTGGCATTTCCCTCAGCTTGAATCGCCATCCCCAAGCTATGCCCCGGAACTGATATCAATATCTGCTGCCACAACCTTCCCCTGCTATTGATCTCTGTTTCGAGCCGGGTTCAAGTCCTGATCAAGTCCTGTGCATGGCTTGATCAGGACTTGAACCCGAGGCAATAATGACTTTAACCAAGCAGGTGGTGTACCGCTGAAGATGATGAATGGTCATGAATGCAAACTATGCTCAGTCTTGACTTTTTGCAAGCCCCTGTAGCAAGCGCTTACAGTGCCGCTGCCAGCTGAAGTCTTCCAGACGCTTATATGCTTTTTCGATCAATTGATTGGCCAAAGCCGGATTGTCCAGGACACTTTGCATAGCAGCAGCAATATCCTGAGCTTTATGGGGATTGAAGGTCAAAACTGCTTTTTTGCCAATCTCAGGTAAAGAAGAGGTATTGGCACAGATTACAGGAGTTCCACAGGCAAAGGCATCGAGCATCGGCAGCCCAAATCCTTCGTAAAAGGAGGGAAATACGTATAATGATGAGTATTTGTACAAAGCTGCAAGATCTCCGCCAGAGACAAAACCGGGGAAATGTACCCTGTGACGATCTGGCATTTTATGCCAGTAGCCGGTCACCGTCTCTCCCCCATTCCAGATACTACCGGCACACACCAATTCATACTTTTCTCGGAGAGCTAATGGTAGATACTCGTATGCTTTGAGGAGATTAAGATGATTCTTCCCCGGGTGTTCAATCCGGGCTACATAAAGGATGAATTCCCCTTTGATGCCATATTTACGTTGTAGTTCACCTTGTGGTATCGGGTTTTTTAGCTTATCCGGATCATAGCCATTATAATTTACCTCGATCTTCTTGCCAGGAACTCCGAAGAAGCGGCGAAGATCATATTTGGTGCTTTCGCTAATGGCAAAGATATGAGGCGCTTTGTGGATGTAATGACCTACTATGTATCTAATGTAAAACATCCTGAACACATCATATTTCCCAGGAATATGCAGCTGAGAGAGATCATGAAACGTGACGATGGTATTAGCAGGAAAGCGGCAAAACAGACGTCGATTTGCTGCTGGTAAAAAGACAAGATCATATCTCTTGAGACCTTTCCACCAAGGCAAGACAAAAAGATGAAATGCCATGGATAACTGTGGCTTTTTCAGAAACTCCGGTATTTCCACAAATCTCAGGTTTTTTGCGCTCAAAGGGAATAGCTCACGATCCGAAGGATGGATCAGCAAGGTAACATCATGGGTTTTGAGAAACTCCCGGGTGGTAGATACGATATACTCTGAAATCCCGGATTTGCCATCATCAAAAGCCAGACAACTGATCAGGATGCCTTTTCTGGTTTTAAGCTCGCGATATGCCTGGATTCTGCCTTTCCAGGCATAATAGCGCTGGTATAACCTGATAATCTTGGTTTTAACAAGCCATTCCCAATGTCCATGCTTAGCTATATATACCCAATCCCTTATTATCTCGAGAAATGCAGCTACGATTACTGTCCTGAAAAAAGATAGGTGAATGGGCTTATTTGCATAGATATCATGGTAGATATAGGCTTCTGCTCTACCTTCACCGGTGAAGCGTGTTTTTAGCTGTTTGAGAGTGTAATTGTGCGAATGCTCGACCATGGAATCCGGCACATATCCAATCCGGTATCCTTTTTGCTTCATGCGCCAGGACCATTCAATATCTTCAGAATACTGGATCCTTTCATCAAAAGGGTATTTGCGGATGATCTCTGTGCGAATGGCGGAACTGGCCAAAGAGAAAAAATGACGCCATGTTGCAGCGATTTTACCATCTCCAAAGGCACGTTGATAGTCTCTTTTTACCGGAGGAAAAGCATCAGAACGAGGGATTTGATTGGCGAAGACAGCTATGAGTTGATGGTCATTTTCCAGAGGGTGGATCAGGTTTTCCAGCCACTGAGCGTTTTGAGGTACACAGTCAGCATTGTTAAACACAATGTATTCGCCTTGAGCGTGTGAGATCGCCTGGTTTAAGACCTTGCCCGGGATGTAGTCTTGAGGATCTATTTGGTAGATCTTAGCGGATTTGGTACTCTGTAAAAGCTCCCAGGAACCATCGGTGGAGCCTGAGTCCACACAGATCAGCTCAAAATCCTGTCTGCTTTGATTTTTCATCATCTCAAGAGTGTATTTCAGCCAGGGCATCTCGTTTTTTACCCGTATGATAATGGAAATCACAGATCTATCTCTACCCTTGTTTCATTCAGATAACCAAATCTGGTGCGGCTGAATCGATTGCAAATGGACATGATAATCTTCACTCCACGCCCACTCATATCCATGCCATCGAGCTCAAAATTGTAAGGCTTGTCGATATTGATGCACAGGTTTTGGGGCACCCACTCAATGCCCTTATCCCAAAATCGGATGGAAAGCATTTTGGGGACCACTTTGAATTCGATGATAATCTCGGCTGTTTCTTGATACTTGTAACCGTAGGTGATAATGTTGTTCAAAAATTCATCGACGATAAGCTCCACTTTTGCACCCAGATAGGAATCTCGAGTCCAATCCAGCACCAGCTTCTCGCATTCCTGAGCAGTCTTGCCCACTTCCTTCAGAGCCGAGTGCAAAAACAGATGATGAAGCTTGGTGATGCCTTCGGGACCTTTGATAATAGCATTGGGTTGCAGAGCTTGAAAGGAAAACAGGGTAAAGTCATCAGAACTGGTCTGATATTGGTTGTCTTGCAAAAAATCTTGAATCTTGTACGGAAGGCTGACACAAGAATCGAGATTGATCTGATTATCCAGCAAATCTCTCAGTCCTTCAATGCCAAACTGCTCATTTTGTGGATTGGTGCATTCGTAGATACCATCTGTATAGACGAGGAAGATATCTGTATTTAGCAAAGGTATGCGTTCGATTTCCTCTTCCTGATATTGGGTATCGGGCATCCAGCCCAAAGGCAGGGATCCTTTTTCATCCAGGATCTGAATGTCGTCTGTAATAGTATTGATTTTGATAATAGGCGGATGTCCGGCATTCAAAAAACGAAACTCCATGCCCTTGAGATCGACCACACCCATGAGCAGAGTAAGGTAATTGTTTCGCATAAAGATATCAGTATAAAGACGTTCATTGAGTTCGGTGAAGAGCTGTGCCATGCTTTTGCCATCTTCATAGGATTCGATCAATAGCTTTATGGTGGATTTCACTGCACTCATCAACAGCGCAGCCTGAACTCCATGCCCGGAGATATCTCCAATATAGACCACATATTTACTCTCTGAGAGTTTGATCCGATCAAAGAGATCACCGCCAATGGCTTCACAAGGTTCGTAATAAGATGAAAACATGATTTTCCGATCCAGATAGACCCATTTTGGCAGCATCGCTTGCTGGATATTGGCTGCTGTAGTCATATCAGCTTGCAGAGCCTTGATCAATTGGAGATTTTTGCGTTCGGCCTGTTTGAGTGTAATCGCATTATTCACGCGGGCGAGGAGCTCCAATCGCGACACAGGTTTCTTGATGTAATCCGCAGAACCAACTTCAAAGCCGCGGTTTACAGATTCATCGTCTTGATTTGCTGTGACCAGAATCACAGGCAGATCAGGACGTGTTTTCTTGAGCAACTGGCAAGTTTCGTAGCCATCTATGCCTTTACCCATATGTACATCCAAAAGAACGAGGTCAAATTCGCTCTCACTGACTTTTTGTAAGGTTTCTTCACCACTGTGACAATGATCTGTGTGAAAGTTATTATGCTTGAGTATATTGCGAATGATGCTGATCACCACATCGTCGTCATCTACAATTAGAATGTTTGCGTAGATGTCCATAGCTACCTCATTTGGTCGTATTGCGTCTCTGATATACACAGAAACTCAGTTGATAACCTTCTACACTTAATGAATTTTTGCAAGAAAGTGTCTGCCATTGTTCAAAATCAAGCTTGGGGAACACCCTGTCCCCCTCAAAGGCTGTGTCGATGTGTGTGATGTATAGCAAACTAACCTGTGGCAAGGCTTGGGCAAAGATTGAAGCACCGCCGATGATGAAGGCATCTGGTTCATGAGAGATGGCTTCTGCCAGGCTGGAACATACTTCTACATCTGGGGGCGCAAACTGAGGATCACGACTGAGCACGATGTTCTTTCTTTGAGGAAGAGCTTTACCGATGGAAAGATAAGTGTTTTTGCCCATGATCACAGTATGGTTTATAGTCTGTTTTTTGAAGTGGGCAAGGTCTTCAGCTATATGCCAGGGCATCTGATTTTGGTTTCCGATCACCCAATTTTGGGCTATGGCTACGATGATTTTGAGGCTCAAAACTTGCCTGCTTTAAAGAATTGCTCAATCTGAGGTATTTTGGCTTGCTTTGCATCAGCAAGAGTCCCATAATAAAGCATTTTCCCATCATCCAGGAAAATAATCTTATCGGCAATTCGATGGATGGATGCCAGCTCATGGGTAACGATTACGATGGTCATTTGAAGCTGTTTTTTAAGATCCAGGATCAAGTCATCCAAGGAAGCCGAGGTGATGGGATCAAGACCGGCTGAGGGCTCATCACAAAATAGGATTAGAGGGTCCATAGCCAGAGCCCGAGCCAGAGCAGCCCGTTTTTTCATGCCGCCGGAAAGTTCGGAAGGAAATTTGTAAATAGCATCCGCGAGGCCCACAAGAGCCAGCTTGACGCGAATCATCCTGTCGATAATATCAGGCGCTAAATTGGTGTGCATTTCCAGCGGGATAGAGATATTCTCATAGACAGTAATGGAATTTAGCAATGCTCCATTTTGAAACAGCATGCCGGTACGTTTGAGAACCTCACAATACTCTTTCTCGTCCATACTCAATATCTCTTCCTTCCAAAACTTCACACTGCCTGCAACCGGCTCATAGAGCCGAAGCATGTTTTTTAGCAAAGTAGTTTTGCCGCAGCCGCTACCGCCCAGGATCACGGTGATTTCTTCGGGATATATATCCACATTAATATCTTGCAAAACAGTAGTATCGCCATATTTGGCAGTCAGATCACGGATTTGAATTATCGGGTTTTGCGTTTTCATAAGTACAACAGACTAAACACAGCGTCAAAGAGGATCACTGCAAATATCGAGCTGACCACAGCTGAGGTAGTGGCTTTGCCCACACCTTCTGCACCACCTCGGACCTGAAAACCGTAGTAAGCGCCGATGATCACAATAACCCAGGCAAACCAGACGCTCTTGCTAAAGCTTACGACCAGGTCCTTGATCGAGATCACATCAATGGAGCGAGAGATGAAGGTCTCGGGAGCAAGATCGAGCAATCCGACAGCAATCAATCCGCCACCCAATTCACTAACCAATATACTAAACATCACCAGGATCGGCATCACTATAGTGATTGCATGGAATTTGGGAACTACCACATAACGGATGGGGTTTAGCGCCATCATCTTCAGCGCATCGATCTCTTCCGTGACCTTCATAGTTGCGATCTCGGAAGCGATAGCACTGCCACTGCGACCAGCAACTATGATGGCGGTGATAAGAGGCCCCATTTCCCTTACCATGGTAATGGCAAGCAGATCAGCGATAAACACATTGGCACCAAAATTCTTGAGCTGTATCCCGGATTGTAAAGCCATGATAAACCCGATGATCAACGAGAGCAGGGCCACGATGGGTAATGCTTGTGTGCCCAGCTGAGCCGCTTGTTGGGTCAATGATCCCTTGCGTTGTCCCTTTTTGCTCAGTAGTCCTACACCACTGTAATAGAAGATCTCAGAAGCCAGAGTGAGAGCATCAATCAGTGCCAGGCAAAAGCTAATGAACTTTGCTCCCACTTCTTCGAAAAAACTGCTTTCACGTCCTTTCTCTACTACTGGTAGATTGATGGTACTAAAAGTATCGATCACTGACTGAACCTTGGGAGAAACACCCTTGAAAAGCAAGAGAGAAGTTCTGGGGGCAAGATAGATCTGCAGCTCTTCCAGAAAGGCCACTCCTGCACTATCGATCATGGTGATTTTTCCCAGATCTATCATGGTCACCGTACTGTCCTTGATCGTGGCTTTCAGTCCTTTTGTTGCCGCAGGAACCGTGAGTTTATTCAGCTCTCCTGACAAAGTCAAGACATTGTTCGATAAACTAAGATTCATTAGTAAAACAGGCTCATGCGCAGATAAGTGCTATAGTCGTAAACCAGCCAGTCTCTATCTGATTTATCATACATGAGGTTGACCTTGAAATCTACTGATATATTGCGATAAATCCGGATATTGATGCGGTTTTCGTTTTCGAAGCGGGGCATCACGTGATTGTCCTCGATGGGGAAAAGAGCATCGAAAGTAGAATTGATCGAGAAGAAATTCAGGAGATTAACCGCAGACAGGATCAATGTAGTCTCGATTCCCCGATCATACTTATCTTCAGCTTCGGTGAAAACATCATAGCTGATTCCAGCTTCATCGATGGATTGAGCTGAGCTTAAGGAGCGATGATTGAGGTTTTGTTGCCAGCCATATCCACCGCGCAGGCTCACCCATGTATTGGGATTGAAGGCGATCCTGTAGGTAAGTCCTGTGCCTTCTTTCATTCTCAGGGGATACAATGCGATCTTGGTGCGAATCTTATCCTGGTCCATGGCTCTCATGATCTCATTACCCTCATGATCCTGCACTATGTAATTCTTGTTATCGGAGAAAAAGCGATATTCATCCCAAAAATGCGTATTCAGATCTGTCCTGCCATAGAAAGCAAAGTTGTTGAAAAACTTCTTTTCTTTGCCCCAAGGATAGAGCAGCAATACGTTTTTTAAGGTATAGCTATCCAGATTGATCTTCAGATCACTGCCTGTGGAGACATTGGCTCCAAGATCATAGATGCTACGCAAACTGAAGTGGAAGGGACGAAAATCGTGTTCGATGGTGTTATCAAATTGCCCAGCCACATTGAGGCTGAAAGTAGGATCTTTTTGGTTGACTTCATTGTTTGAGGACAAATTTACGTTGCCATGGATCGCACCCTTGTGGAATTTTATCGTACCAACGCCCAATTCCTCCGCCAGGACTCCTGCTCCCACCATGATGTTACCAGAACTGGCAGAGGGATCTACAATCACGGTAAGAATGTGACTGTCGCCTTCACTCAGACAGATGGTAGCAAAATCCCGCAGATCACTCCATGAGTATCCCCCCAAAGTCAACATATAGTTCCCTGGTGGTAAAATCCACAGCTTTTCTTCTATGCCATGTTCATCATCGCTCAAGGAAAAGGCAGAACCGACCTTGGTATAGCCATAATCATCGTCATTTTGTAGCCAGAGATCATAGATCTGACGTACCTGGGTCTGGGATAGATCCAGGATGCGCACTCTGAGCTCGCTCCATGTTCTGCTAACCACCGTTCTTTGCCGGGCAAAGATCTCCACAGTAGTTCTGATGTCCTCATTGTGTCCGGTGATCACACGATAACGTCCAGGGCTGAGCAGCAAAGGGGTATTGAATTCTCCTACCTGCTCCGCTATTCGCGTATTCAGACTATCCAGCATTTCTACCCGGTAAGGCAGCTCACTGGTATAAGGAGCTTTGGTGCTAAGTAACAATTCCCCAAAGAGCTGATGGGTTTTTTGATCTTCTATCTGTTCAAAATAAAAGCGTTCAGGTGCGCTGATAGTATTCATGAAATCCTTGCGATGATGACTGATCGGTCTTCCGGCAAAGTGCATGATGCACATTGCAGCAAAGGTATTGGTTTCTTCCATGATCATGTTGTTAATTACCTGCACCAGGTACACGGTAGAATCATCGGTAAGCTCTTGATATCGCTCATTACGGTGTACGATCACAACATTCTCGCTGGTGCTATCCCTGAGCACAAACTCTATCCTCAGGAAGGCTCTGGGGTTTTCACCTTCGATTTTCTCGATGTTCATGATATTCGTTTCCAGGTAAAAATCCGGGTCAATCTGTCCGGCATCGCGAGTCACATTGGAAAAGATGTTGTAAGCTCTCAAGCGCTGGCTGATGATATTGGGAACAGCATCCGATAGGCGATTTGCCCAGAGATCGTTGCTCATAAAACGCACCCGGTAAAAACTCTCTTTGGCCACGATCTGATTTCGATTGTAGGTGCGGTTTACCCTGCTGTTCATTACATACAGGCTTTTGGCATTGGATTCACTCATCATCAGGTCAGTTCTTTCCGTACTGGGCTGATAATCCAGCACATAATAATTTGTTTCTGTTCGGTCAACTCTGCCCAGACACCCACTAAGCAGAAGTGCTAACATTCCGAGGCTAATAATAATACATATACGGTTCATAATCCCTGTCCTCCGTTATCAATTTCCCCGCAAGAGTATTGCCGGGTTGTCTGAGATTTGTCGTGAAAAGTCGTTCAAGTTGTTTGTGGCATCGCGGAGGTTTTCCAAAGTCTCCATCAAATCATCTTGAGATCGCATAACTGTGCGATTTAGAGTATTGATCAGCACACCGGTGCGCTGAACGGTCACGCCCAGATTTGCCACCATATCTTTCACGTTTGCTTCTGCCAATTGACCGGATAGAGCATCGATGTTTGTGATCAGAGAAGCAAACTCATCCGAGCCCATTATGGTGTTTATCTGCTGAAGCGAACTATTGATGCTGGTGCTGATATGGTTGATTTCTTTGGTAGCATCGAGCACCAGAGTATTGGTGTTTTCCCCGATACTGTTGATGTGAAATCGGGTATCCTGGATCAGGTATGTGCTTTGTTCCGAAATCTGATCAACGTTATCATTGAGGTTCTGAGTAATGCTCATCAGCTCACTGTTCAAGGTATTGGTGAGTTGTTCCAGAGACTGCACTGTTGCCACATTCAAGCTATCAATAGTATTTACAGCAGCCTGACTGATGTCATTTATATTGGCATTCAATCCTACAGTAAGATCTGCCACATTATGAGAAATCCTGCTAACAGCGTCCAGAGTTCCGGCAAGATTGGAGCGGGTTTCAGCCAGCATGAGCCCGGTTTCTTCCAGAATCGTGGCAATGTTCTGCCGATTCTGATCATTGGTAAGATCATTGATATTAGCAGCAATAGCATCGATTTTATCTACGATAGAGATGGCTCGTTCGGAGATGTCATCGATCAAGGTAGAACCGGATTTGATATAGCTGCCAGGTTCGATGGTTCTTGCTTCATTGCTGCCACCTTTGATATCCACCGCCTTGAGTCCGGTGATACCGATCAAGCTCAGGACCGCTTCGGTATCTTCTTTGATCGGTGTTCCGGGCTCGATATTGATAGTCAGAATCACCTTATTTACATTTTCAGGATCGATCTTGATATCTTCCACCCGGCCTACTTTGATGCCCTGATAGTTTACAGTGCCGCCAACTTGCAAGCCGCTTACAGGGTAATCTTCAAATACTATGTAATACTGATCCCATTTTTGCATGAGGCGGTTTCCAGCCACAGCAGCAGCAAATATCAATATCAATATGCCGCCAATGACCAGGAATACTCCCAAACGAATCTTAGTAGCTTTGGATACCACCACGTCCTCCTTTACTCGTAAACCAGATCACCTGTGATCAGGCGATTACTAATCGTGATTGGATTGATGGCTTTGAGATTGACCCTGCCATCGCAGATTACATCGGAGCCGAAGCTTACATCACCCTGGATCTTGAGTTCTTTGCAACCACAGAGTGAGGGCACATCCTTGAAGCGTCTTTGTAGCTGATCGATGTTTGCATAATACCTCGGATCCAGCTCAATATAGGGAGCTTTCATCAATCCTCGCTTTAACTGAATCTGGTATTGTTCGGTGAGCTCATAGATGTCGGACCAGATGCTGAGCAAGTCATTGCTCTTCTTCACCGGAGCAAATCTGGATCTGGGAACCAATATCGCTTTTGCACCGGTAAATGAACTTATCGCAGATCCCATCGCTGTCTCCAATTGATACACTTTTTCAGAATCGACTTCTTTGGGATTGACGATCAAAGGCAGCAACATCAGAGAGTCATTGGTGATCAGGTGCCATTCCAGAGCTTTAAGATCGATCCAAAGGTTGTTTGTATTGAAATACTTATACCTGGACGTATCTTGAAAAGAGGGTAAGTCTTCTTCAGGGCATTGAGCAATCTCTCTTAAGAGCAATTGTCCAGTGTCATCTTCAGCCAGGTGACCGCCCTTTTTGTCCATTTCAGTTCGCTCACAAACCTCCATCAGGAAAGGAATATCGTGTTTTTCCATATAGGCTGCGATCGCAGTATCCACTGTAGCGCCAAGATTGTCTGAATTTGAGACAAAGGCATAGCGATAGCCTTTGGCGATCAGTTGTTCCATAATTCCTGAGGCTGAGATTGCCGTGTATAGATCTCCGTGTCCGGGAGGATTCCAGCGTTTATCTTTTTGTTTGTGATCAAAAGGACTAAGGTCTTCTTGCTTGATGCGGGGAAACTTGTTTTGCACAAAGGAGATAGGAAGCTCTTGCCGGGAGAGATCCGGATACTTTTTCAGATACTCGATAGTATCAGCCTGCGTGGCAAAACTATTCATAAACATGAGCTGTACATCATATCCACTTTCTGATCTCAAAGCCAGGATGTGACGGGTGATGATATCCAGGAAGTTCATGTTGCCCTTTACCGGTAACAGAGATTTTGCCTTGGAAAGCCCCATGCTGGTGCCCAGTCCCCCATTCAGTTTGATCACGGCGATTTTACGCAAGATATTGGCATTACCTTTTGAGGATAACTCTTCATAAGGAATCACAGAGTCCATTGCTGGAGCTTGAATCTGGCTCTCGGGGATCTGACCGAAATTGCCTTTGCGCAGAGTCTTATAGTATGCAGAAAAGGTGCGGATAACTATGTCTGAGAGACCTTCTGCTTTCATTGTACGTACAAACTGATTGAGCATAATTCCTTCCTTTAGATCAGCTTATCCAGATAGCTGTCGTCTGCTGGTTCGGGCAGGGTAATCGCCCCTTCATCACCGTGTTTATCATTCCACATATCAGAAGTGATTACGGCACCTTCATTTCGAGCCCAGGCCCGTCTTGCCACACCGCCCATTACATCCCAGGAGAGTGCACTTTTGATCACTTCATCCATCCGTTCGCTGCCATCAAGGACAATGCCATTACCGCCGTTTACACAGCGTCCAATGCCTACTCCTCCCCCATTGGAGAGAACCACCAGGCTCATACCCCGGGCGATGTTTCCGGCAAAACAATGAGTAGCCATATCGGCCATGAGATTGGAGCCATCGTGGATATTAGCGGTTTCACGGAAAGGAGAATCGGTCCCGGAAGTATCATGATGATCCCGCCCCAGCATTACCGGTCCGATCTCACCTTTACGGATCATTTCGTTAAACTTCAGGGCAATGCGCACTCTGCCCTCTTCATCTGCATAAAGGATGCGGGCTTTGGTGCCTACCACCAGGGAATTTTCCTCAGCGGTTACAATCCAGTGATGGTTATCTCGATCCATAGAGTTCCTGTTGGGATCGATCAACGCAGCAGCAGCTTGGTCGGTAGCCCTCAGATCACTATCCTTGCGGGTGAGGCAAACCCAGCGAAAAGGTCCATAGCCATAGTCAAAACACATAGGTCCCATGATGTCTTCCACATAAGAAGGCCAGATAAAGCCATTGTTGGTACTGATCCCGTCTTTAGCGATTTCCTTTTCTCCGGCATCAAAGACACTGGCCATAAAACTATTACCATAATCCCAAAAATAAGAGCCTTTTCCCGTGAGAGAAAGCAATACCCGATAATGACGTCTCAGCGATTCATCCACCAACTGCTTAAAGCGGGATGGATCTTGGGAGAGGATCTTGCGTCCTTCCTCAAAGCCAACTCCGGCAGGGGTATAACCACCTTCATATACGGCATGACAGGAAGTTTGATCACTAATCAATTCTGCTTTGATATTGTGCTGATCCACATACTCAAGCAAGTCCACAATATTGCCGTGATAGGCGATGGACAATGCGGTTTTGGCTTGTCTGGCTTCACTTACCCACTTGAATACTTCGGAAAGCTGATCTGAGACACGGGCTACCCATCCTTGAGAATGCCGTGTTTCGATGCGGGAGTAATCTACTTCTGCCAGAATTCCAATGCCACCAGCGATTTCCACAGCTTTTGCTTGCGCTCCGCTCATGCCTCCCAAGCCTGAGGATATATACAGCACACCTGCCAGATCCTGGGCTTCAGGGATGCCAAGGTACTTGCGTCCTGCATTGAGTAAAGTGATATAAGTGCCATGCACGATGCCCTGAGGTCCGATATACATCCAGCCTCCGGCTGTCATCTGTCCATAATTTGCTACTCCCAAAGCGGTTAGACGCTTAAAATCTTCCGGATTGTCCCATTTACCGATCACCAGACCATTGGTCGAGATCACTCTGGGTGCCTCAGGACGAGATGGGAAAAGACCTACCGGATGTCCACTGGCCACGACCAGAGTCTGATCTTCGGTCATCACTTCCAGGTATTTCTGGATCAATCGATATTGCATCCAGTTTTGACATACCTGACCGGTCTCTCCGTAAGTAACAAGTTCATAGGGATACAAAGCGATCTCAAAATCCAGGTTGTTGTCGATCATCACCTGCATGGCTCTGGCAGCAGTGATACCTTTGTATTCCTGGATGGGCTTACCGCTGAGTTTGCCCTGAGGACGCCAACGGTAGCCATAGATACGTCCCTTGCTCTGGAGCTCTTGTAAAAACTCCGGTGCTACTTTTTCGTGCAACTCACTGGGAATATAGCGTAGAGCATTCTTTAATGCTTGTTTGATCTCAGTTTTACTCAGATTCAAGCCCCGATTCGGGGCTCTGCGAATTCCCTCTTCAAAGACTGGGTCTGGTGGAAGTACAGGATCCAGCTTCACCTGAAAACGCTTAGACATGATTCGCCTCTTTATGATTTTTTTTGTTTAACATTATGTTCAAAATGGTTTTATCTGCGTTTTGCATACCTGTATTGACAAATTCTGCCAGATTCGCGATAGTCTCGTCGATATCCTCGGTGACAATGCCATCGTTTGCCGAGATACACCTTCCCATACTGGATAATAGTGCTGATTGCACTGCTGCAGATGTATTTGTGGCCACCTTGAGAGAGCAACCTTCTTTTGCGCCATCACACACCATGCCAGTGGTATTGCCGATCATGTTTTTGATCGCACATTCCACTTTGGTATAATCCCCTTTCAATAGCATTACTATGCCTCCTGCAGCTCCTGCTGCTGCCGATAAACATCCACACAGGCAAGACAGCAAACCAATTTTATCTTTGATATGCACACTGATGAGATGACCCATCGCCAGGGCTCGCACCAGCTCTTCATGGCTGGATTTGAGCTTCTCTGCTGCAGCAATGATCGGCAAGGTGATCGAGAGTCCTTGATTTCCGCTGCCGGTATTTGTGATAACCGGTAAATTGCACCCACTCATCCGGGCATCAGT
>CAZCRD010000071.1:0-11448 GCA_964501025.1 uncultured Candidatus Cloacimonadota bacterium | reverse complement strand
ATTCCGGATATTCTCCGCTGGTCTTCGTTCCCACTCAGCCCAGCTCCGAATTCCGGAATGACGAATGTGGGTTGTTTCGGTACTACTAAAAGACGTGACTGTGCTGCAAGGTACTGTATGCACGTCGATACTGGAGCTATCGAAGTCAATAAGGCTCTGTTTCCCAATAGCATAGCGGGAGCATTGCGCCTGCGAGGCGTAATGGTGGCGCAATGCTGCCGTATTGCTGGTGGGGCAGACAGCTCATCCTGACAGGGTAGATACGGCATCTGGATCTATGTCTTGTGCGGTCCTAAACATGTGCCCACGTCATCTTGGCGTGCATGTTCTGGACATGTCATCCTGAGGTTGATTCAGCAACTCGGGAACAGTCTCAGGTTTTCACCGGACTTATACTTCTACCCAGCACATAGCGTTGCTTGAGTTTCTTCAGATCAGCATATTGAGAGAGGATCAGTCCCAGCAGGGTGAGCACGAGGCCGACAATCGTTCTGCTGCTGATCGGATCTTTGAGAATCAGGAAAGCCAAAATCACAGTAAATACGGGAATGAGATTGGTAAAGATGTTCGATTTTGCCACGCCCAGGCTTCGGATGACATCGGTAAAGAGCACAAAAGCGCCGATGGTGGCAAAGATGGACATGGCGATGACGGTATAGATCCCTCGCATAGTGTGATCCACAGTCAAAAAATGCCTGCCATCGATGAACAAAAACATGGGCAGAAAATAGAGCGTGCCAAACAGGGACTGGTAGGCAACGATGGTCAGGGTGCTGTATTTCAGGGTCAAAGGCCGCACCATCAGGCCATAGCCCACCGCGCCAAAGATGGCCAGAGCGAGGAACATGATCCCGATCAAGGTGGCTCTCAGTTCTCCGCTGCCAAAACTCATGATGGCGACTCCCACACAGGAGACGATGACTCCCAGGATCACGTAGATGCTGATCCGTTCTTTGAGGAAAAGCCAGGCTCCGATGGCAGCAAAGATGGGGATGGTGGCGATCACGATGCTGCCCAGAGAGCTGGACACATATTGCATGGCATTACCTTCGCCGTTGAAATATAAAAAAGGTTCAAAAAAAGCTACTATCATCAGCCGCCAGAGGTCCTTACGCTCCAGCTTTTGCCAGTGCCGGCTGAGCGACATCACGGCAAAAAGCACGATGGTGGCCAAGAGCAGACGAAAAAATACCACTTCATAAGGACGATAGGTCTCATAGGCGATCTTGTACCAGACGAAAGTGATCGCCCAAAAGAACATTGCTCCAATGGCACGCAGGTATGTAACCCAGAGCTTCATGCTTCGATGAATTCCTTTACTTCTCCTGCCGGGATTTTCTTAAGCTTGCCCCCGTCATTGATATCTCTGCAGACTCCGGCTTCGATCTCGCCACTATCGGTGTATCCGCGCATCTCCCAAAAACCGGGGATGTAGTAATCCATGAGCTCGATCTTGACTATGCTTTTGGCGGATTTGTAACCCCAAAGGTAGGGGATGAAGCCGCGCAGAGGACCGCCGTAGTCTTCATCCAAAAGCTCATCATCATAGGCCCAGGCGATCAAAGAGCGCTCTTTTTGGGCAATCTCCAGCGGAATCGAGGTGTCGTAGATCATGCCTACGGACAAAAAGCGCAGATACTTGCAGCTGCTTCGGACTTTGACCAGATCCAGGATCTGAGCCAAAGTTACTCCGGTCCAGGAACCATAGACAGACCATCTGGTGACGCTGGTAAGACGGGCTTGCACGGTGGTATGCGGCAGGTCTTGCAGATCCTGCCAGCTCAGGGTGAGGGGGTTGTCGCAGCTTCCGGTGATCTCGAGCTGCCAGTTTTCCCGATCCAATCTGCCCGGATGACCTTCAGCCCAAAATATGGGAGTATTGAGTTGTGCTAACTTATGCATGGATATCTCCTATGTGTTCAATGATGTCTGAGGGGATGATAGTGAAAGTATGTCGCTCTGCCGCCAGGCGTTCTGCGGTCTGTCCCATCAAGAGAGCGGCAGAGCCAGCGGCAAGGGATAGATCCATGCCCTGAGCGGCAAAAGAGGAGATGATGCCACAGAGCATGTCACCGCTTCCTCCGGTGGCCAGGGCGTCATTGCCGGCGGTGAGGATATATGTCCTGCTGGCATCGGTATAGATGCTGCTGTGTCCTTTGAGCAGGATGGCGCACTGAGCCTGGCTTTGATACTCTTTGAGAGCGGCGAGGGGGTCTTGATTGAGCTGTTCCATGGTGATATTGGCCAGCCGGCAAAACTCACCTTTGTGGGGGGTGAGCAGGAAATTCCCTTGGGCAAGGTGAGGCAAAAGATCAGGGTTTTGGCTGATCAGGGTGAGGGCATCGGCATCAAAAATCGTGGGTACCTGAGCCTGGCTCAACACTATGCGCAGCAGCCCTGCAGCGTAATCATCCAGACCCATGCCGCAGCCGATCGCGATGGCGTCTGCTTTGCTGATGAAATCCCTGACCTGGTCAGGATCCGGCAGTTCACTGGCGTGCTGTTCTGAAATGGGAGAGACCATGATCTCATCTGCGATATTGGCATAATAAGGCAGATTCGCTGATCGGGTGTAGAGATAGATGAGTCCGGCTCCGCTTTTCAAAGCCGCTTTGCTGGCGAGCTTGACGCTGCCCAAAAAGCCGATACTGCCCCCGATGATGATCACGCGACCATAATCGCCTTTATGGGCATCGGGATAACGAGCGGGGAGGATGAGGTTTTGATAGTGGAAGCAGGAGATATCTGTCTTGTAGCTCTGCGGTACGCCGATGGGCACGATCCGGATCTCGCCGGAATTTGATCTTCCCATGCCCAGCAGGTGTCCATATTTCAGTTCTTCGATAGCCAGGGTGAGATCCATTTTCAGGGAATACCCCGCTCCGGTATCAGCATCAATGCCCGAAGGGATATCGACGGCAATGCGGATGGCTTCGCAACTCTCCAATAGCTGCAGGATGGCCTTGATCTGAGGCGGGAGCTCTCCTCGAAAGCCAATGCCAAAGATGGCGTCGATCAAAAGCGGGGTTTGCAGCGGCAGTAAAGCAAGAAAGGTAGCCAATTGCTCAGCATCATCCACTTCAAGGATCGGGATACCCAGTTTCTCACAGAGCAAGCGGTTATGGGCAGTCTCCGGGCTCATGTCTTTGTTTCCGATGCTCAGGATCTGGATCAAGGTGGATTCCGTATATAAATGTCTGGCGATCACATAGCCATCCCCGCCGTTGTTACCTTGTCCACACAAAACCAGCACTCCCTGCTGAAGCTCCTGGGGATATATGCTGCGAATCAGATCGGCTGATCTGGCTCCGGCGGTTTCCATCAATACCTGGGATGGAATGCCAAATTCGTGAATGGTGCGGGAATCAAGCTCCCGCATTTGCTTGCGGCTCAAGACTGTTTTCATGCTTTCTCCCTTTTGCTTTCTGTGGTATGCAGCTTGATCTCGAAGGTAGTGCCTTCACCTAATGCGCTTTCAACCACCCGGATCCTGCCTCCATGATAGTCTTCGATAATGCGCTTGGCCAGGCTGAGTCCCAGTCCCCAACCGCGGGCTTTTGTGGTGACTCCGGCATCAAAGACCTTTTTCCACTGATTTCTGGGAATTCCCTTACCTTCATCGCGGATGTGCACGTAGATGAAGGGGCTTTTATGGGTGGCGGTCAAGATGATGTTGCCGCCCTTGCCGGTCATGGCGTCCACACAGTTTTTGATCAGGTTTTCCAGGGTCCATTTGATCAATTCCGGATCCATTAGCACCTGGATTCCTTCGATTTTGCTGATCAGATGGATGTCGATGCGTGAACCCAGATGGGGCATGCGGTCGCGGAAATACTCCACCATATCGCACAGGATTTGGTGCAGGTCATTGGGCTCGAGCTTGGTGATGCTGCCTACCTTGCCAAAGCGGGAGGCGATATTTCTCAGATGCTCCAGATCGCCGCGCATAAAGTTCAGTATTTGATCCATATTGGGGCGTTCAATGCCAGCGGCAGGGCTTTGATCCATATAGTCGATCCAGCCCATCATGGAAGTGATCGGAGTGCCAAATTGATGAGCAGTTTCCTTGGCCAGGCTTACCCAAAGCGTGTCTTTCTCAGTACGCTTGAGCAGCAAGAGTCCATAGCTGCCAAAAAAGACCACCATCAGGGCCAAAAAAAGCTCCAGGATTATAATATAGCGGATGTAAGACAGGGATTGTGGATTGGTAAAATAAATGTATCCCAAAGAGTCTGCTTCATTGGAAAGCGGGATTTCGGTCATCGAGTTCTGGCGGGACAATAGCTCAAACTGCTGCTGAATGGGCAAGGCGTTGAAGCGAGAACTTTCGCTGATATTGACGTTGCGCCAAAACAGCGGTTCGCGGTTGCGATCGGTAACGATGATCTCATAATCCGTGTTTTTGATGAATTGCTCAAATGAGACCGGTTTACTATAAAAGGCATATCCGGTGAGGCGACCATTATCCACCAAAGGAGTCTGGATCATCATCGACATCAGCTCTCCCATCTTGAACTGAGAATCTGGACTCAGTTCTTCATACAGCGAATCCGGATCTACGGGGATGTTTTTCCAGACCTGGGGTTGCAAATTCGCATCAGTGATGATCACCGGGATGGGGTTTTGCTGCATAAACTCGGTGGAAATGTAATCCCAGAGTTGCTCCTGAAAATCTCGCTGAGCAGTGAACTGCAGATATTTTGAGCTAACTTCAGTGAGCAGCAGGGCATATTTCTCGGCAGCTCGGAGATAGCCATCGGTGTAAGCTATATATTGCGCAAAGATGCGGGGGACGTATTCCTGTTCCTGCCTTGCCTTCTGAATCAGCACCTGTGTGTAGATGGCAAAAAAGACAAAGATGATCAGTGAACCAAAGACAATGTAAAGCCTCAGGTTATGAAAGCGATTATTTGTTTTTGGCTGTTTCCCAATGTTTATCGAGTTCTTCAAGGCTGGCCTCATGTATATCGTTTTTGCTGTATTGTTCTTCCACATAGCGGAAGCGACGGTAAAACTTGCGGGTGCAGTCCTTAAGTGCCGCTTCAGCATCGATATCCAGCTTGCGGGCCAGATTCACGATACTGAAGAGCAGGTCACCCAATTCTTCTTTGATGGCTTCGGGATCATTAGCTTGCAATACTTCATAGAGCTCTTCCCGCTCTTCATCGATCTTGGCCAAAACCGGGAGTAAATCCGGCCAGTCAAAGCCCACCGAGGCGGCTTTTTCCTGAGTCCTTTGCGCCTGGATCAAGGCAGGCATGGCTTTGGGGATGCCATCCAGCACGCTTTCCCGATGTGTCTTCTCGGCTTTTTTGATGCGCTCCCAATTCATCTTGACGCTATTGGCATCGGTCAAAGAGAGATCTCCAAAGACATGGGGATGCCGGCGGATCAGCTTGTCACTGATCGCTCTTAACACATCCTGCATCTCAAAGCGACCTTCTTCGGTGGCGATTTGAGCCTGAAATACGATGTGCAAGAGCAGATCCCCCAGCTCTTCACAGAGCGCTTCATCGTCTTGCTCCTCGATGGCTTCTACCACCTCATAGAGCTCTTCGATGAAGTTTGGCACCAGGGAGGTGGCGGTTTGCTTGATATCCCAAGGGCAGCCGGTTTGACGGTCTCGCAAGGCTGCCACTATATCTACGAATTCCTGAAATGATTTCATGCGGGTTCCTTTAACAGAGGTTGAGGCTGATGACAGATGGCATTGATGGCAGCAAAGACGATCCAGATATGATGATTCCAGCGGATCGAACTGGGCAGAGCACTGGAGGCCATAAACATGATCAAAGTGAGCAGATAGCTGAGATACAGGTAGCGCTGCCTGCCGGAGGCCTTACGGTAGCGATGCCACAAGAGATATCCCCACCAAAGATAGATGTACACAAAGCCCAGGAAGATGAATATGCCAAAATTACCCAAAAGTTCCAGCAGCCAATTGTGCGCATTGATGATACCGGCCGTACGGTACGCCCTATCAGTATCCAGATGGTGTTCGATATTGCCCCCGCCCACACCCATAAATCCGGAAGCAGCAACAAGATCAAAGGTTTCCTTGAAAAGCTGCGTGCGGATCTTGACCGAGCTCATGCGCACTGCTTCTGCTTCTGAGCTGATGCTTTGCAATTCGTAGAGAGCGAGGTTTTTGCCCAGCTCGATTTGTGCAGGGGCAATCCTGACAGCGGCAAAGCCGAGCAGAGCAAACAGGAGCAAAAGGCTGATCCTGGTCTTGAGAGAGCAATAAAAGAGGAAGATCACAGCCAATACAGCTGCTGCAGTCAGCATGGCGATGCGGGCTCCCTGAATCGTGATAATGATCAAAAACAAGATGCTGATTGCCGCGCTGAAGATCTTGATCCACAGTTTGGTATAGAGCTTGGGCAAAAAGAGCACAAAGGGCAGAATAAAGAGCATGAAAGCAGCAAGGTTGTTTTGATTGAAAAAGGGTCCGGTAGGAATAAACAGGTTTGAACCATACAATCTCGAGCTGGGCAGATGTTGCCAGGTGAGCATTTCCCACAGCGCCGTCATGGTGTAAAGCACCAGGATCGCCACAAAGAAGATGTGGGCTTTGTCCAAGATTCGGCGGTCTCTAAACACTGCGTCAAAGAGCAAAAAGGTAGCCATATAGCGAAAGATCAGAAGCGCAAAATCCAGCGCCAGTTCTCGATCTGCAGCCCAGATATAGCTGCTGAGGGCATAGGTCAGCCACAGGGCAAAAAAGATCATCGGCTGGATATTTGCCTTGGTCAGAAGAGCGGTTTTTGGAAATGCCAACAGCCAGGTCAGACCCAGAAAGCAGACCCCAAAGAAGGTGATGGTATTGACGCTGTAATATACCGGAAAAAACTCCAGCACGGCAAAGAGCGCCAATATCCCCCACATGAGATGCCGCGGACTCAAAATCACCCGGTCAAATAGTTTATCCTGGCTCAGGCTAACAGTCATGATGGTTTAATTCTGTTTTCCCCAAAGAGTGTTCCAGATTTGTCTTACCTTATCCGCATCGTGAAAAAGAGCTTCCACCACGAGGGCTAGCAAAGTGGAGAAGATAAAGGCCGCCATGGTGATCACGATCACCAGGATAGCCCGTCTGGGCTTGGAACGCATTCCAGCTTCGCGGGGCTGGTCAATGACCTCAAAGCTCGGTAAATCCTTATGTTCCTCCAGCTTTGCCAGTTCATATTGGGGATAGAGATACTCCAGCACGGTCTTTTTGATCTCCATATTCATCATCAGCAAAGCCAGTTGCATGCTGAGATCCGGCACTTTGTCGATCTGGATCAGATAGTCTGGGGTTAGCCTGGCATCGCTGTTTTCAAGCTCTTTCAGTTTTTGGGTGAGGATTTCGTGCCTGGCTTTGAGCTCGGTGACCAGGGGTGAGCTTTCGGCATATTGAGCTTGGGCCAGCTCCAGCTCGATCTCCGCCTGCATGAACTTGGTGACGGTTTCGGCATACATGGTGACCATTGCTGTGGTTTGCTGTTCCAGGGCAATGGATTTGTTTTGCACCTGAAAATCGCGCAGCGCCAGCGCCAGAGAATCCACGTCACTCATGTGCATATTTACTTGGGATTCCAGAAATTCGCGCTTCAATCTGCCTTTGGTCAGGCGGTTCTGCTGATTGTATTGTTCCAATTGATCCAGATAGTAGTTTACCACAGCGACTGACATTGCTTTGTCTTTGGTTTCGGCACGGATGCTGATGATATAGCTTTCCGGATCAAAGACAATCTGCATCATCTTAGTCTGTAATCGCTCCAGTGCCAGTTCCATGGCGTGGTCTCGGGGTTTGGTGATCTCAAAATACTCGATCAGGTCAAACTCATTGATCACTCGTTCGCGAAAGGTGCGGCTCTTCATGATGGTGATAAAATCCACCGCTTGCTCGCCCTTTTGGGTCTGGATCAGACCACCTCCCACCATGCTCCGCAGATTTGTATTCAGGCCACCGATGGAATCGTCATCCGAGATCGGGATGATGGTAGCAGAACTCTTCCAGTAAAATGGAGCCAGCATAGCATAGATGATGGCAGCGATAGCAGCCAATATCGTGATGCTGCCGATCAGTTTACGGCGCTTGGCCAATACCAGTGCCAAATCCAGGATTCCCATGTCTTTTGTCATAATCCAAGCCTTCTATAGTTTGAGGTTTAGCCAGGGTGAAAGTGCTGGTGGCAAGGCAATGCTGCCATCCGCCTGCTGGCAGGTCTCCAGCATTGCAATCATCAAGCGGGGGGTAGCCAGGCCGCTGCCATTGAGGGTGTGCACATGGCGCATCTTGCCAGAGGCATCCTTGTAGCGGATATTGGCGCGCCGGGCTTGAAATTCGCCGAAATTACTCACCGAAGAGACTTCCAGATATTTCTTGCTACCCGGAGCCCATACTTCCAGATCGTAGGTCTTTTGGCTGGCAAAGCTGAGATCTCCGGTGCAGAGGGACACCACGCGATAGTGTAAGCCAAAAGCCCGCAGGATATCCTCGGCATCTTGCAGCATCTCTTCCAGGGCGGCAGCAGAGCTTTCCGGCTCTACAAAGCGCACCATTTCCACTTTGTTAAACTGATGCAATCTCTGCAAACCGCGCGTATCCTTGCCGTAGCTGCCCGCTTCGCGACGAAAACAGGGAGTATATGCCACATACTTTTGGGGCAGATCCTGGTAAGACAGCACCTCATCAGCATAGATATTGGTCACCGGCACTTCCGCAGTGGGAATCAAAAAGAGATCATCTTCAGCTATGTGATACATGTCGTTTTCGAGTTTGGGCAGTTGCCCGGTGCCGGTCATGGTCTTGCGATTCACCGCCAAAGGAACCATGAGCTCGGTATAGCCATGTTTTTGCAGATGGTATTCCAGCATAAAATTGATCAAGGCACGTTCCAGACGGGCTCCGGCTCCGGTATAGATCGGAAATCCACTGCCGGAGATTTTTGCGCCTCGCGGCAGATCCAAAAGAGAGTTTTGGCTGGCGATATCCAGATGATCTTTGGGCTCAAAATCAAAATTTGGGGCATTACCTTCGTGTCGGATCACTTCGTTCAAGGTCTCATCGTGTCCGACGCTGACATCAGGCTCAGGAATATTTGGAATAGTCAAAAGCAGCCCTTCCACTGTGGCATTGACCGTGGTCAGATCCGCCTGGAGGCTTTTTAGCTCTGCCGCCACAGTGCTCATTTTGGCTATCTCCTCACTGGCGTCTTCCCGGGCACGTTTTTTGCGGGCTATGATCTGTGATACCGCGTTTTGCTCTGCTTTGAGCTGATCGTAGTTATACTGCAGAGTGCGTCGCTGATTATCAGCTTGGAGCAGGGCATCCAGATCCGCTTTTTCGTTTTTGTTTTTGATCGCGGTGCGCAACACTTCCGGGTTTGCTCGGATGTATTTGATGTCTATCATTCACTATGCTCCAAGGCGATATCTATCATCTTGAGATACTTATCGGCTTCCAAGGAAGCGCCACCGATCAATCCGCCATCAATATCCGGCATGGCAAGGAGACCGGCTATGTTCTCCGGTTTGACACTGCCGCCATAGAGGATGCACAGCTCATCGGCGAGCTGGTCACTGTAAGAATCTGCCATCCACTTGCGAATCAAGCGATGCACTTCCTGCGCCTGTTCTCCAGTAGCAGTTCTGCCGGTTCCGATAGCCCAGATGGGTTCGTAGGCAATCATCAGATCTTGGGGGCTATACAGATGCACATTGCGCAGGCAACCTTCCAATTGTTCCAGGATCACCTGCTCGGTTTTGTCCGCATCGCGTTGCTCCAAAGTCTCACCGATGCAGAGGATGGGCTTGATTCCATTATCCATCAGCATCAAGAGCTTTTCCAGTACGATCTCATTGCTTTCCCTGTGGTGAGAGCGACGTTCGGAATGTCCCACGATTGAGTATGACAAGCCCAAAGAAGCCAGCATTGCCGCTGAAACTTCTCCGGTAAAAGCTCCTTGGGCATGAGCACTCACATCTTGTGCGCACACCTGGACAGCGGTGTCTTCCAGCTCACTTTTGAGCACAGACAAAAACGCAAAGCTCGGAGCCAATATCGGCAGGACATTACCGAGCTGCTTTGTTTTCAAGGGCTGGGCAATAGCCCTGCAAAAATCGTAAAGCTCTGTCAAATCTTTGTACATCTTCCAATTACCAGCTATTACTATGTTACGCAATGTTCACCTCGAATGTTTTTTTATTCCAGATACCAGTTTGTAATCCAGCAGGATACGTCAAGAATTTTCGGGAATACATCGGCTTTCTTGCCAAGAGAGGGGCTTGAGAAGCGAGAGCGCTTTCCCTTCGGCACTGCAGTGCTAATGCGGTACCAATGCAGATCTGACCCGTATTGATCCCGTAATGCTAAGGGGGGAGAGAGCGGAGCTGGTGCTGCCGATGATGCCCAGCTTTGGGGTTGCGTCAAATTCACTTTGTTCATAAAGCTGCATGCTTTAGATTGTCTGTAATAGATGCTAAGAAAGGATGCGCGGATGATACACAAAGTTGATTCACTGATGGTGATGGAATTTGGTTCCAATTCCTGTAAAATCATGCAGATCGGGAAGGGTGAAACAAAGCCATATCAGGATTACCGATTGCCTCTGAGACTGGCGGCGGAAAAGATGACTTCGGGAGAACTGTCTGAAACTGCAATTGAGCAGATCTTGCACACAATCCGCGAGGTGCAAACAAGTTTTGCCGAGAGCTCAGACATGATAGTTGTGGGCACAGAAGCTTTGCGCCGGGCAAGCAATCGGCGTGACATCATCGATCGGATCCGCAATAGCACTGGGCTTGAGCTAAAGATCTTGAGTAGCAAAGAAGAGGGTGAAGCTGCCTTTAGGGGGATTCACAGTGGACTCGATCTTGAGGGCAGGGCGGTGTGCTTTGACATCGGTGGAGCCAGCACAGAGATCGTGATCGGCTCAAATGGGGTCATCGAGAAAAATCTTAGTTTTCCTCTGGGAGCGGTCACTTTGACCCAGAGATTTCGCCGCCATGATCCCCTCAGCAATTGTGAATTCTTTGGCATCGAAGAGGAGATCTCCCGCACTCTGCTTTTGAAACCGAGGCAAGGTATCTCACTCGTGGGCACCGGAGGCACGATTTTGACCTGCGCCATGGTAGCTCTGGGCTTGCGAGATTGGGAGGAAGACAAGGTGAATGGTTACCCGCTTGCTCGCTCTGAGCTGTATCGGCAGATTCAGACCTATCGCGCTCTGGACAGTGAAACCATCACCAAAATCCCGGGTATGGATCCCACCCGCGCCGATATCATCCTTCCTGCCGCCATGATCATGCTCAAACTGATGGACATATATCAGCAACGCTACATCCTGGCCAGCAGCAGGGGTGTGCGTCATGGATTGGCATCCTTGATGTAAGCTTATGGATTCCTGCCCCCAGCCTACAGACCCCCACCTGCTCTCCTCTATGTTTATTTCAGCCTTC
>CAZCRD010000070.1:0-23625 GCA_964501025.1 uncultured Candidatus Cloacimonadota bacterium | reverse complement strand
GGCTATTCTCAGTATCTTACCCATATTGACTTTATCAGTCTGCACCTTAGTTATCGTGATCTTATGTCTCAATACCAGGATTTTCTTGCAACTCAGAGCGTGCTTTCAGAAGCTGAGCTGCTGGCTACACAGGAAGAGTTTCGCCAGAAACAACTGGCTATGATCTCAAGTATTGAGCAATTCATATCAGATAACCCCGATTTCAGTGCCTTTGAACAACCTGGTGGCGGCGTGCTGATTGCTGCGGCTGATCTTTATTACAAACTGGCTGAATTGCAGTATTATGCATACCCATCCGATCTCAGACCGGCATTAACAAACTATCGTAGAGCTGCAGATCTGGATCCTAATTTGCCGGAGCGTGACTTGGCTTTGTATAATGTAGCCTTCATCTCCAGTGTGCTCAATGGAATTGAGGTTGACCAAAACAAAATTGCTTTCCGTACTGCTGCCAGAGCCAGCGATGTGCCTCCGGCAAACAGTCTGTATTCGGAAGCAAACTTTAGCGAGACCCTGAATGCTCTGCAAGAAATTGTGGATGAATATCCCGAATCCGATGTTTATGAAGAATCGGTTTATCGCTTGGGACTTTTGTACTTCAGCTTTGCCGGAGATTCTCCCAATGCGGATTATTATCACGCTTTGGCCATTGATCACTTTGATCAGATCGTGGCAGATCCCGATAGCCCCTTGTATTATGAAGCACTATACCAAAGAGGATGGGTGCGGCTAAATAGCTTCGAGGCTGAAGAGCTAAGATTGGCCATGGATGACTTTCTGGAGATTCTCAAAGCCTCTGAATCTGGCCAGATCTCAGATCCCCAGCTTGCCGCTGATTACAAGACAGATGCCATCGACAATATCGCTTACTGCCTGATAGCTATGGACGGCACGAATTTCAATACCCTTTCCCGGGGTATCGCAGTGGTGCAGAGCGTATTTCAGGACTACCAAAATGATGATGTAATCCAGCAGATTATCGACAAAGCTGCAAAAAACAAGATCGATATGGGTGTCTCAATCCAAGCCATTGATTTCCTGCAGCTTCGCATTGATACCGCCCCTCTTGCTATCCAGAATCCGATCTTACAGGATTCCATTCTGGTGCTGTATCACAACTCAGGACAGCGACTGCGTGAAGGTGAAAACCTCAATGAGATCACTCAGAATACCTACCAGAAGATCATTACTAATTACAACCATGAATCCCAGTGGTACAGCGCAAACCAAAACCGGGATATCAACGAACAGATGGATATCGTGGAAAACGCCTATGAGCAAAGAAGTATCCGTCTGTTTAATAACTTCGTAGCCAACGTGAATCGCGACAACCTGGAAAGCTATGAAGAACATATGCAAAGCTATGATAGCTTTGCCCGGCTCTTCAAAGAAGACTATGCGAGTTTCTCTGCCCGGTCTGACAGTATCAAAGTAAATTGCTATGCAGTGCTGGCTGATCGCACTCAGGAAGTGGCAGATTTTATTGAAGCCATCGAAGTAATATATCATTATAATGAGACTCATCCCACGAATGCACAGTTTTATGAGAATGAAGAACTCGCCATGGACTATGCCAGAAACGTTTACGTGAATCTGATGGAAACCCTCGAAGAATCTCCTCAGGGAGCTGGCTTAGACAATGATCAAGCCTATGATTTCCTCAAAGACAGTGCTGAGCGCTTTATCCTGGTGGCCAATAATGACCTGTATCGCACAGCGGAAAGAGCGCGTGAAGCACTCAACATCAAGCTGCTTTTGGCTGATATCCAAATGGGAAGAGGAAAGAACTCAGAAGCTATGCAGCTCTATAATGAGGTCATTGCTCAGCAAGACCTGCTCTCAGATGAAGATAAGTATCAGACCTATCTCAAGCTTGCAGATCTCAGCATGCAAGAGGGACACCACAATGCAGCTGAAGAGTGGCTGCGCAAGTCTCTTCCCTTTGCCGAGTCTGCTGATGAAAAAGCAAACATCGAACAGGATATCCTGGTGCAGATCCAGAGCAGTTTTGAAGAAGCTGCCTCAAGTGGAGATTACATCACTGAAGCTAATGAGCGTTTGCGCCTGGCCTCAGAGCTTGATCCCTCCAGAAGCTCAGAAATCCTGGGACACAAAGTAGCCGCAGTGCAGGCATTTGTAAGCGCTCAGGCTTACCAGGAAGCTATCGATCTGCTGATGGAAATCGCTCAAACAGATAACAACGTGGACGCCATATATGCTCGCTACAAGCAGGCTTATGATATTGCCAATAAACCTGATATGATGAATAATCCTACCTTGGCCAATAGCATTGAGCAAGAGTTTATTGAGCAATACCCCGGCAGTAATTACACCTTTAGATTGCGATTGGCCAATATCAATAGCATGGCCGAGCACAATCCCGCTGCTGCTGCGGATGGATATCTCACTTTGTTTGAAGAAGTGAGAAACAACAGTATCGACGCCGGTGAAGTGCAAGCCAGCGACCTTTTGGCTGATGCCATCTTGATGTACGCCAAAGCTGGTGATATAGAAACTGAGTATGAGCAGCGTTATCGCTTCATCGAGCTCTATCCCGAGCATGAGAAGGTGATACCTTACATGGAGTATATGGCCAAGGGTTATCTGGATCGGAATGAGATGGATAAATACACCGAGATAGCTCGTGATATCCTGCGCCTGAGTCCGGATAAAACTACTTATTACCAATTTGTAGCCGATACCGAATTGCAAAAGATTGCCGGAACTTTTGATACTGCATATTTGAATGAAGACTGGGATGCAGCCTTTGCTGCCCGTGATGAGTATCTGGCTGTGGAAGCAGCATACCGGGAAGAAGGCCTGAGCTTTGAGAATGAGAAAGTGCATGAAGTCTTTGAAACTGTCCAAAATGAGTATGATGACCTGCAGCGCCGTCTTGCCTTCCTGGAGAACTATGATTCCAGTCTGGATGCCCTGGCGGAATCTGCTGTGTTTACCAATACTCCAGCTCAACAGATCCGGGTAAATGCAGTAACCACCTGGGATCGCAATCTCAATGGTGGAGATCGCAGGATCCCCAAATATCAGGATACCATCACTGCCGAAGTGAACAAAGTGCTGGCTCTGGTACGTGAAGCTAATGAAAGTGGATATTACATCGACAATGACAGAAGGCTCAGAGCAATGGATTTGATCTCCAGATTCTATGCCCGCGGTGCAGAGGTGATAGCCACCCAGCTGGAAAGCTACTTTAGAACCACAAACGAAGCAGCTTATTACAGACAGGAGTATCCGGGAGAAGCGCTGGACAATCTAATCGCTCAATTTGTGTTTCAGCAGACCCAGTTTTATCTGAATAACGAGGTCTCCTGGCAATATGAGATCTACCGTCAGTATCATCTGGCCGGTTACCAGAATGATTATACTCAAAAAGCCAAAGACGCTTTGGCAGAAAGAGGCTTGCTGGCCGAATACCGGACTGAGGAAATGATCCTGGACAATCAATGGCAGCAAGAGCTGGAACCTGCCGGAGTGAAGCTGAATTTCACCCAGAAGCAGACTACTCAAGGACAAAAGATGGGTAGCGCCCATATCCCTGCCGGCAATACTCTTCGTCTGAGCCGAGTAGTAAATACAGATTTAACGCCTGATTTTGCTTATCTGCAGATCGTCTATCCTTTGGATATGGAAGTGAAGCTCAATGGTAGCCTGGTAAATTCCTCCTGGGTACCGGTTGATAGCTTGGAAGCAGGCAAACCTGTTACCACGTGCTATAGCTTCCTGATTCCCGGCGAGCTTTTTGCCACCGGAGAAAACAATCTGGAGATCGAGCTGATCAATGACAGCTCCAATCAATT
Organism: uncultured Candidatus Cloacimonadota bacterium; assembly: GCA_964501025.1. Lineage (GTDB taxonomy): Bacteria > Cloacimonadota > Cloacimonadia > Cloacimonadales > Cloacimonadaceae > UBA5456. The sequence continues at coordinate 19,807 of CAZCRD010000070.1, read as the reverse complement.
GGAAATGGCCGCGAACCTGCAGCTGCTCACCAGTCATCAACGCATCCTGGCCAATATCCCGCCAGTGGTAAGAACCCTGCATACCAATACCGGCTGGAGAATAGTCACTACCGATCCCGAGACCGGTGAAGAAACCTCCACCTACGCCATTGAAGCCCCGGAATGGAACATCACTTGGGAAAACATCGCAAACATGGAGCAAAATGCAGCTCGCCCGATCTGGACCTCAGAGCTTGAAGGTCCGGTGGAAAATCTGGTTTTTGAAACAGATTTTACTCTGGATTCGGAGTTCAGAGAAGGCATGATAGATCTTATCGCCCCGGAATCTGTCACCGTATACCTAAACGGGACAGAAATTGGTAGTACAATCTTCGATTATGATCCGGAACCGCTTGAGATATACAAAGGGCAGGTTCCCATTCCGGCTCAACATGTAGTAATGGGTCGAAACGTATTGCGTTTTGAAGTAAGTAACGCTTCGATGTATCGAGGTTTCTTGGCCACCGTTACTTACGCACAAGCTGGCAAGGAGGAGATCCGATGAACAAAACCCTAATCATCCTATCTGCTCTGCTGATGTTTGCCACAGTATTGCTGGCTCAGCAGGCAGATCCGCAGACCACGAATCAACCTACCGTAAATGCCCAGGGCGTTGTGGTGGATACTGAAGAAATTGTGATTGATGTCAAAGCCATGACTCCTGTATCTGGAATCTACAAATCCAAAGCTGATACATTCATGGCATCCGGAAAATACCGCTTTATGCTTGATGACCAAACAATAGAAGAAAGCAGTGAACTATTATTAAATAAATGGCTTAAGGAGTCAAAATGAAAAGCAAACATAGTATACTCGTTGTGATCGCCCTGTTAATTAGTGTAGGGTTCCTCTTCGCACAAGAGGCTGCAGAAGCCCCTGCTGCTGCCGGTGGCGGCGTAAACTTGATTGAGGTATTCACCACCAGCGGATTCTTCGCATATTTGATTTTGATCAATCTGCTTGTCGGTCTGGCATTGGCTGTTGTCCGTTACATTCAGCTCTATGTACGGGAAAAAATCGACGCCGAGAAGTTTTTCCTGAAACTGAAGAATTTCGTGAAAAACGATCAAATCGATGAAGCTACCAAGATAGCAGATCAGTTCAAAACCACCACTATGGGCTTCATTTTTTGGAGCGGACTAAGCGTGTACAAAGACATTCGCAAGTCCGGCAAGAAAGGAGATGAAGGTCGTATCGCTGTGCAAAACGCGTTTGACGAGGCTGTGCTTCAGACTGTGCACAAACTCGATGGCGGTTTGTTCTGGTTTGATACTTTGGCTCAGATCTCCACCTATCTTGGACTTTTGGGAACAATTTTTGGTTTGATCAAAGCCTTCGGTTCTTTGGGTGGACTCACTGGTGCAGCTCAAAACAAAGCCTTGACTGATGGTATCTACATGGCTATCGGAACCACGGCTCTTGGTTTGATCGGTGCTATTCCGCTCACTCTGATCAAGGGTGGACTCTTTACTCGTGCTCAGAATCTAATCAGCGACATCGATGAGTATAGCGTAAAACTGGTAAATCATATCAACAACTATATCAAGGAATAGGATCATGGCAGTTTATCGTCCTTCCCAGGCGAGGCAACAGAAGTCGCAGACTGAGCCCCAGGAGCCAAATCTGGTTCCGATCATGAACCTCTTTGTTACGATCATTCCGTTTTTGATGCTGATGATCGTGATTTCGCAGGTAGCGCTGGTGGCTTTGAATTTTACCTCGGAAGGAGGTTCAAACGTACCGGGGGAAGGTACTGGTGGCGGAGGTGAAGCAGATGAACAGATCGAGATTCACCTGATGCTAAAAGAACATGCTACTGGACTATTCCCCGGAATGGAGATACGCGATATTGATGGAACGACACACAAGCTACCTGTGCTCGGTGAAAACGTCTATGATTTTGTGGGTCTGAATGATCTGCTGATCGATATGAAAGAACGTTATCCGGATACAATCGACATTGCTGTGATCGTGCATCCTGAGGTCGTGTATGATACATTGATCCGTACGATTGACCTCTGCAAGGAAAATGGTTTTGTCACAGTGCATTATAAGAACCCCAAGAATATCTATTACTATTAGGAATTGGGGAGGAAATTATGAGTAGAGCAAATTCAAACGTACGCAATCAGAAAGGAACGAGGAAAGTCCGTAAAAAAGTAGAAGACGTCAAAGGACTCTCGATTACTTCTCTGCTGGACGTACTTACCATCATCCTGGTGTTTTTGATCAAAAACGTCTCTATGGAAGCGGTAAAGATCTCCGAATTGCCGGATATGCAATACCCCACCACAATGACGAAAGACAAATTGGTAGACAACGCCATGGTGACACCTGTAAAACTATACACAGACCGTGTGCTTCTGGGCCTTGACAATCTGCTCTTGGGATCACCCCAGGATCTGGTTGAAAACAAAAACACACGCGGTGTGATGCAGGAATTTTTCAATTCAGAATTTAATGCTATCCCTGAAGACAAATGGGAAGAAGCTTGCCTTGTGGTTCAGGCGGATAGTGATCTACCCTGTGGGTACATAACCGAGATTGTGAGAGTGGGTACCAGTACCGGTTATCAGAATATTTACTTCGCAACCTTAGAGGAAGCAGACTGGCTACAATCGCACAGCTCTGCTTCCATGCAATAATGGAGGTCCCATGGCTAAAGTACTAAGTCTGAGATTGAACTACAAAGGCAAGTTTCTTGACTATGCCAAAGAAGGCAAAGAGATCAAGAAGAACTTCTTTATAGGTTCAAACAAGTTCTTGCAATGGCAGATATTGGAGCCCTCCTTCCCGGATAAGCACATGTTTATCAAGCACAAAGGTGGCGATTATGTAATGCAGATGCTCCCCGGATCTAAGCTAAGCTGTGAAAAGGGCGGCACTGAAGTAGATAACAATTATCTGAAACAAAACAATCTGCTCTCCGGCAACGAACTGGTACTCAAGGAAGACATCAAAGGCACACTCACCCTGAGCCCGGATTGGAGTGTAGATTTTGATTTCCGTGAACCCTGGGTAGCAGTTCTGACCCCAGAAGAAAAAGCAATTGTAGCCCAATATGCCAGAAGAACACGTCCCGATGCAGTCACCAGATTTAACCGGACCGTTATCTGGCTGGTTTTCCTTTTGACTCTGCTCTTCCTGTTTCTCTTTGATATGTTCCTGAAGCCGGAATATGCTTCAGTGGACACCATTGAGGAGCAATTGATGACCAGAAAGGCACAAGCCCAGAAAGTGACTCCCGAGATTACCACCCCCTCTCCTTCATACGCTCAATCTGAACCTACTGAGGCACCTGATGAAGGTGAAGGAGCCGAAACCGCACAAACCGGCACACAGCAAGGCACCGGCGGCTCTTCCAGCCTCACTTCTGCCCTGCAAGGCTTTGATGCCGGAGCTGTGGGCACTGCCCCAGCTTTCCAAATCGCAACCGTTGCGGAAGGATTTGCTGCTGCCCGCCCTGGTGGCGGAGGTAGCGGTGCAGGACCCGGACCCGGGGGCGGACCCGGAGCCGGTGCAGGCGCTGGATCTTCTTACAATCCCGCAAATACCCCAGCCTTTGGCGATGTGGGCTCGGTGGTAACCACCGGTCCTGCCACCGGAGGTTACAGCCAGGCTCCTGAAGGCGCTCAGGGCGTACACGTTACCGGTGATGCCAGCACCCTTGCCCCCAGTGGAAGAGCTTGGGGTGATGTGTTAAAACAGCAACAGATCGCTGCTGAATACAAAAACAGAGGCATCAGCACGGTGAGAGAAGGCAGCATTGGTGGATTGGATGAATCCACCAGAACCAGCTACAGCAGTTTACGCGAGCAGATCGAGGCACGTCAGAGCCAGATCGAGCAAGCTTATCGTGAAATGCAAATCAGGCAGAGCGTGAGCTTTACCATCACCCTGTTCATTCGTGCCGACGGAACCGTAAGAGAATCCCAGGTGGTTCCCAATGGCAGCTATCCGGAGAGCTTTGTTTCCCGGGTAAAGAGCATTGTGGATAGCTGGAAATTTAACGTCAGAGAAGAAATGGCCTACCAGTTCAGGGTAAGAGCCGGATAATACATACAGATTCTAATAGCCCCACAGATTTGTGGGGCTTTTTTTTTCTCAAGGACGGTTGGATTATTCAACAAATCCTTTCCCAGCCGTCCTGATGAGACTCAATTTGGCCACATGGGCGCTTCAGGCGAGCGCCCCTACAGTACAGGCGGTCGCTGTACCGCCTATTTTCGAGAGGGAGATATATATATCTGCGTTCTTGATCTGCTTCAATCTGCGTGAACCTCGAAAACCTGAAAACCTTAATGTCAGCTAAGGGGACGAGGGGCATAGGCGGTACGGCGACCGCCTGTACAGAAACCTCAAAACCTCAAAACCTTGAAACCTTAAAACCTTGAAAATTCGAAAACCTCGAACACTTGGTTGAGGGGTGAGGAAAGAGCTGCTCAAACGGTTGATGTTACCTAAATGACTGATACAAAAATTTACTCGATCCGAAAGAGAGCCTTTTCTACTATCTACACACTATTTCAAGCGGACGCAACCCTTCCTCAGTTGATCCGAAAGAGAGCCTTTTCTACTATCTACACACCAGGTTTGAACGAAAGCTTTTTTTAGCGATATGCAAGCCCCTTTCATCGTTTCTTCCCGATCTGTATGCCGCAGAATGAACCTGATATCAAGCCGTGATGAAGCCATCCGCAGGGGATGATCACGGGTCGATATCAGCTCTATCTCAGCTTTGCGGGATGCGAAAGGGCAGGGGCATTAGATCTCTACCCGGCAGCAAACTGGCAACGGCATGATAGTCAATACCTTCAGCTTTGTTTGCAGTTTCTATTGACAAAATCCGGCCTTCCCAGCTTGTTCACTATATGTATTACTACAAAGTATGTTTGCCTTTGGGAGTCCAGCGGGATTTCAGTTACTCCAGCTCACAGCAGATTTTGCGCGGTGCCAGAGTCCTGGTGCCACTAAATGCAAAGCTGATGTTGGGCATCTGCATGGAAGAAGTACCGCCGCAGAATTATCGTTACAAAAGCATCGTAGAAGTGCTGGATGAAAGAGCTGTACTCACGGAGGAATTGCTGAATCTGGCACAGTGGATGGCTCGCTATTACCACTGTTCTGTGGGCAAAGCCATCTTTGCCATGCTACCCGCCAGATTGCAGGCAGATGTGGATGCCCTCGCCACCTGGATAGGGACTCAGACGGATATTCCGGAACAGTATCAGACGCTGTATAGCGTGTTGCAAAATCAGGAAAAGCAGAAATTGACCGAACTCAAGAAGAAATTGCCGGATTACCCTCTGTACAAAATGGCGGAAGCTGCCCGGCAGGATGGCTACATCCAGCTTACCCGCAAACTCAAACACAAAGATAAACCTAAGATCAAAAACTTCATCGAAGCAACGGGGCTGAGTTTTGACGAGAGTGCGCTTCCCCTGCGGCAACGCGAAGCCTGGGAATTGATCAAAGCAGAGCCTGCCCCCTTTCCCATGGCAGACATCAGCAATCTGGTCTCATACAGTGCGCTGAAAGGCTTGGTAAAAAAGGACATCATTCGTATCTTCCCCCGGGAAGTGGAAGAATCTCAGCTCTTGCGGGAGACCGGAGCCAAAGCCAAAGACATTGTGTTGAATCCCGAACAGCAGGCTGCAATCGCCGAGATCATGACAGATTATGCTCACTTTCAGACTCACCTGCTTTATGGCATCACCGGCAGCGGCAAGACTGAAGTCTATATCGAGATCATCCGCAAATACTTGGATGCAGGCAAAGGGGTGATCTTCCTGATCCCTGAGATCGCACTCACACCCCAGATGCTGGATCGCTTTGATAGCAGCTTTGGCGATAGTCTGGCGGTGCTTCACAGCCAATTGAGCGATGCCCACCGCTTTTCAGAATGGCAGAAGATTCGCGATGGCAGATCCCGCATCGTGATCGGTGCGCGCAGCGCCATCTTCGCTCCGGTAAAAGATCTGGGGTTGATCGTGGTGGATGAAGAGCACGAACAAAGCTATAAGCAGGACAACACACCGCGTTACCATGGCCGGGATCTGGCGATCGTGAGAGCAAAGCAGGCCGATGCCCAGATCATCCTGGGCTCGGCTACTCCTTCGCTGGAAAGCTGGCAAAACTGCCTGAGCGGAAAATACCGCTTGCACCGCCTGACCAAACGTCCTCTGCATTATGCCTTACCCAAGGTCAAGATCATCAATCTCTGTGACAGCCAGAATCCGGAGCTGATCTCGGACGAACTGGCCCGGGCAATCACTGAGCGTCTGGAAAAAAAAGAGCAGGTGATCCTCTTTCAAAACCGACGGGGATACTCTTCCTTTGTGCAATGTCTGAAATGCGGCAAGCTCATCACCTGCCCAAATTGCGAGATCAGTATGTACTATCATCGCGATCGCGAGGAGATGCAATGCCACTATTGCGGGCACTTTTACCCAATTCCCCGGCGTTGCCCTGCCTGCCAGTCCTTCAGCTTATCCTACGGCTCTCCCGGCACTCAAAAAGTGGAACACACACTCCGAATCCTCTTCCCCATGGCCAGGATTTTGAGAATGGATAGTGATAGTTCCAGCAGCACCCTGAAAAGTATGTATCAACGCATGAAAAGACAGGATGTGGATATCTTGCTCGGTACGCAGATGATCTCCAAAGGGCTGGATTTTCCCAATGTGACTTTGGTGGGAATCATCAATGCCGATATCAGCCTCAATATTCCGGATTTTCGTGCCAGCGAACGCAGCTTTCAGCTTTTGACCCAGGTGGCAGGACGTAGTGGTCGGGCTGATAAAAAGGGTGAGGTTATCATCCAGACATACAATCCCGAGCATTATTCCATCCAATGTGCCAGCCAGCAGGATTTTGAGCGCTTTGCCGTGCAAGAGCTGAGTTTTCGCAAAAGGCTGCACTATCCGCCAGAGTATAGATTGGCAAGACTACTCTATCAGGGAACTGATCTGCCGGAGCTCAGCGCTGAGATGAACCGACTGCAGAGGACATTTTTGCCCGCTCCCAGTGAAAAGCTGCTAATCTTGGGACCAAGCCCAGCTCCATTTGCCAAGATCAACAAGCTGTATCGCTATCATGTGATCCTGAAAGGAAAAGATCCGGGAATCATCAATGCCGCAATTGAGTATATCCAAAAGGGCTTCAGCCCGCAAAAGGGAATCAGCACTCAGGTGGATATCGATCCGGTGAATTTGATGTAACAGGATGTGGAAAAACTAAGCGATCTTGATCCAGCCCTTCCTGAGGGACACCGATTTGCTGACACCCCGCTCCCAATATAGGCTTATACATCCAGCAAGATAGTATGCTGATGTTGCCCCGCTACCAGCAGTCTGGTCTGGCTGCGGATGCTTGACAGATATGCGTTCATCACCTCAAAGGCGAGATCGGGATGGTTGTTGATCTCAGACAAATGCGCAAGGATCAGGTTGCCCAGCCCGGGATGAATGATCTGTGAGAGCAGCCCTACCGCTTGCTCATTTGAGAGATGACCATGCTCGCTTTTAACCCGCTTTTTCAGGTTCCAGTCGTAGGGACCTTCCATCAACATTGTCAGATCGTGATTGCTCTCCAGGATCAAGGTGTTTACTTCGCTGAGTCTGAGGACAGTAAGCTTGGAAAAATAGCCCAGATCAAGAGCAATGCCCAATTTCCGGTCGTCGTGCTCAAAGCGAAAATTGCAAGGATCCACCGCATCGTGTGAGGATCGAAATGGCCGCACCAGGATGTCTCCCACCATAAAATCTATCCCGCTTTCAAAGTAACGCAGATAGTGCTGAACCTTGCCCAATCTGTGGGCGCAAAAGGCATAGGTATCCGCCGAGATGATCAGGGGAATCTTGAGGCTGCGTGAGAGTGCCCCAGCGCTACGGGTGTGATCTGAATGCTCGTGAGACACTATCACCGCTTTAATCGAATGGCGGGGTACCTGCAGGGCTTCCAGGGCTGCCCAGATCCGCTTGAGACTGATGCCGGCATCCACGATGATGCCAGTGTTGTTGCTGCGGACAAGGATGCTATTGCCTTTGCTGCCACTGGCCAGCACAGAAGTTTGAAACATGGTGCTATTTTTAGATGCGAACTATACGATAGTAGCGGCTATTGATCTTATCAAATTCGCTCCAGACAGCATCCGGAGCAGCTGCTGCAAGCAACTGACTCACACCCGCAGTTTGGGCATCGAGATTGTCGCAATGATGCAAAAGCACAGCCTCCAGGGTCTGGGGCAAGCGTACCGAAGCTTTTTCATACTCACCGTGGTGAGAGAGAATCAGATGGCGGAGATTGAGCAGCAGATCCTCTGGAAAGCCCGGAATTTTGGCTGCAGCTTCCACCGCGATCTGATCGCTCATGCTGAGATGCCCCAAAAGTCTGCCCTCATCGGTGAAATCGATGGCAATCTTGGAGTTATATTCTATCACCTTGGCCACATCGTGCAGCAAGGCTCCGCAGAGCAATAGATCCAGAGAAACCGGATACTGAGAGCTGGCAAATTCGCAGAGTGCAGCCACAGCAATGGTGTGTTCGATCAATCCGTGCATATAATTATGATGCCAGCTTTTGGCAGCGGGAGCTTGCAAAAAACGAGTAAAGAAGTCTTTGTCGTCAAAGATGGTATGCAGCAGCCGGTTTAGATATTCGTGTTCTACCTTATCCACAAAACCCCAAAAGCGTTCTGCCAGAAATTCCGGCTCAAATCTGCTGCGGGTGACGTAGTTGCTGATCTCATATTCACTCTTATCTGCATAGCGGATCTGAGTGATGGAAAGCTGGATCTGCCCTTTGAAATTCACTACTTGTGCCCGGATTTTGACCACGTCTCCGGCATCAAATTCTGCAGCAGCCTTGGTCGCATCTTTCCAGACATTAGCTGTCACCTGCCCCGTGCGGTCTTGCATCTTCAACCTGAGATACTGCCCGCCTTTGCCTTCCCGCAATTCCTTTTCTATCGCCAGGTAAAAACCCACGATCTCTTTTGTTTCATGCTGATGCAATTCGTTTACTGAAATGTGTTCCATATTTTTTATCACTTTATTATGCTGATTTTTTTGGTGTTTGACACTCGTCCCTCCTGATTGATCCGGACAAAGTAGATCCCCGCAGCCGGGAAGATATTGTTGGGCAGGATTAGCTCTGAGCGAAAAGCATCATTCGCATATATCAGCTGCCCGCGCAGGTTGAAAATGCGGAGCCTGGCGCTGCCTGTTACCGAGACCTTCAGATCTTGCTGTGCTCTGACGGGATTGGGATAAAGGCTGAAGTTTATGCCCGGTGCCTGGGCATCGGAATTGGCGGTAAAAGTCTCAGCACAGAAATCGCTGAAATTCGTATAGTAGATGCGGCCTCCGCTATTTGCCTGCACCCAATAGTAAAGACGGTAATCTTGCTGAAGCTCGGTATCCGAAAGGCCGCTGGTGGTAAAGGAATAGCTTTTTTCCACGCTGGAACCGATATCCAAAGTGCTGTTTACGGTGTCGGCAAAAGCGATCCAGCGCTCGAGCACATAGCCTTCCTGCCCGTCAAAGTCCTGCTTTTGAAACAATCCGGCAAAGATTCGTGAGCCTATCATCAAGCTCTGTCCGCTTTGGGTATACAGACTGGTATTCTCATTTGAAAACTGGATATTTACGCTTACGTTTTCAGAATCTTCCATTGGCTGCATCGAGCAGGAAGAAGAAGAGATGAAGCTACGCTGGCTTTGAATCTGATCCAGGGCTTCCAAAAACCTGTCTTGGTAGAGATCGGTAAAGCCAATCACATGCTGGGTCCCAGCCAGGGTGGTGCGGGGTATGGTATTGAATCCATACCAGTTGAAGCGTTGCATGGAATCAAGATTGGCCAGCGAATCCGAGAGGATCGGAAAATACTGCAAAGAGTGAATGGTGTCGGTGAGATATGGCTGCTGGATGCTGTTGATAACCACAGTCTCATCCTGGCGCAAGAAGTTCTCGACCAGTTGCAAGGGAGATTGATCAGAAAAGACCTGGTAGTTTAGCAGCTTGTAGTTATTGGCAATCAGCGTATCATTCTCGGTATATTCGCTGGTTAGAGTGGCTTCCACCCGCAGTTGAGTGGGCTCATCAGGTAGAGTTATCTCGGCTTCGGCAAAGCCCGAACCGTCATATTCATATTGCTCATAGGGAGCCAAAGTATCGTTGATGATGATATCCAGAGTGTCATACTGGGCAAAGCCAGGTCGGCTGAGGATCAAGTTCAAGCTGGCGTTTGAGATTATGCTATCGCTGTGATTGTATACAGAAAAGCTGGGCCATACTCTGTTTTGAGGCAGCAAATCTCCCTCCAAAGCGAAGCTGCAGAGCTCAAGATCAACCTGATCAAAGACAAAATCGCCCAAAACCCCAAACAGCAGCTCACAATTGAACCCGGCTTGAGCCAGGCTTGCCAGATGCTGGATATCATCCACCTGATTCATATAAAAACTATTGCTTCCGCCCCCACTACTGGCGGCTACAAAGCGATTGTTCATATTGGTGTTGTAATCCACCATCAACCAGACCTTTTCTGCGATATGCTCAGTGTCAAAATACAGATCTATATGATTGTCCGTCACGGCAGCAGTTTGGGTGGCAAGCACGATTCCGGGATCTCCATTCACATCGCTCATCAGTTCCACCGTTACTGCATCGCCGGGATTGGGAAACCACAAACGGGCACCTTGCACCCGGAAATTCACTTCACTCATGCCAGGATAGGCAGTTCTAAAGTTGAAGCGTACCCCCCAGCGGTTTGCCCCAAAGAAATTCAGGTCGTTGGTAGAGCTATGATAGTGATAGTGGTATTCACGGCTGTCAAGATCAAGCGCGGTGCCATCGGCAGATATGCATTGGATGCCGAATAGCACTCCGAAGAACAAGGGCAAAAGCAGGAAGAGACGCTTTAGCACTGTTGCTCCCGGATCAGGGATCGGGCCAGAGCCAGGTCTTGCCGCATGGCTTGGGTGAGTTTGTGGGTATCGGCAAACATCTTTTCCTCCCTTAGGTATTTGAGCAATTCCACCTGCATGGTGGAGCCATAAATCTCTGCATCAAAATCGATCAGATAGGTTTCAATTTCGATGATTCCACTGTGTTTCACCGTTGGAGATTTGCCGATATTAGTCAAGCCAAAAAAATCCCCCCGCTCCAAGTGAGCTTTGCTCAGATATATCCCTTCCGCCGGAATCAGTTGATGGGGATTGTCCAAGAGCAGATTCGCCGTGGGAAAGCCCAAACTGCGTCCCCTGGCCAGTCCTCTGCTCACAGTACCCAAGAGTCGATATGGACGCCCCAACAGAACATTTGCTTCCTCTATTCTGCGTTCTTCCAAAAACCTGCGAATCACACTGCTGCTGATCGGTTTTCCCTGATACAACTCTGGCTTTACATATTCCAGGCGATAGCGATAGCGCGCGGCATGATTTTGCAAAAACTTCCGATTGCCCTCTTTGTTTTTTCCAAAATGGCTATCATATCCTACTACTATCACTTGCGGATGCCACAGAGGAATCAGATAATCTTGCAAAAAGTCACCGGCGCTGGTATGAGCAAATTCTGGAGTAAAATCCAGCATTACCACCTGGTCTATGCCTATTTTCAGCAGTTCCTGCTCTTTGAGTGCGGAAGGACAGAGCAATTTGGGAGCAGCATCCTTCCTCAGAGTAAAAGCCGGATGATCCCGATAGGTGATCACCACGGATTTCAGTGCCTCAGCTTGGGCAATATCTTTCATGTGGGACAGTAGCTTGCGGTGCCCCCGATGAATGCCGTCAAAGGTGCCGATGCAGACCACGCTCACGAGGTGTGCTCTTTATTCATGACCAGGACTGGCCGGATATAGCCTTTCTCACTGCTGCCAATGCCCAGAAGTCTGTGGTCAGGGACATACAGGGCAATCTCAGTGCCATCAGCAAAGTCATGAGCCAGGCTGAATCTGCGACCATGCTCAAAATCCTGAGCTTGAGTCTCGGAGAGTTCCAGAGCAGGGAGTGTAGCCAGAATTTCCTGAACCGGGCAAATCGCTTTTTGCCAGTCTGATTCCAGCTCTGGCAAAGAGTTGGCCTTGCTGACGGTGATCTCCCCTATCTCAGTTCTGCGCAAAGCGGTGGTCATCCCGATGGTCCCCAGTTCTGAGGCGATATACTCGCTTAAGGCACGGATGTAAGTTCCTTTGGAGACTTTTACTCGATAGCGAAGCGTGTCTGCCTGCAATTCATCCAGGATCTCAAAATCGTAGATATCGACCTTGCGCATGGGCATTTGCAGGATTTCCCCTTCACGGGCATACTGATAAGCACGTTTGCCCTCGATCTTGATTGCGGAATAAAGCGGGATTTTGAGTTCTTTCAAGGCCAAAACCTTGTCTTTGAGACCAAGCAGATCCTGCTCGCTGATATTGGGGATTTTCGCAGCGCTGATCTCACCCTCAGGATCTCCGGTGCTGCTGGCTTTGCCCAAAAGCAAGGAAGCTTCATAGCATTTGCTCTGAGCTTCAGCATACTTCAAAAGCCGGGTGTATTGACCGATAGCGCAGATCAAGAGGCCTGTGGCAAATGGGTCCAGAGTGCCGGCATGCCCGATCTTCCTGATTCCCGTGATCTTTCTGAGTCTGCGGATTACATCAAAGGATGAAATACCCGCTGGTTTATCGATCAACAAAAAGCTGTTCATAGCTGCTCGACCGCTTGAGTGAGCTCGGTGAGGATGAGCTCTTGCACTTGCTGCAAACTGCCTTTGAGCGTGAGTCCGGCGGCCTTACTGTGTCCTCCACCTCCGTGACGGGCGGCAAATTCCTGCACATTGAGCTGGAGGGATCGCAGTGAGATCTTCCAGACATCCGGTTTTACTTCCCGAAAATAGGCAATCGCCAGCAGGTTTTGCACCCCCTGCACATAGCGGCTGATGCTCATCAGCGAGGAAGGATCAAGCTCCAGCTTTTGTGCCAGAGCCAGATCCGAATGCAAAAAGAGGATCTGATCATGGTGATACAACTTGATGCTGGCCAGGCTATGTCCCAGATACAGCATCTCTTTGGCTGATTGATTCTGCAGATAAGCCATGTTTATGAGATGCGCCTGCAGGCCCTGTCTGGCCAGATCTGCACAGAGAGCAAAGACTTCCGCTGTGGTATTGGCATTGGCAAAGTTGTTGGTATCATTGAGAATGGTTACATACACGCAATCCGCAATATACTTTCTGCGCTCAGGCTCAAGACTCATGATCTCTTGCTCAAACAGGCGATAGATCATTGCTCCGACAGATACATAGTGGCTGTCGATCAGCTCCAGATCTGCCGGGATGGGCTGGTGTTCGATCACATGATGATCCAGCACAAAGACTCGTTTTGCTGCTTTGATCAAAGCAGCACGCTCACCCAGGCGATCATAGCTATTGCAATCCAGCACCAGCACCAGCTCAAATGCCATCCCTTCCTGATAGGCTTGATGCACAGTATTTTCCATCAAAAAGCCGTAACGGGAGAGATCTTCACCATCGGTGATAATGGTGGATTCCTGCCCTTTGAGCCGCAGGATTTCCTGCAGGGCTATAGCTGCCACCATGCCATCACCATCAGACGCCACATGAGTGGTAAGAGCAATGCTCTTTGCCTGAGCTACCAGGGCAAAGAGCTGATGGTTGATAGTGTGTGTCATATCCAATGCTATATCGGGAAATGCCAAAGCCGGCCTTTAGGGTCTCAGTTTAGCGATCATTGTCGTCGTCATCGTCAAAATCGTCGTAGTTGTCCTCTTCCTCATCATCGTCGTAATCATAATACTCATCGTCGTCCAGATAGTCTTCGATATCGATATCCGGATCATAATCCTCATCATATTCATCTTTGATGCTAGCCAGAAGGGCTTCCACCCGTTCAGCACGATCTTCCGTGTCGTCATAATGGAATGACAGTTCGGGAATAGTTCTCATAATATGTGCTCCTGCAATTTGTTTCTTAAAGAATCCGGATGACTTGATCAGGTGTTGCTTGATCTCGTCATGAGAGGCGGGATTATTGAAATGAGAGAAATAGACTTTGGCATAGCGCAGATCTTTGGAGATTATCACTTCCGTGATATTCACCCATGCCAAAGCCGGGTCATTCAGCTTTTGCGTAAGGGTGATGTTAAAGATCTTCTTCAGCTCTTGCGCCAGTCTGGGTATGCGATAGTTTTTCATCAGAGTTTTTTGGCTACCTCTTGTTCGATATAGGCTTCGATGACATCGCCTTCTTTGATGTCGGTAAAATTCTGTAAGGATAGACCGCATTCGGTTCCTGCTTTCACTTCTTTGACATCGTTTGCATAGTGTTTGAGTGAGCTCAATTTATCTTCGGTGACCAGGACGTCATTGCGATACAGCCGCACCAGGCACTCGCGCTGGATCATTCCACGATCCACCTGGCACCCGGCAATCGTCCCCAGTTTCTTGATCTTGAACACCTTTTTGACCGTGGCAGAGCCAATGCTGCGTTCCTGAATATCCGGAGTCAGCATTCCTTCCAGAGCGGCTTTGACATCGTCGATGGCATCGTAGATCACCTGATACAGCTTGATCTGCACGCCTTCTTCTTCGGCCAGGCGCAGGGCTTGTTGCCCGGCTCGGATGTGGAAGCCCATGATGATGGCATCACTGGCAGAAGCCAGAGACACATCTGCTTCGTTGATCCCGCCCACGCTTTTGTGAATGATGTTTACAGACACCTCTTCATTGGCCAGCTTTTGCAGACTATCGGCAATCGCTTCCGCAGAACCATCGGTATCGGTTTTGAGGATCACGTTCAAGGTGTTCACCTGTTCTTCCTTGATGCGGGCAAAGATGTTTTGCAGGCTTGATTTGTTTTGATATTTCTCGCGTTCCTGCCGGATCTGTTGACGTTCGGTCGAGATGCCCCGGGCAGTTTTTTCGCTATCCACCTGATTGAGCACATCTCCCGCCTTGGGAGTGCCGGAAAGGCCATATACTCTGGCCACATCGCTGGGACCCAATTCTTTGATCTCCAGTCCCCGCTCGTTTTCCATGCGGCGCACTCTGCCATTTACCGCGCCGCAGACGATGATATCTCCCTTTTTCAAGGTTCCTTTTTGCATCAGGATAGTGGCAGCAGAGCCCATGCGGGCATTCATCTGAGCTTCGACCACGATGGCTTCAGCCGGAACTGTACGCTTGGCGGTGAGTTCTTTGATCTCTGCGGTAAGCAGGATGATTTCGATGAGATTCAGGATCCCTTCACCGGTGACGGTAGAGGTCTTGCACCAGGGCACATCTCCCCCATATTGTTCCAGATACACGCCCTGATCCAGGATTTCTGAGATGGTTTTTTCCACATTCGCTTCCGGCAGATCGACCTTATTGATGGCAAAGATCAGTGATACTCCCGCCGCTTTGGCGTGATCGATAGCTTCTTTGGTCTGAGGTTTTACCCCTTCTGTGGCTGCTACCACGATCACCGCAATGTCCGTCACATTCGCCCCACGAGCGCGCATTGCCGTAAAAGCTTCGTGTCCCGGGGTATCCAGGAAAGTAATCTTATGCTTATTAATCTCGATCTGATAGGCACCCATGTGTTGAGTGATTCCACCAGATTCTCCGGCCACGATGTTTTCGTTGCGGATATAATCCAAAATCGAGGTCTTGCCGTGATCCACATGACCCATGATCGTAACCACCGGAGGACGTGGCTCTTCCGGAACCTCGGTATACTGTTCCTGTTCCAGCTCGATGAGGTCTGTGCCATATTCGTCTTCAAAGTGAAACTCTACGTTAAACTCATCGCAGATCATCTCCAGCGAGTCTTTGTCCAGACGTTGATTGATGGTGACTAATTGTCCCATCATAAAGAACTTTGAGATGATCTCACTGGGAGATACGTTCATGATCTTAGCCAGTTCCGAGACCGAAGTATATTCCCGGATCACGATTTCCTGGCCATGGTCTTCCACCGATTGCGCTTCACGATGATATTTTTTGCGCTTTGAGGTCTTCTGCATCACCTTCTTGATGTTTCTGGAGATCGCAGCTTCATCGATTTCGATCGGTTCAATGCCTTTTTTCTTACCCTTCTTGCTGCTGGAGATTATCGCTTTTTTGTGTTTGCTCTTCTCTCCCAGATCGTCATGCACGGGTTTGGCTTTGCCAAATTTCTTGGCAATATCTTTTTTGTCCGGAACCGGCGGTGGTGGCGGAGGTGGCGGTGCAGGAGTATTGCTGCGGGGTTTACGAGGCCGTTCAGGACTTTTTGCTCGGGTACTCTTGGGCCTCATTGGAGGTGTAGCTTGCTCGAAGGGCACACGGATATCGAGCTTTTCGCGATGCTTTTCGGCTTCTTCCCGATCCTTTTGCTTTTGCACTTCAGCCTCAGTAAGCTCTGGTTGCGAATCCGATACTGGCTCTGCCTTGTCTTCTGGTTTAGCTTTGGTTTTTGTGGAGGCAGTTTTACCCGTCTGGGCAGATTTCTTTTCAGCCAGGGCTTCTTTGGACTCTTGAGCCCGCTCCTGCTTGGCAGCTTCCTGTTCTGCAGCTTTCTTTTCTGCGGCTTGCTCGGCTGCTTTGCTCTCGCTCTTTCGGGCTTGCTGGCGGAGTTCGATCAGTTTCTTGCGATCTTTTTCTGCTCTTTTCTCAGCATTAATCTGTTCATTATATTTATCGCGGATCTTATCCGCCACTTCTTCTTCTACAAAGCTCATGTGGCTTTTGGTAATCACACCCAGATCTGTAAGATGCTTTTTTAGGGCCATTGTACTGATCTTGAGTTCCTTGGCTAATTCATGTACGCGTATATGCAAGGTTCCTCCACTCATGCCTGCCAATATTCCATGATCTTGGCAGCAAAATTTTTGTCGCTGATTCCAAACACTCCGGTCTTATGAAGTCCCACAGCTATACTTAGCTCTTCCTGACTTCCAAAGCTGATCACCGGTAGTTTAGCTCCACTATCCTGTATTTCAAAATTCACACGCTTGATGGTGCGCTCAGAGCTATCGGCAGCGAGCACGATCAAATGTATATGCTTACGATGCATGGCGCGCAAACAGGCTTCCATGCCTGCCACCAGTTTCCCGGCTTTACGGGCAAATTGCATCAGATTCAGGATTTTGGGAGTTTGCTCACTCGTCATGAACGTCTCCCTTTGAGTCGTCTTTTTCGCCATTTAGGCAATAGTGCCAGGCAATCCAGACTCGGGCATATATAGTGTTTCCGGGCACTAAGCAGCCGGCGGGGATCAAACACAATCCCGCCGGGCAGCAGGATGAAGCTCATGAGCACGTCCTGAGCACGCTTCCGCCTGCACACCACACAGCTGCGAATGGGAATGTGTCCTGCTTTGCTATTACGATTTGGCATTAGAAATACTTTGCTGATTCCTTCAGCTTTTCGGCTGTCTTGTGTCCCATCCCTTCCAGGGCGGAAAGCTCATTTACAGAAGCCTGGAATATGTCCTGAACACTGGTATATCCAGCATTTCTCAGCACTTCCGCAATCTTGGATGTCACTCCATCCAGCTCGCTCACATGGCTCACCGTACGGCGTTCTTTGGCCATCTTCTCTTCAAATTCGGCAGTGGTGAAGATATCGATTTTCAGGCCGGTCAGTTTGGCTGCCAGTTTCACATTTTTGCCCTGTTTGCCGATCGCCATCACTTTGTCGGCTTCATCCACGATCACGCTGGCAGCACGATTGCGTTCCACCACCACTCTTTTGACATTGCTGATGCCCAGAGCGTTTTCGATCATCTTTTCCATGTCTTCGCTATGAACCACGATGTCGATCTGCTCGCCATGCAGTTCTTTGCGGATGCTGTCGATGCGGGTACCTTTGGGTCCCACACATTCGGTGATCGGATCCAGCTTTGGATCAAGGGCTTCCAATTCTACTTTGGTGCGGATTCCCGGTTCACGCACGATCTTGCGGATCTTGAGGGCATTGGAAAAGATGGCAGGGATCTCGGCTTCAAAGAGCTTTTTCACAAATTCGGGATTGGTCCTGGACAGGATCACTATCACGCCGCGGTTTCCGCTGCGGATATTGGTGACATAGGCCTTGATGTTGTCACCCAGACGGTAAAATTCGTTTTCGATCTGTTCATCCAGAGGTAAGAGGGCATCGGTATAGCCCAGATCTATACGGTAACCACCGTTGTTTTCATCGATGGATTTGATCCGTCCCGAAACAATGGTATGTTTCTGTTTGTCAAAATCGTTCTGAATCTTCTCATCTTCCAGATTGCGGATGCGATCCTGGATTATCTTTTGCGCCGTCTTGACCAATTTTGGCTCAAACTCATTGAGTGCCATCTCTTTCAAGATGTAGTCTCCCACTTGAGCATGAGCATCAAAATCACTGCGTGCCTCGGCCACAGAGATCTCGCCCAGAGCGTTTTCCTGCTCCACCACCTGGCATTTGTAACGCACCTTGATGCCTCGCGCATTTTCATCGATACACACTTCCAGCTCGTTTTCCGGCTCCAATTTCTTGGCCAGCGTACTGGTAATAGAATCCACGATAATCTCTTGGATCTGAGCTCCGTCCAGTTGTTTGAGAGCGGCAAGCTTGATTACCGCTTCCAGAATATTAACGCTCATTTTCATCACCTCGGGGTAGCCCCAAATATACTGTTTTGGCACGGGAGATCGATTTTAGGGGAATCTCAATTCTATCTCCCCGATCATCCAATATCACCGTATCCTGATGTACTTCCAGCAGCGTTCCCATCACAGATTGCTTGTCGTCTTCATCATTGTACTGGATCGCCACTTTTTCGTTGATGGCACTCACCCAATGACTTTTTAGCTTCAGGGGACGCTCCAAACCCGGCGATGACACTTCCAAAAAGTAACGCTCGGGAATCAGGTCAAAAGTCTCCAGCTCCTCACTCAGCGCACGACTAAAACGGGCACACTCATCCAGCGTAATCCCACCAATCTTGGTGAGATACACAATGATGATCCGGCCCTTGCCGGACATCTTTTCATCGATATCATAGACCGCAACGTGCATCTGGGCACAGATCTTCCTGGCGATGTCTTCAATCTGAGTTCGGTAATACTGCAATTTTCAAACCTCTTTTTCTTTGCGGCTTGAGCCGCCTTATCATACCGCATTCGCATCAAAAAAAATAGCTAACCGAGGTAGCTATCAAATCCGCAAACACGGGAACCATAACAAATTAGCCGCCACATTTGGCAGTTTTTATCAGTTGGGACACTTTATAATGCACTCATATCGTGTCAAGCAAAAAGATTGGAACAAAAAACTTGGTCGGGGTGATTAACGATGCTGCGGTGGATTGCCACCGCAGTTGTCAGAGGCTTCAAGGATTCAAGGCAGGAAATGGTGGAGTGGGTTGTGAGGGTTGAGAGGGTTGTGAGGGTTTAGATGGTTTAGATGGTTTAGATGGTTTAGAGGGTTTAGAGGGTTGTGAGGGTTGTGAGGGTGGTGGGGGTGGGTAGCGCACTGTAGATGGCATTTGAAAATGGTACAACTTGGCACTTGAAATTGGTACATGATTGCCAAAACTGGTGCATGTTAAAATTCCGCTGACACAAAAGCCAATAAACCACAACCAGCCCCCTTGTGGGCGGCAGAATATAGCGAGGGCGTGCAGCGAAGCGAAACCCCTCGACAATGCCGATCCACTCCCACCAAAAAGCCCCCTGTTACTCTATCAGAAGTCAAGAAAAATTTAGTTAACATAATGGCCAACTTTCACAATCCTTGATTCGGAAGAAAGTTGGAAGGGGCAGCAAGAGCTAACC
>CAZCRD010000069.1:0-7762 GCA_964501025.1 uncultured Candidatus Cloacimonadota bacterium | reverse complement strand
TGCTATTGCCAATCGGGATCAGATTCAGGATCAAAAGCCAGCTTGCCAGAATCCAGAGCAGCTTCTTATTATGCGGGATTTGCATTGTTTTTTCCAGGTCTGTTGCGCTGCTTCGGCTGGATCTTCACATCAATGAGCTTGATCTGACCATGAATGGGCAGCACCAATCGTAGCTGCTTGCCTGTTTTCTTATCCTGTTGTAATTTTGGTAGCATATCGGCAAGAGAGGTCTCGGCTAAGAATCTGAGAGCTGCTTGGGGAATGGGATATTGTAAGATCCAATCCCGGTATTGTTCCCATTCTTCAAAGCTGCTCAATTCCGCCTCAAAACTGTATTCGCAAGCAATGTACATGCCCAGGACTACGGCATCACCATGCTTGATCTTAAAGCCAGACAGTGCTTCCAGAGCATGCCCGAAAGTGTGCCCAAAATTCAAGATTTGCCGTTGATCATGGTCATGGGGATCACTCGCACAGATCTGCATCTTGTAGCGGGCATGATCCAGGATGAGCTGATCCCGGGGTGGGAATATCCGGGAAAGATCAGGCAAGAGCAACTGCTCGTTTAACATAGTGTATTTCAGCATTTCAGCATAACCCTGACGCAGTTCTGCCTTGGGCAAGCTCTGCAAAAATGGGGCATGAATCACTATTCGTTCTGCGGGGTAAAAGCAACCTATGTGGTTTTTGAAACCCAGTTGATTGAATCCGGTCTTGCCACCAATGGCGGCATCGATCATACCCATCAAAGTTGTGGGATATAGATGCAGTCGGCATCCACGCTTGAAAGTGGATACTGCAAAGGCAGCAAGATCGGTGATAGTGCCACCCCCGAAGACGTGGACAATATCTTCTCTACAGACTTTGTTCTCTGAGAGAAAGGAGTAGATGGCCTGGCATTGTTTCCAGTTTTTATGTCGTTCTCCAGCTTTTAAGGCCAAAGTGGGTGGGGCCTGGTGCGCAGCAAAGAGATCTGGATATAGCTGCTGCAGCTTGACATCACAGATGATCACCCCGGCTCGGGGAGGGCTAAGCCGCTCCACCAGCTCAAGGCGATCTGTACTTAAGTATTCAGCATTCATAGCTCTTCGTCAATCCTTCTGCAGTGAGCGTTAAAGTTATCTGATGATGGCAAACTTACCACGTTTGGTCTTGCCATCCGCATCGCTAACTACAAAGAAATAGGTGCCACTGGAGACCATGTCCCCAGCTTTGTTTCTGCCATCCCATTCAAAGCGGGAAAAGGGGTTTTCCTCCAGCTTGATCACCAGACTGCCAGCACTCGAGTAGATGTTGCACTCATTATCACCGGCAGGCATGCTGTCTGCGGGGAGGTTTACTATCTGGATACTATTTGTACCATCTGGTCGATAGGGATTGGGAAAGGCTTTCAGGGTGTTGAGATCAGTCTCGGGTTTTACCGTTCTGCCGATGCGAAGTGTGTTTAGCCCCTCTGAAGTGCCGATCAGGAGTCTGCCTTCCAGAGGATCATAGCCCAGGGAGATAATCTGATTGGAAAGAAGGGGCGAGTTATCCTGATAGTAGTTTGTAAAGCGCTCCCGCATGGGGTCATACATGCTCAAGCCATGATCCAGGCTCCCGATCCAGATTCGCCCGAAAGGATCTCCATAAATGGCATTGGGCACAGTGCGGATGCTACCAAAGAGCCGCTCCTCATCCGCATAGTACAGAGTATCATTTTCCCAGTTGCCGGTTGCAAAGTTATAACGCTGACGCTTGATGTAAACATCATAGCGATACCAATCGTATTCATCCCACATATACAGAGCGCTACCGGATGCGATAAAGTGTTGCCATCCGCTATAGGGAGTTTCCACGCTGGCCACGCCATAGAGGGTGCCGCCCTGGAGTTCCGGGATAATCTGGCTGACCCAGTGCGGACCATCGGTTTCGGGAATGCTATCATGATTCCAGATGGAGAGTCCGTTATCGCGATCTGTACCGATAAAATATTGCCGGCCATTGTGATAAGCGGTGGTGATCTTTTGCTGGATGGTGCCGGGAACTTCAAATTCCCCGATCAGCTCATCGTGTTCATTGATCACACTTACTCCGCCATTATAGCAGAGCACCAGCATGTTGTTGTGCAGATCGCGGTAGATCCCTGCGATGGTATTGGTGATCAGACGCGGGGAATCCGGTATCCAGCTTCCCCAAGTGCCGGCATCATCATCCCACGGTGCCAGGCCAAGGCGAGTCAACCACTGCCAGGTTTCATTGGCATCGTCATAGATAGTAAGGCCATAACGGTTACCGGTTTCATCGTAATCAGAATCCCAGGCGCCAAACCACTTGCGATTGCGGGAGTCCACTTCCAGGCCCAGGATGTTGTTAGAATGCAACAGGCTATTATGGGTCTGAAGACTATGCCAGGAGCCATCTTTGAATGCACTAACCCCCAAGGTCCCTTTTCGAACCACGATGTCGCCTACGATTCCGCTGCAGAACCACAAGGCGTTATTTTGATCCGCCTTACTCAGCGTGATCTTGGGGAATGCGATGTTATTGGGATTGAAGTACTCCCACTGCTGATCACGATAGCGGGCGATACCGTCTCCCCAGCTTCCCAGATAGATGCTGCCGTCATATTCCTTGATTGTGGAAATGAAGTTGTAGCCAAAACCATCCTGATCTCGCAGCCAGTGCGTAGCCTCGGCAGTATCGGTGTCTATTCTGGTGAGCAAGGTGTCGTTGATGCCAGTGTAGTTCAAGAGATCCTCATCCCATAGACCATAGGCGATCCAAAGCTGATCATCGCTGCTGAGGTGAAATGCAGAGATATCGCGCAGGCCAATGCCAAAGTCTGTGGATATCTCTTGCCAATCTGAAGCTTCCCAATCAAGATCGTTGTAATACACCACGCCCGATGTTGCCACTGCAATTTTATCTGCATTAGCACTCAAGATAGAGCTTGCGCCGATGGGGATGGGAGAAGCGGAATTCAAGGAATGCCAGGCTGAGCTGGTATCCAGAGAATCCAGATGCACATAGCTCACACCCGCGTCGTGAGCCAAAAAAAGAAAGCTGTTATCGGCCAGGAGCATGTCGGTGATGTTGTTGTTTGCCAGTCCACCACCAGTATTCACTACATTGTACTGATGCAGCATCAGCGGGAAATTGACTCCACTCAGATAATAGAAAACGGCTAAACCCTGGGCGGTGCCGACCAAAATCCGGGAGTCAGATTCGATCATTTTGTTTACCCGCAATGAGGGCAAGCCCAGCTCTGTACCCAGGGTCTGCAAGCCTTGATCACTGAGGATGCTGATGCCATCGTTGCTGGAGCCCATCCACAGGCTCTGCGAAAACTCGATCAAAGAGAGATTTCGGATATCATTTGAGACCAGTCCATCCCCAGTGCTGAGCTGTTGAAGCTCCTGCATCTCAGACAGGTGGAGGGAATCATCGCCCTGAATATGCACTACTCCGCCCCAAGAGGAGAAATAGATGCTATCACCGCTTTTCTCAATGTCATACACGTGGTTCACATTGTTAATCGTTTGCCAGTTTTGGCTGTGCAAAAAGGCTGAGACCAGCATCAGCCCGAAGACCAGGAATTTCTTCATTTCTTATGCTCCATGCGCATCAAGATGTACGCTACTATTACTATTAAAGCCAGAAGCACCATCAGCAAGGTAAATAGCACCTTTTTATCGGTAAAAGAAAAGCCGATGGCGATCAGTCCAAAAAGCATGGTTATAAAATATACAATAATCGATATTGTGCGTTGTGAAAGACCAAAAGCCAGCATGGTGTGATGGATGTGGGATTTATCTGCAGTAAAGATATTTCCCACCCGGATTCTGCGAAACACAGCCAAAACCACATCCAGCAAGGGAATGCCCAGGGCGGCAAGGGGGATCATCATGGTCATGGAGGTGATGCCTTTAAACTGGGCAGAGCCCGCCGTGGATATTGCTGCTATATTCAAAGCGATAAACTGCACTCCGGTCTCGCCCAGAAAGATCCTGGCAGGATGAAAGTTGTAATACAAAAAAGCCAGGCACCCGCTTAAAAGAAATCCGGATAGACTGATCACCAATACGTTTTGTTCGCGAATTCCCACGATCAACAGCACCAGGCTGACAATGGCAGAGATTCCGGAAGCCAGGCCATCCATGCCGTCGATAAAATTGATGGCATTGATCACGATCACATACCAGAGCACGGTCACCGGGAAAGACATCCAGCCCAGGATGAAGTGCTCTCCCAGGGGGTTGGTCAAAAATAGCACCCGATAGCCGATCACGTACATGATCACGCCCAAGGCAATCTGCCAGATGATCTTATGTTTGGCGCGGCTTTCAAAACGATCATCGATAAGGCCAAAGGTGAGCGCCAATACTCCCACTGCGGAAAGCTCCAGAAAAAGCCTTCCCAAAGCATCATTACGGAAGATCCAGGCAAAAATAAGCTGCATCATTATGATGGGCAAGCCAAAGCTGAGCCCGCCACCCTCCGGCACTTTGGCATCATGTATGCGGCGTTCGCTGGGCAGAGCCAGAATGCCGTGACGGCGTGAAAAGCGTTTGTTAACAGGCACAAGCAGATGAGTCAGCAGATGGATGGCGCAAGCAGCAATCAGGATGGTGATCGTCATTGGCGATCCTTTGCAATTGGGGCTACCCAGTTTTGGCTATAGATTATCAACTCTGGGTGTTTGACAATATCCCGCTTGGAGTCTATCCGGTACACGCTTTTCTCCCCTGATACAGATCATGATAGCTGGCAATCATGGTGGGATAATCAGAGATCTGTTTTATCCAGTTTTGCGCGGCTTTACCCTTGTCCAGGATCTTCTGCGGATCTGCTGCGATCATCTTGAGGGTCTGGATCAGCTCTGCTTCGGCATCCAGAGCAACCAGCCAGCCTACCTCATCTGTGACAAATTCGGCGATGGCCGGGATGTCTGATCCGATCACCGGCAAGCCGGCATGCATGGCTTCGATGATGCTATAGGGCATTGCTTCCCATCGTGAGTAGAGGATAAAGGCGTCAAACAATTTGAGCCAGGGCAGCACATCAGAATCCCAGCCCGGTAGCAGGATGCGATCACTTAATCGATATGAGGCGATGATGCTTTTGCACAGATCAAGGTGCTCTCCGTCTCCGAGGAGGATGAATCTGAGATTTTGGATGCTCAGACAGCTTTTACACAGGGCTGTAGTAAGCTTGATTACATTTTTTTGTTCCGAAAATCGCAGGGTGCTGCCAATGGTGATATCATCTTGAGCTGCAAGGTGATCAATATTCAGCTCAGCCATATCGCGCATCGCATTGTAGATAGTCAGAGCTTTGTGCTCTGCCACCAGTCCCATCTGGATTGCAGCGATGCGGTCGCAGTTGTTTACAAAAACCACGTAGTCACAAAAGTGATTGGCAAAGCGCTCCAGAGTCTGGTAAAATCGGTATACCAGGAGCGGCTGATGCGGCTGGTAGGAAGTGCCATGGGCAGTGAAGATAATGCAGGGTACCCGACAAATGCGGGCGGCAAGACGTCCCAAAAAGCCTGGTTTGGATGAATTGGCATGGACGATGTCAAATCTGTATCTGCCCAAGATCCAGATCAAATGTATCAAGGTAAAAAAATCAAGCCAGGACAGGGAGCGCCGGAAGGTGGGCAGAGCGATGTAGTGCCAGCCTCTTTTGTGAATCTCCGAGACCAATTCTCCCCCCGGTTTTGAAGCCACATAGATCTCGTATTCATCATCTGGCAGACCATCCAGGAGCTGCAGAGAAAACCTCTGTACTCCACTCAGGATGGGCAGCAATTGCAGATGCAGCAGTTTTTTCTTCATGGCTGGTCAAATCTCAATACAGCCGTAGCGCCAGCTTTGATATTGGCAAAACGCACCAGATTGCCATCCAGCTTGGCTTTGAGTCCGTCGATTTCTCTGATCTTGATCTCACCATGCAAGCTCAGACAAAAGTGATCCATGTCATCAGCAAAATAGACGTTTATCGTGTATTCATCGGTCTCGATGGTTACGCGGCTGCGTTTTTCCCACCACAGGCTGAGTTCACCGGCGGTGGGGTTCCAGATCGGCTGGGATTTTATCAAGGCCAAAGTATAAGCATAGAGCTTGTGACAATAATGAATATCATTGTAAGAAGCCAGGGAAAAATCCAGGGAGAAGATGCCATGAGTGCGCAGGATCTGCTGAAAATAGCTTTTGATCTGCGCCTTGGCATCGTCCAATGCCAAAATCTTATGTTTGTTTACTCTCAGATACTGGTCGTGATAGGTGGTGGGCAAGAGCAGATAGCTGGCTTTGCCCCCCAGCCAGGGATGATAGGGAAGGGTGGTGCCATCGTAAAAGCCGGGAGAATCCTTGAAGGAAGCGCTCTGATCAAAGAGCGGATTGAGTTTGTCGTGCAAACTGCGGATCTCAGGATTGCTGTTATAAGCCATTTGCCGGATTCCAATCTGCTTGCGGGCTAATTGATGCAGCATGATCTGTTTTCGCTTCAGCATCTCATCCCGTGTGGTCTTATCGTTGGGCAGCAGCAAGCCGATGTCATTGCCATTGGCGAGGATGCGCTCGATCTCTTCCTGCAGATCGCTATCCTCCAAGCCATAGTCCAGATCCTCGCACTTGTCGGTGCCTAAAAAGAAGGTGGAATGGCAGTCATTGTTTCGCTCCAATTCCTGAAACTCATCAAAATTCCAGTACAATTCGTAATTTGTAAAGAGATATTGCAATTTTCCCCACAGAGTGTGAAACCACTGCTGAAACTTGAGCGTGAACAGCAGAATACAGTCATCTGCTACCGAGAGCACCAGCGAAGACAGGTCCCATTTTTGCAGGTCATCTACAGTGTGGGAGAGCAGCACCGAAGCGGTCTGCGCTTCAGGCCATTTGCACTTTTGCACCAGTGGGACTTTCTTGTGGTTGGCGTGCTCCTTGATCATGGATTCCAGCAGCCAGAGCAGGCTATCAATGGCAGGAGTATTGCGATGCGGATAAAATGCGCTGTTTTCATCGTTGAACCGCATTGCCGAATCACCACCGGCGTAGTAGCCACGTTCCAGCCCTGCCAGATGGTAAAAGATGTTGCCTACCAGGTCAAAATTGATTTTTCCGCCACTGATCTCATCATCAATGTAATTTTCGGCGATGTTATTGAAGGCCCTGGTACTGATGATGTGGGTGGGGTAGAGCAGTTTCTTTTCCTTCATAGAGTGTCTGAGGCTTTCCGGATTCAGTCCTTTGGGCTCATATAGCCTGGTATCACAAGTGATGATGATCGAGATAAAATGCCGTGCCAGACCCTTGATATGTGCTTCATCCGGTTCATTGAAGCTATATAGCACTACAATGTCGTTTGGCCTCAGCTTCTCGGCATCTGTTTCAAAGCAGTGATTCAGCCCCAGGCTATGAAAGATGAAGTCAAAGCTGTAGCGGATCTCACGCTCAAATCGTTCTAATTTATGGTCTATAAAGATAGTTATCATGCAAACTCATTCCACCAATTCAGTTTAGGACATAAAAAAACACTGTTGCTGCAAGTCAAGAGATTTATAGGAAAAGAGGGGATACTACAAGACGAGACTGTTCACAATCCTTAAGGTCATTATGCTGCTTTCCTGGTGTTCTTTGAGAAAAGCTGGTCGAGATATCAGATAGCGTTATGCCTTGTTTTTGAGTGCCATCGGCACGTTATTTTAGATAGCATCCAGTAAACCCCACATGATTCCCGAGTGCCATCGGCACGGCATATGTGTGTTTGTTAAGCTCCT
>CAZCRD010000068.1:0-32247 GCA_964501025.1 uncultured Candidatus Cloacimonadota bacterium | reverse complement strand
TTTGAGTGCCATCGGCACGTTATTTTAGATAGCATCCAGTAAACCCCACATGATTCCCGAGTGCCATCGGCACGGCATATGTGTGTTTGTTAAGCTCCTGATCAAAAAAATGTCGTTCCTACGGAACTCAAAGCTATTGTGTGGCAATCGTATGCTATCTGAAATTTCGTTCCTCTGGAACTCAATCTGTTACTGATCCTGGTGATCGTGATGCTATCTAAGATACCGTTCATCCAGAAAGCAGGCTTGTCAATTCGGCATTGGGGGATGGATACTTGGCCTTTCGTCCACTTCTTCGTCACCTTAAAGCGCTAAGCCATTGTAAACTGCTCAGGTCTTAGTGAACAGTCTCAGTGATACTATCATTTGATCAGCAAAAGGCTTGCCCTGCCGGCGAACTTGAGTTTGACACGAGATTATCTCCTGATCAAGTCCTGCTCAGGACTTGATCAGGAGACAAAGTCGAGACAATATTGACTTGAGTTAATGAGATGTTGGACGGGCTCAGTTTGATTTAGCGTGGGTTGGCGCTGTCGACAAAATCGGGATTGATACAGGATTCAAGATTGATCGTGTCGTAACTCGATGGCATGGAAGAGAAGTATTTGCTATAGATTATCTTAAGGCTGTTGGCTTCATCTTCCAGTGGACTACAATCCTGCATTTCAAAGAGCAGATCTATCTCATCCTGGGGTTCGAGGGCGGCGTATTTGTAATCAATGGTATAAAGCAGATCACCATCAGCATCGAAAAGTCCCAGGATAAAGAATCCAGAAATTTCGACATCGAGCTTGTTTTGCAAGCTGACAAAGACATCAGCAGGCCAGGGAAGATCATAAAGATCATAGATGAAGGACTCATGATCAGGAATCGGGATCACGTTGATCTCGCTATTGAGATTGAAAGCCTGTTCGTCCAGCCAGTTTCCACTGTAGCTTCTTGCAGAGCGGAAGCCACCCCAATAAGCCAGAGTGCGGGATGCATAGTCGCTCATTCCGGGGTCGTTTACATAGTATGAGGATGCTTTGTTTGCCGCCCCTTCTTGCTTGATCACCAATACCCAGTGCGAGCGCTTACCGGCTACCTTTACTATCACCTTATGTCCCTTTGCCAATTCTGAGGAGAGGAAGTTCCAGTCGTTGTAGCGAAAGCTCTGCCCAGCCAGCTCCAGGCCCAGACCCTCACCATCAATCAGACCGGGGATTTGCCAGCGCATATTGTTGCCATAATAACCCCCGTTTTTGCGCAACCAGGAGTTCAATTTGTCCGGGGTCATATAGGGATTTGAGGCTTCAGCATTCAGTAGCATGGACAAACAAGATACCACGCACCCACTGCGTCCGATGGATGTACTTCTGCCCAAACGGTCATATTGCCAGCGTGAATCAGACTGGGAAAACCAGCTGAAGTCTGCAGCATGGATGAGGATAACCATCAGCAGAAGGCTGATGGTAAGGACATTTCTTTTCATCTGCGATATCTCGATATAAACTTATGGTGATAAATTAGTTACAAATATTTCCCCAAGCTGTATGGCGGATTCAATCTGTCAACCAGAATATTTCGCTTGCCAGAAATCTGCTCCGCAAAACAATGACTATACAAACCTGCGATGAGAGATACGTTCTGGCATCAAGGGTGGACACAATCCTCCCTCGATGCCTCCATTGTATCAATTTTTGCAAGCACAAGGAAGTACTTATGCCCGTAAAAAGACACATTGTCACGATCGTGATCGACGATATCGAACAAGCCTTTCAACCTGTGAGCGAATTACTGCATGCTTATGCTTCGCATATCCACCTCAGAGTAGGGTATCCGATGCGAGATTGGGGAGCTTCAGCGATCTTTCTGGTGATGGAAATGACTACTCCCGAGATGGGAGCTTTTTCCGGTAAACTGGGTATGATTTCGGGCTTGAAGGTAAAGACTCAGACATTGAAAATTGATCAAGGAGATACAAATGAAAATTAGCACAGAGGGACTCAAATCCTTTATCCCGGATCAGAGCATACATTCTCTGCTGGAAAGCGAGAGGAATACTGACGCCAGCAAAATTCGGGACATCATCCAGAAGTCTTTGGACAAAAATCGTCTGGATCCTGCTGAAACTGCCGCTCTAATCAACGTGAAAGATCCTGAACTCAGAGCTATGATCATGGAAGGAGCGCATGAGCTCAAAGAGCGCATCTATGGCAACCGGATCGTCCTGTTTGCGCCGCTATATGTGGGCAACGAATGCATCAATGACTGCGTTTATTGCGGATTTAGAATCTCGAACAAGGAATGCTCTCGCCACACTCTGAGCCATGATGAACTGGTAAACGAGACCAAGGCTCTGGTGGGAACCGGGCACAAACGCCTGATCATGGTCTATGGCGAACACCCGATGTACGATGCCAGATTCATCGCCGATACGGTGCAGACCGTGTATGACACTAAGTTCAAAAAGGGCGAAATTCGCCGCGTAAACATCAATGCCGCCCCGATGGATATTGAGGGATATCGCATTGTGAAATCTGTGGGCATAGGTACCTACCAGATATTCCAGGAGACCTATCATCAGCAGACCTATGAGAAACTGCATCCTTCAGGACCCAAAAGCAATTTCCTCTGGCGCCTGGATGGCCTTGACCGCGCTATGAAAGCCGGGATCGACGATCTGGGTATTGGTGCTTTGATGGGGTTGTATGACTGGCGCTTTGAAGTGATGGCTCTGCTGTATCATACTATTCACCTGGAAGATACCTTCGGAGTGGGTCCGCATACCATCTCCTTCCCACGCATCGAACCGGCTATTGGTACGGATTTTAATCAGCATCCGCCGTTCAAGGTCTCGGATGAAGATTTTAAGTTTTTGGTTGCGGTGATTCGGCTGAGTGTGCCATATACCGGAATGATCCTGACAGCCAGAGAACCGATCGCTATCCGCAACGAGGTGCTTCGCTTTGGAGTATCGCAGATAGATGCCGGCAGCTCGATTGGAGTGGGTGACTACTCGCAAAAGAACGATGAATCACGCAAGAAATCCCAATTTGTCTTGGGGGACACCAGATCCTTGGATGATGTGATCTATGAACTGGCTAAAGATGGATATATTCCGTCTTTCTGTACTTCTTGCTATCGGGCGGGACGCACTGGCGAGCACTTTATGGAATTTGCCATTCCCGGCTTTGTAAAGCGGTTTTGCACTCCCAATGCGCTCTTGACTTTTTCGGAATATCTCTATGATTTTTCCAGTGAACGTACACTAAAAGCAGGTCTCAAGCTCATAGATTTTGAGGTCTCCCGCATCGAAGATCCTGATATGAAAGCATCGGTGAAGGCAAAGCTGGAAGAGATGCAGGCAGGCAAGAGGGATCTTTACTATTAGTAACTAAGTTCTTACAGCAAAAAGATAGCACAGTTGTGTGGACGAGCTCCAACTATGGACTTGCCCAAGCTGCCCCTTAGCCTTATCTTGTCTAATAAAAACAAGGAGCTAACCAATGTTAATCGATGTTACAGATAAAAACTTTCAGGAAGTAACTTCCCAGGGTCTGGCAGTCATAGACTTCTGGGCACCCTGGTGTGGACCGTGCAAGATGATCTCTCCGGTGCTTGAAGAAATCAGTAGCGAAAATGAAGATCTAACCGTGGGCAAATTGAATGTGGATGATTATCCGGAATTGGCTGGAAAACATGGGGTGATGAGCATACCGACCTTACTCTTCTATAAGGACGGTGAGATCAAAGATACTTCCATCGGGGTGGTATCCAAAAAGGTGATCCTGAACAAACTTGCCGCTCTGAACTGATCGGACAGCAAATCTTGCGCCGCAAAGTACTGTTAAACATCCTCGAGTATTACCCCTTCAGAGCCTTGATTGCTCTGTTGAAACTGCTGCCCTATTCCTGTAGCAAAGCCTTTGTATTGGCTCTGTTCAGGATCTTGGGCTATGGCATCGGAATCAGGCGACAAGTGGCAGTCACACAGCTAAAAAAAGTCTATCCTGACTGGGATCAGCAGCAGCTAAACCAGGTCTTGAAAGGCCTGTATCGGCAGATGGGCTTGAACATCATCGAAGAATATCTGCTTAGCGATAGCAAGCTGAATCAAAAGTCGGAGATCAAAGGCAAGGAAAATGTGGATCAAGCACTGGCTATGGGCAGGGGAGCAATCCTGGCTACTGCGCATTTTGGCAATTGGGAAGCTGCCCGTATTTTGCCCTTGAAGGGTATTCCCTTGAGCGTGATTACCAAAAGGCAGCGCAATACTCTCTTTGATGACTATACCAATGCCATCAGAGCTCACAGTGGAGTGCAGGTGATCGATATGAAGAGGGGGCTCAGAGATATCATTGCTGATCTCAAGGATAACCGGATGGTGGCGATTTTGGCAGATCAGAATGCCGGATCGAAAGGCATGATCCTGGATTTTCTGGGTTATCCGGCATCTCACTGGAAGGGAGTGGCGAAGCTATCTTTGCGCTATAAAGTCCCCATCGTGCCAGGTTTTGTCATCCGATCATCAGACGATCGACTCTGCTTTGAGTTTTCCCCGATGATATATCATCCAGAATTGGAAGATAAGGAAGAAAACTACCCGCTGGTGTTATCCCAGATCATCCAGATTACTCAGGATTACATCCATCGCTATCCTGATCATTGGTTTTGGGTACACAAGCGCTGGAAGCACGCTTACGATATGTTTCAAAGATAATGATTGACAGCTATCCAAAGGACATGAAATTGGGAGAACTATAGCAGATTGGAGTAATCAATGTATATAGATCACCGCTATGAAGTATTGGAAAGCCTGGGCTCCGGAAGCTGGGCGAATGTTTACAAGGTGCGTGATATCCGCACCGAAAAGCTCTATACCCTCAAACTCTTTCAATATCTTTCTTCCGAAGAGCTCTACCGCTATTTCAGTGCGGAAGATATGCATCACATCACCAAGATCGAACACCCCAATCTCTCTCATGTGGTTGATTTTGGACATGTGGGAGATCATATCTATTTCATTAGCGATTTCTTTGAGGGCAAGACTTTGGCGCACTTTCGGTTTTCCAAAGCCCGGGTCAATCTCATCTACGATATCGTGGTGCAAATATGTTATGCTCTGCATGCCCTGCATCGCCAGCAAATCCTGCACAAAGATCTCAAGCTTGAGAATGTGCTCTACCATATAGAAAAATCCCAGATTACCGTAAATCTGATTGATTATGGCTTCTCCAAGATTGATCCGAGGAGTGATAATCAACATGTATCGGGCTCCTTGCCTTATCTGGCTCCGGAATTGT
Organism: uncultured Candidatus Cloacimonadota bacterium; assembly: GCA_964501025.1. Lineage (GTDB taxonomy): Bacteria > Cloacimonadota > Cloacimonadia > Cloacimonadales > Cloacimonadaceae > UBA5456. The sequence continues at coordinate 26,962 of CAZCRD010000068.1, read as the reverse complement.
ATCTGGGCAAGGCTCCTTCAGAGAGCAGCGATTTTTATGCTCTGGGAGTGATGCTGTATCGCCTGTGTACGGGTTCATTTCCCTTTAGTATCGATCAGATCAATGCCCTGATTACAGGGGGGCATCAGTATTTTATCCCAAACTTCCCTTCGGAGCTGAATAAGAACATCCCTGCAGAGCTGGAGAAGTTTATCCTCAGGTTGCTGGAGCGAAATCCCCAAAACCGCTTTCAGAGCGGGGAAGAGATTATCGGTTATGTAAACCGTATCAATCACAATGAATATTCCTTTTCCGCATCATGGTCCATAGTCAATACCATGCGCTTCAATAGCTATCTCGTGCGCGAGAAATTATCCCATCAGGTGCTGGATTTTGTGCCCGCAGTGACTAACTCCAATGGGAAGATCATCTCCCTCATTGGTGGTGATGGCTTGGGTAAGGATAGCATCTTGTCGCTGTTTCGGTATCACCTTCTGGGTGGAGAGTTTTTTCTCTTTGACTATACTTGCACCCGCACCGAACACGAGGCCTTTTTTGCCCTGATCAAAGAGTATCTGCAATCCCTGAGTCAGGATGAAATCAAGCGCTATAAGTCGCTGTCTCAGATTTCACAGAAGTTCAAACGCTATCTCTTTGCCAGTGAACAGGAAGCAAAATCCCTGAATCAAACGGTAGAAGATCTGAAAGGGGATTTTGAGAGTGTGAAGAATCTGCTGATTCAGCTTTCACAGAGTAAGCCAATCATCTTTTTAGTCCGGAATTTTCAGTATGTAAACCGCCATACCATAGATTTCATCAATTATATGTCTCCATTTTTGGTGCAAAGTCCCCTAATGATCGTGCTTTCTTGCAATGACTTCAACAAAGTAAGCCAGCTTGAACACACTGTTTTGATCAATATTCCCTTCCTTAGCAAAGCTGAAAGTATATCTTACATAAATAAGCTCTTACCCATCCGGGCGCCTGCAGCTCTGTGCGAAGATCTGTATGAACGCTCTTCGGGCAATCCTTACTTCATCCAAGAGATTCTGATTGATCTGGTGCAAAAAAGAAGCATAACTCTGGAGGATGAGATCAAGTTTCCGGCAGATCTTGAGGGCTACCAATTGCCATCACGCCTTTTGCACTCGATATATTCCCGGATGAGTCATTTGACCACCCCGAATTACGCTGCGCTGCAAAAGCTGAGCATTGCCCAGACTCCCTTGAGTCGCGAGCTGATGATCTACATTCTGAAGCTCAAGGACACAGAGCTATATAACCTTCTCAATGATGCTACCTACAATGAGATAATCAGCAAGAAAGGCAAGCTGTATCGGTTCAGCTTTATTGAAGCAAAAGAACGCATGTATTCAGAATGCAATGAAAAAGTGCATGTATTGGTTTCTAAAAGAATACTTAAATACTTCCACAACAAGGAAGTTAACAACAGACAGACCTGTATGGGATTGATCTCGAATGCCTTTATAGCCAATGATCTTCAGGCTGCCCGGTATTACTATCTGAGACTCTCAAATCTACTAAGCGAGGATTACGAGCAAGCTCAGGCTTATGAAGCTATGCTGAGCGTTCTGAAGCTCGACTTTGATCCTGAAACCAAAGTGGGGCCCAAAGAGATAATTCAGGATCTCACGCTCTTTCAGGAAAAGACCGAGCTTACCGGATTCTTTGAACGGGCAGGATTTCTTTTGGAGAACTCCGAGCTGATCCCGGAGATCTTTGAAAAACACTATACGATCGGTACCATACAGCTCTTGCGAGAGGATCTCAGCAGTGCTCTGAAGAGCTTTCAGACTGCAGAACCACTGATCTTGACTGGCAAACAGCAGTTGCTAATCTGGCTGGCTTATATTCAAGTGTATCTCAAGACAGATGTTGTGCAAGCGCGCTATTATCTGGATTTGGCAATGGCGCAAGAGCTTCCTCTGGATCTTCAAATTGCTTTTACAGACAGGATGGCGGTGTATTTTAACCTCATCCAGGAGCCGGACCGGGCGATCAAGCTACTCGAAGACTTTTTGGAGGATATACCACCAGAACATGACAACAAAGTGATGACCCGTCTGGCCGCCATGCACAATGACCTGGGCGTGTTTTACAGCGATCAGAAGAATATTGACGAAGCCGATGAACACCTGCATCAGGCCCTAAGTATTCTCAAGCGTTATAATATCCGGCGTTATTGGGGTCTGATCTACAACAATCTTTCCGACCTCTATCTCAAACAGGGGATCACCGTGGAGGCAAGCGGCTATTCTGAGCTGGCTTACAAATATTCCAGCGAGCTGAATCTCACTTCACTCAAAGCCTTGGCATTGCTCAATCAGGGTGAAGCTAAGATCAAAATGGGTGAGTTTCACGACGCCGAACGTCTGCTCTTGTCTTGCAAAGAGCTGATCCACTCGATTGGCAGCGATAGTTACCTTGATTCCATAAATCGTAATCTGGCGCTTGCCAAGAGCAAGATCAAAGGCTTTGGATATTATTATGACTACATTATCAAGAAAGAGCCTGAGCTTATCAAAGGTAAATTGACCACTATCAATCCCTTAGTTAAGACTTACTTTTACTATTTACACGAGATGAGGAGTCCCAAGAAGATTCGCAAACTCCTTAGCAGTAACGTCCAGATCAATTTCAAACACCTCCATGAAGAGGAGTTTCATCACAATGTCTTGAGCCTGATCGCAATGGTGGAACTGGATTACGAAAGAGCGCTTAGTGAACTCAAGCTCGCGCTCAGACATGCTGGTGAGATCAACAACAACTATGCGATCACGGTGTTTTATGTATTGGAAGCGATGTGTCATTATGGTCTGGAAGACTATACCCGGACTCAGGAATTGATTGATAAAGCACGGGAGATTGCGAAGAAAAACAAGTATCGTTACTGGCTATGCAATCTGGATATCATGCAATTGAAGCTGGATATGCTATCCGCTGTTTTACCTTTGCGTGATATCTTGCGTCGGGTAAACAAATGGCTGCAGGAGTGGGAGTCATACGAGTATTATCAACTCAATGTCGAATTGTATCAAATCCAACTGCAGATCCTGATTGAACTCAAACAGGAGGATCTGGCTCAAATAGCTTTTGCCAAGTATCGGGAATATCTGGAAACCATCACACAGCATACTCCGAATGATGATAGAAACAACTACCTGAATGTAAATCGCTATAATATAAAACAGTTACGAAATTTTGACTTGATTCCCCTGAAGTCTCGTTCCCAGAATCTGCGCCGCAAGTGGAACGATCTACTCTTCAACATTGCCAATGTTTACAATGTGGATCGAGTGAAATTCCTGATCGAAAAAGGCATCAAGGAAGTGCTTTCTCCATGGCGATTCCGCTTGCTGGAGTATTCTGAAAGAATCCAGAGCTATACGGATTTTATCTGTTACAATTGCGACAGAGATAGCTTCATCGATTCCACCTTGAATCCGGCGATAGATCGTGCCCTAAACAGCGACAACTTGCTCCAGATCGTGCATGAAGGCCGCCATGTCGCCATCATCCCGTTTTCGACCGGTTCAAAGCGCATCGGATATCTGGTGCTTTCTGATGATGGGGAGCTTCCTTTTACCAAACAGGAAATCTCCATCATGCGCAATATCAAACAGCATCTTTCCGCGCTGATTGTCCGCATTCAGGATTACTCCGAGATCACTCTGCGCATCCAAAAGATGAATCAGCTCATGCAGATATCGCATGAATTGATGCGCATAGTGGATATCAATGATCTCGAGCATGAGATTGTGTCCAGTGCCATAGATTTCACCAATAGCAGCCGGGGCTTTCTGATCAAGCGTGACAGCGATGGCAACAACATCTACCGCGTTCAAATCAACAAAGATAAGCAGATTCTGAGCAATGTGGCCGGAGTGAGCAAATCTGCGCTTTCGCGCTCGCAGTCGGGCACCGAGATGGTTAGTACTTTCAACGCCATGGAAGACAATCGCTTCAAAAGTGCAATCAGTGTTCAGGATTACCAGCTGCACACCATCTTCTGTACTCCGATCTCAGTCGATGGCAGCATTTTTGGCTATCTATATCTGGACAATATGGACGACAATAATCGCGCCATGTATCTAAAACCAGAGATCATAGCTCTGTTTATTGAACAGCTGACCATTGCCATCAAAAACGCTATGCTATATCAGAATCTGCTGCAAAAAAGCAGTGAGTTAAATGCCTTCGAGATGCTCAAAGACGAATTTATGGCCATTGTGTCGCATGAACTCAATACACCGCTCACCACTTTGCAGAGCTATGTATCCAGATTGAAAAGAAACCTCTATGCCGATGAGGATGAGCGCAAAGAGATCATTGGGAAGATCGAAAAATCTGTGAAGAAGCTTATCACTACCACCGGTGATATCACCACAATGAACAATTACAACCTCAAGAAGAGTCTCACTATGGCTGCTGTGGATCTCGAAGAAATCATGGAACTGGTACAGCAGGAAGTGGACATCCTTTCCCGCAAGCGCAAGATGTTTATCCGCATGGATATTGAAAAGGACTTGCCTGAGATCAAGGCAAATTGGGAAGCTTTGCATCTGATGATCTACAACCTTGTGCTCAATGCCATTCGCTTTACCAATGATTTTGGCACCATCGTCATCGGAGCCCGTAAAGCTGCTTTCCAAAAAGAGAAGATCAATGGCAAAGACAGCGTGGTGATCTATGTGCAAGACAACGGGATCGGGATCCCGGAATATCAGATCAAAAACGTCTTCCGCAAGTTTTACGAGCTCAATGAAATCTATGCCCACAAGTCCGGAACCATCGAATACCGTTCCAGCGGATTGGGTTTGGGACTGGCTACCTCCAAGAGGATTGCGGAATTGCATCAAGGGCACATCTGGATCCAAAGCAAGGAAAACGAAGGCACCACGGTGTTTATCAGCATTCCTCTCAAGTGATTAGATAGTAAAGGGCCTTTCGCTTGGAACCTGCATGATGATGGCATCACCAGGCATGCTCAATGTGTTCTTGGATATTATCATACAAGTGAAAGATCCAAAGCTGGGGCAGATCCTGCGAGTGCTCCAATACCATCCTGAGATGATTCAGATATCAGCTTGACTTGCTCTGAGTCTTCTGCAAGCTCCTGCCATTGAAATCAAGTCAATTTTGTCTCGAGATTAAGCCCTGATCAAGCCCTGAGCAGGAGAGAATCAGGACTCAAACCCGAGTCAAAACAGACTCAAATGATAGAGCCTGGTTTATGCAGCATAGTGCTATTGATGCAGCAAACGGCGCAGGGCCTCATCCTTGCCCAGAATGTCAATAATTGTGGGTAGATCAGGTCCATGAGGCTGCCCGATCAAGGCCAGACGCAGAGGCATATAATAGTCTTTTCCTTTGATGCCCAATTCCTTGATGCCTGCTTTGGTGATGGCATTGATAGCTTCGGTGTCATCCACCTCAATTCCGCTCAGTTGATCGTGATACCAGCTCAATACCAGTTTAGCGTTTTCGGATTTGATTAGCTCAGTATCTGCCGGACTCAAATCAGCAGGATCAAAGAACATCTTGGCATATTCAGCCAGCTCCGGCAGCAGGGTGGAGCGTTCTCGGGCTGCGGCGATGATCTTGAGATAGCGATCATAGTCTTCAGCCCACTGTGGTGGAAACCATTGCCTTGCTCTGCCAGCTATGGATTGTAGGGGTAGTGAGCGCATATATTGGCCATTCATCCAGTCGAGCTTGGTCAGATCAAAGATAGCTCCGGCTTTGTTGACCCGATCCAGGGAGAAGGCATCACATAGTTCATCCAGGGTGTAAAGTTCCCGGTCATCTGCAGAATGCCAGCCCAAGAGTGCCACAAAATTCAGCAGGGCTTCTTTTAGATATCCTTTTTGGATATAGTTTTCTACCGATACATCATTCATCCTTTTACTGAGCTTGGAGCGATCGGGATTCAAAATAAGGGGGAGATGCACCCACCGGGGAGGTTCCCAGCCCAGGCATTCATAGAGCCAGATATGTTTGGGGGTGGAGGAGAGCCATTCTTCACCGCGGATCACGTGAGAAATCTGCATGTAATGGTCGTCGATGGTAGCAGCAAGATGATAGGTGGGAAAGCCATCGGATTTGATCAAAACCTGATCGTCGGATTGCGAGCTTTCCATTTCCACATGTCCGCGCACTTCATCGTCAAAAGCGAAGCGGCGATCATCAGCCATTTTGAGCCGAATCACATGCGGCACGCCGGCTTTTAGTCTGGTTTCCACTTCTTCCTGGCTCAGGTTTAAGCAGCGCCGGTCATACTTGACAAATTCACCATTGGCCTGCTGATCTTCTCGCATTTTGCTTAGTGTATCGGTGCTGCAAAAGCAATGGTAGGCATGCCCCTTTTCCAGCAGTTCAGCAGCATGTTTATGATACAGCTCCAGCCTTTGAGACTGGATGTAAGGTCCAAAATCCCCTCCAGTTTCGGGGCTTTCATCAAAATCTATGCCCAGGCTGTGCAGAGTGGAGATCAAGCTTTGAGCGGCACCTTCTACTTCCCGGCTTTGGTCGGTATCTTCGATGCGGAGTATGCAATTTCCTGATGTCTTGCGGGCAAAAAGGTAGTCGTAAAGCGCGGTTCTGAGTCCGCCTATATGTAGATATCCAGTGGGACTGGGGGCAAATCTTACTCTGGTGTTGTTCATGTATTCAGCTCCATAAATTTCTGTTTGTGTTCGATTTGGTTCGGGTTGATAAGTCTATAATGAGGGTGATAATTCCGGTGATAGGTGCTCGAATGTGAAGGAAGCGTACCTGATTCAGCCAGCTGGTCTGCCACAGACCACAGCTGTGGGGTGGCCGGCAACCTGGCTATCAAAATGTGCTTGTGCAGCCTCCATTTTTGGATAAAGTCTGCAGCCACAGCGTCAATCGAGACGCTGGAAGCCAGGATCCATGATGCCAGGCTTTCGATTCTGGCACGCCTCATTTTTATGTCTTTGTCTTGTTTCAGAGCATTGAGGCTGATTCTGGTATAACAAGGACCTACATCTTGAAAGAGAGGCTCATAGCTATTTTGCATCTGCCACAATTCAGAGTCTATTCCCAAACACAATTGTTTGAAGTCTCTTACAATATGGTTAGGACCATAGAGCCCCTGGTAGAGAAGCTTATACAGATCCACCGGCTCGAGTATGGGGTGCCATTGGAGCTCAATCTCGATCATACTCCGGATTTTTGCAGCATCAATCGGGCAGATTTTCATTCAGCACCTCTGCTTCTTTGATCATTGCCACCACTTGGGGATCGGCAGCAGTGACGGCAATATCGTAATTCAAAACCGTAAAATCTGCCATCATGCCCTCGGCGATCTGTCCCTTGGTGCCTTCATCATGAGAGAGCCAGGCAGCATTTTTGGTATAGATATCGATGGCTTGACTGGCTGTGAGACCTTCTGCAGGATTGTGATGATGGATAGCAGCATCGAGAGATTTCCGGATGTCCAGATCTGTGATGTACCAATCCGAAGACCCGGTGATCTTGATCCCGCGCGAGATCATAGATCTAAAGCGATTCATGTTTTGAGCACGATCATCACCCAGAGCCTTGGCATAAAAACCGTTTTCTCCACCCCAAAGCTGATCAAACATTGGCTGCATTACAGGAACTGCCTGTGATGCTTTGATGTGATTGATCAGGACATCATCGGTCATCTCGCAGTGTATCAATTGGTGACGCAAGTCCTTATAATCCGAATTGGCCAGGGCGATATAGACGTTGTTGATCTGAGTGATGGCACGGTCTCCAATGCAATGAACTGCTACTTGCAGGTTTTTCCGGTGAGCACGGGAGATAAAGTCATACCAATAAGCATCAGTCTGATATAGAGTTCCCCGCACAGGATGACTCCGATACGGCTCATATAATGCTGCCGTGAAACTACCAATTGATCCATCTGCAAGGATGCAACCACCGATGCGTTTTGCTCCCATCTCCAAGGCAGCGTTGATATTAAAGGACTGCGGATAGAGCACAAAATCCACGTCAAAATCATCGAGATGATTTTGCAGCAAACTGTAATGTCCGATGGACATATTCGCATCGCCGACCATGGTGTGAATCGTGGTAAAACCACCTTTGATAGCAATATCAGAAGCAGCGTGATAAGCTTTTAAGATCAGCTCGTTATCAATGTTGTTGTGAAACCAGTGTACTACTTTGTCGTTATCAAAGCCGGTAAGGATATCATCTTCGCAGTGGGCGCTTGAAGTAGTGTTTTTGATGTTGTAACAGGCAAAGCTATTGACCACGCAGGAATGTCCATCTACTCTACGTAAGACGAGATTTTTGTCCCTTACCACAGAGTTCAATTCAGCGCGGGTGGGGAAGCGTTTTTCTGCTATCTTATTCTCATCAAAATTCCAGGCAAAGATGAAACTGCCTTTGTGCTTGCTACCATCTCTGATCAGATCAAGTACTTCAGGTATGCTGCGGGCGGCTTCCAGATCAATCATCAGGGAATATAAGCCACCTTCAAAACTATGGGTGTGGGTATCGATAAATCCGGGATAGACGTAGGCAGCTTTGAGATCTATCAGCTCATAATCCTGAGTATCTTCAGGCAACTGTGTGAGCAGCTTGACGATCTTTCCCTGATCGGTGAGAATAGCTCTTACCTCATTCTCAAAAGTATCATTACACCAAAACTTCGCGTTGAAAAAAACCTTCATAACTCAGCCGATGCCTCCATAGCCAATGTCATTTCATAAAACCTGCGAATGGGAAAACCCATGACATTGAAAAAACATCCTTCAATGCGGGTAACAAATTGGCTGCCATAGCCCTGAATGCCATAGGCTCCGGCTTTGTCCATGGGCTCTCCGGTGGCGACGTAATCCCTGATCTCGCTCTTGCTTAGCCGTGCAAACCAGACTTTGCTTTGCTCGTAGCCAGTTCTGAAGCCAGACCTATTTCCGATGCATAAGCCTGTGATCACGGTGTGGGAATTGCCGCTAAGTTTGTGCAGATTTATTGCGGCATCCTTCAGAGTATCCGGCTTGCCCAAGATCTTATTATCCAGCAATACCATGGTATCCGCAGCTACGATCAGTTCTTTGTGACGATCCGGGTCAAATACTGCCTTTGCTTTGTTTTGGGCATGACGCATAGCCTGCAAGATGGGATCCTCATTCGAGATTGGCTCAGCAACATCGCTGATTTTGATCTTATAGTCGAGACTGAGCATGTCAAAGATCTCCCTGCGACGGGGAGATCGTGATGCCAGAATGAGCTGATGAGTATTTAATATCTTATGTAACATAGATTTAATCCTTTGTGTCATAGTATGATGATTGCATTATACGTCAATAAATTTCTGATAGTTGAAAAAATAGCTTGCCTGAAAGAATGCCTTTTGAAATCCTGCACCAAAGTAAAAAAACAAGTATAGGAGGATCCTAATGGAACGCGTACACAATTTTAACGCGGGACCCGCAGTACTTCCTGAAGAAGTTCTTCGTGAAGCTCAGGCGGATTTGTTTAATTACAAAGGGATGGGCCTTTCCGTAATGGAGATGAGCCACCGGAGTAAGGAATACCAAGCTATTATCGATGAAACTCAAGCTGCTGTAAAGCGAATTTACAGTCTGGGTGACGACTACGATGTTCTCTTCTTGCAAGGTGGTGCCAGCATGCAATTCCTGATGGTGCCCATGAATTTTGCCCATGAAGGAAAGACTGCCAACATTATTCACACCGGAGTGTGGTCAAAAAAAGCCATCGCTGAGATCAAAAAGCTGGGTCTTCCCCTGCATCTCGCTGCGTCCAGTGAAGACAAGAGCTTTGGCTACATCCCCAAAACACACCAACTCTCAGACAATCCTGCCTATCTGCACATCACCACAAACAACACTATATATGGTACAGAATGGCATCATGATCCCGATGTGGATCCTGCCGTACCCTTGATTGCGGATATGAGCTCAAACTTTATGAGCAAGCCTATCGATGTGAACAAATATTCCATGATCTATGCCGGTGCCCAAAAAAATGTGGGTCCCGTCGGATGCGTGGTTGTGATCATCAAAAAGGATTTCCTTGCAACAGCAAAAGAAGGTCTGCCCTCGATGCTGGATTACAATGTTCATGCCAAAGCCGGAAGTATGTACAATACTCCTCCTACCTTCACTATATACATGATCGGCTTGGTGCTGAAATGGGTGGAAGAAATGGGAGGCCTTGATAAGGTCGCCATCAACAACCAGGCCAAAGCTAAATATGTCTACGATGCGATAGACAATTCCAATGGCTTTTACAAAGGCACTGTGGCTGCCGAAGACAGATCTCTGATGAATATCACCTTCCGCATGCCCACCGAAGAGCTCGAAGCTCAGTTCATCAGTGAAGCCAAGCAAGCCGGAATGATCGGCCTCAAGGGGCACCGCTCGGTAGGCGGATGCCGTGCCAGTACCTACAATTCTCTGCCTTTACCAGCTACTCACGCTCTTGCCGAATTCATGCAAGACTTCATGAAAAAACACGGATAAATCTTCAAAGATAATCTCTGCCCTTCTTGAAGCAGATTCATCAGCACAAAGAAGGGCAGTATTTTTGAAATAAACGAGAGGTAACATGACCCTATTGTCCCTACTTTTACGTGGCGGCATTCTGATGTATGTGCTACTACTGATCTCAGTGGTGGTAATCGGCATTGTGATCGAGAAATATCGGCAGTTGTCCCGGGTGATAAAGGCAAATGAAGCTCTGGCTATTGCCCTGAAAGAGCAAAACAAACTGCCAAATCTGCGCAGTACACTTAGCCTGCACCAGCAAAGCTGTCCTTTGGCTGTGATGCTTGACAAGCTCTTTAACGCCGAGACTGAGGATGCGGTATTGATCAACCAAAGCATGGAATCTGCGGCGAATCTGGAATTGCACCGTCTGGAAAAAGGGATGGGTTGGCTCAGCACCTTTGCTGCAGTGGCACCCTTGATCGGATTTCTGGGCACCGTGATCGGCATGGTAAGGGTGTTTATGAGCATTCAGGCGCACAGCAGTGCCGGGGTCGATATCAGCATATTGGCTGGTGGCATCTGGGAAGCTCTGCTTACCACGATTGGAGGTTTGGTGGTGGGAATCATTGCCATTATCTTTTACAATGACCTGATCCAAAAACTCGAGAACATCGTAAAAGATATGCAGGAAAGCGGCATTGAATACACGATCAGGATGCGTAATCTGGCATGAAACTCAGGCTTTCCAAACAGAAGATAACTACTACCATGCTGATCTCAATGACAGATGTGATCTTCCTCTTGATCATCTTCCTCTTGATAGTATCAAACTTCAGTACCCAGACCGGGTTGCCGATCCGCCTGCCTGGTTCAGAATCTGCCAGCAGGCACTCGATTCAAACAATCCATATCAGCTATTTTGCCGATGATCAGCTCTATTACAATGAAGAGGCGGTGGATTTTGCCCGGCTCAGAGAGTTATTGGAAGCGGATTTTGAGGATACGGAACAGGTGGTGCGGCTCTCAGCCGAAGAAAGCACTCCCTTGCAGAAAGTGATTAGCGTGATGGACATCATCCGCAATGCCGGCTTTGAAAAGATCTTTGTGGCCACGGAAGTGGCAGCAGGAGAGGAGCTGTGAGCATTTTGCCCGCTCCCCTGGCTCAGAAGTATCCCTATCTGATATCAGTGGCTATTCACGCGCTGATCTTGTTGCTCTTTGCCCTGCTGTCCTTGCAGGTGGAGCCGCAAGTTTCCTGGCATCACTTTGACTGGTTGATGGATCCTGCCGAGGATGTTGCTGCCTCTGCTGCCGCCACCACAGGAGATTTTGAAGCTACAGCCTCAGAGCCTGCGACTGAAGCTCCTGAAGCAAGTGTGAGTGAACAAAATCCCCAAGTGCAAGCCATCGAGAGTCCACTGCTGGAGAGCCCCAGCATCAGCAATCCAGGGATTCAGCCCAGCATTTCGCGCAATCCTGCTTTGACCGAAGCACTCAGATCTGCCCAAAGCAATGGCGAAGAGGGACAAAATGCTGCTGGCTATTCCTCCACCCTGATCGAAGGTGGATCAGACGCCTTTTTCATCCGGGAGAGCAAACCCAAGATCAAGCCTTTGGAGGATGACGTGGTGATCGTGGAATTTGCCCTGACCCGAGATGGCAGGATTGCCATGAATAGTGTGAACGTGATCAGCTATCGCCGTGCCGCTCATTGGGAAGCGCTCAGGGATGAGATGCGCAACTGGCGCTTTGGCTTCACCGGGGCATACGATGCATCCAAGCGTTATCGTATCCGCTGCAATTTTACCTTAAGGTGAAGATGAGCATCACAGACAATCTGACCAGTTTTAAGATTCCCAAGCTCATGGGAATACTCAATCTCACCGAAGATTCCTTTTCGGATGGGGGGTATTTCTTAGCTCCTTCCGCTGCGGTGGCACATGCCACGAAGCTGATTAAAGCAGGTGCAGACATCCTGGACATCGGTGCTGAATCGACCCGTCCTGGCTCAAAACCTGTACCCGCGGAATTGGAGTGGCAACGCATCGAACCCGTCCTGGCAGCGATCAAGCAAAAACATCCCGGCATCAGGATTTCTATCGATACTCAAAAAGCAGAAGTGGCAGATAAAGCAATAGCTATGGGTGTGGATATGATCAACGATGTATCAGCTTTGCGCTTTGATCCTGAAATGGCGAAGCTGATGGCAGCGCATCCGCAGATTGAGCTGATCTTGATGCACATGCAAGGCAGGCCAGATACCATGCAGAGAAACCCTCATTATGAGGATGTCATCAGTGAAGTTCTGGCTTTTCTGAGAGAACGCGCTGAACACGCTATCGCTCAGGGTATAGCCAGAGAGCGCATTCTGATTGATCCCGGCATTGGTTTTGGCAAGAATCTTGAGCACAATCTACAGCTTCTGGCAGGGTTGGATACTCTGCGGGATCTCGGTTTTCCTGTATTGTTGGGTGCTTCACGCAAACGCTTTATCGATCAACTTTCACCCTCGACAGTTGAGCAGAGGATGGGCGGCAGTCTGGCCACCACGATGCTTGCATGTATGAGTAAGATTGATATTGTCAGAGTGCACGATGTATTGCTTCATCGCCAGTTTTTGGACGTCTTGTCCGCAGTTTACAAAGCAGGAGTTTGAGCATGGAATTTCTGATCCCCAAATTCAAAGATATCGTAGATATATTCATCATTGCTTTCTTGATCTACCAATCGCTGCTGATCATTCGTAAATCTGGTGGCTATCAAGTGCTATGGGGCTTGCTGTTTCTGCTCATCCTGTATTTTTTGGCCAGTATTTTTGAGCTGCAAATCTTATCTTCACTACTTAGCGGAATCCGCACTTATTGGATATTGGCAATTGTGATCTTGTTCCAACCCGAGCTTAGAACCATCCTCACCAAACTCAATCTGGCCAAAGAGCTGCAATCTGCCTTTAGCAAAGGGAAAAAATCTTCAATCTATACTCCTTTGATCGATGCGGTATCTTCAATGTGTTTTCGCAAAACCGGGGCATTGATAATCTTGGAAAACAAGACAAAACTGACAGAGTACATCCAGAAAAGCGAACAGATTGATGCCAATATCTCAATGCGCTTGATCCTCACCATCTTCAATACCAAGAGTGTCTTACACGATGGAGCGATTATCATCCGGGGCAACCGCATCATGGCGGCTAAAGTAGTCTTGCCGCTCTCGCAAAATTCCGAATACTCACGCAAGTTTGGCACACGCCACCTTGCCGGAATCGGGATTACGGAGATCTCTGATGCGATCGCTATCATCGTGTCTGAGCAAAACGGACATGTATCCGTAGCTCAGAGTGGCAGGATAACCACCAATGTAGCTTTTGAAGAGCTGATGCAGATCATCACTGATGCCACCAAATGAAGCTCTAAAGATCGGGATTACCGGCAATATCGGCAGTGGCAAGAGCAGCTTTTGCCACTACCTGGAAGAGCTGGGACAGAAGGTATTGTATGCAGATGCCATTGCCCATGAGATCTTGATCGAGCTGAGTCCCTTGTGGGCAAAAAAATGGGGAGAGCAAGTACTGCAGGATGGCAAAGCGGATCGGGCAAAGATCTCTGAGCTTGTCTTCTCTGACCCCCAAAAACTGGCATTTTTGAATTCTCAAATCCATCCCCGGGTCAAAAAACGCTTTGCTGAAGAACAAGAATCCTCAGCTCAGCCCGTGCTATGCTTTGAGATTCCGCTGCTCTTTGAAGCGGGCTGGGAGGATTACTTCGACTTTCTGGTTTTGATCAAAGCTCCACCGAAGCTTGTGTTGCAGCGGCTAAAAATGCGCAATCCGGGTCAGATTGATAACCTTCAACTGAGGTTGAGCAAGCAGATACCGGACAGTAAAAAGGCCGCTTGGGTGGATCTGGTGATCGAAAACGATCAGGGCTTTGAGCAGCTCAGAGAACAAGCAAAACAGCTAATCGCGCTGTTTCCCAAAATTCCCCGTGCTCAAAGCAAAGCCTTTGACTGACCCAGGTTCAGATCCGCTTATCCTCGCCAGGGCAGCATATAAGCCTTTACTTCCTCGTTGTAATACCGGTCGGTCATAGTAGCGATAAAATCTCGTACATACTCCGCAGGGCTAAAGCGTTGCAGATATTTCTCGTTCTTGTGATTCAGAAAGTGCTTATAGATTTTGGAATCCTGGTTTTGTTTGTGGATATCATCAAGGTACTTTTCAAACATAATCCGCATAGTGCGATATATAATGGCGTTGGATTGTTTGACGTTTTCATCGGTGTAGATGCGTTTGTAATTAAAGCGTTTGAGCTCCAGCAATTGATCTGAAGTTTCTGCATCGAAAGCGATAAAATCCTGGTCGTAGCTGTTGATTATGACACTTTTTACCAAAGTCTCGATGATTTGACTGTTTTTGTTGCCCAGATAAGCCACCTGTTCTTTGGGTAGTTCCTCACGTTTGAGGATGTTGTAGCGAATGGCATCTTCGATATCCTGTCCGATGTAAGCAATGGTGTCCGTGATGCGAACCACACAGCCTTCAAGTGTGGCGGGCATCCAGGTGGCTTTTTCGCCTTTCTTTTTGGCATCTATATAAGCCTGGATGTCATCCTGAGTTTTGTCCACTTGGGGTCTGAGCTGTGTATTATGCACTTCTCCGTCGTGTGATATGATGCCGTCCCGCACCTGGAAAGTGAGATTCAGTCCTTTGCCTTTGCGGGAGATATAGTCAACGATATGCAGAGATTCAATGTTGTGATGAAAGTGACCAATGCCTGCATCATGGCAGCTTTCACTGAGAGCCTTTTCGCCATCATGACCAAAGGGGCAATGTCCCAGATCGTGCCCCAGGGCGATAGCTTCGATCAGCTCTGTATTCAAGCCTAAATACTTGCCGATAGTTCGTGAGATTTGAGACACATAAGCAATATGCAAATTGCGATTGGTCATTTCTTCATCAATGAGATTGGTAAACGAAAATACCTGCGTCTTGCCGTGATACCGGCGATAAGCGCCGCTGTAGAGGATGCGATCCCGATCCACAGCAAACCGAGAACGCATCAGATCCGGTGTTTCATCATTCATGCGCCAGGCATTGATATCACGATAAGCCTTGGGTCCCAGAAGCGCATCGTGTTTGGCCTTTATCTGAGTAAAGATGGTATCCAGTTTGTCGATCATAATTTCTCCAAATCAGTGTGTGGTCTTTTTAGACAAGATAGATTATTTTTTGCCAACTGCAAGAAATATCGGCTGCTGGAGACAGAAAAGCTTGCACACGGCATGTTTTTTGCTTATTGTATGATAAGATAAACCTAAAATCTCACAAGGAAGTGTGTTATGAGAAAGTTCAGTCTTATCCTGTTGCTATTGGCGACACTTAGTTTTATATGTGCCGTTCCCCGAGAAATGGTCGTTGTGGAAGTGGGCACCGGTACTTGGTGTCCATATTGCCCCGGTGCCTCCATGGGAACCCATGATCTGGTAGAAAATGGTTACAATGTTGCCGTGATAAAAAACCAAAATGGTGATGCTTATGCCAATACCTATTCAAATGCCCGTAATTCATATTATGGGATCAACAGTTATCCCACCGCCAAGTTTGATGGTGTGCTTACCTATTCCGGAGGCAGTAATACCCAATCACTTTACAGTGTCTATCTACCTCTGGTCAATCAGCGTCTGGCGATACCTTCGGCCTACACCATCACTGCCGAGGGAGATCTCGATGGTCAGGTGCTCACTGTAGATGTCACCGTCACCAAAGTCGAGGCTGATGCCAATACCAACGTCGTGCTGCATTCCTCGATCACGGAATCCAATATCCAGCAAAACTGGCAGGGTCAGACCGAATTGCACAATGTAAACCGGCTGATGTCGCCAAATCAGAATGGCACTCCGGTAAGTTTGGCTACTGGTGCATCTACCACCATTAGCTTGACTTTTAATCTCAGCCCGCAGTGGCAATTGCCCAATCTTGAGCTGGTACTGTGGTTACAAAATGTGACATCCAAAGAGATCTTGCAAGGCAAGAAATACAGTGTTCCTGGCATATCAGGCGCCTTTCCTGCTTCGCTGCAAACCATTGAGTTCCCTCAAACATACGTGGGTGGGCTGAGAACAAAACCTATTACCTTTTACAATTTTGGCGATGATCCCGTAACTGCCAGCCTTGCCAGTAACAGTGATTCTTTTATCCCCGAAGTAGCCAATATCTCCATTCCAGCTCTGCAAAGCGTGACAGTAGATGTGCATTTCATCCCTACAGCTGCTGGTGACTATAGCGCGGATCTCACTGTGACCGGAAACTTCAACCAACATCCGGAGTTAAATATCCTCATGACTGGTCATGCTTTTATCAATATCGCGCCTGTAGCCGAGGATGTGATGCTCTATGGGCCTCCAGTTTATTTGCAAACCCTGGCAGGAGCTTATACCTACAGTGATGGTGATGGCGATGAAGAAGGCCAGACTGAATTCAAATGGTTCAGAATCATCAATGATACTCCCCAGGAAATTCCCGATGCAAATCAGATAACCTACACTATCCAGGAAGCTGATCTGGGTTTACCGATTGCTTTTGGCGTTGTACCTGTTGATACGCATGGCATGCCGGGAGCGGTCGCCATGAGCGAAGCCTCAGAACCCATTATCAATTTGCCGGCACCGCAAAACTTCGAAGCTACATTGCTACCTCCCGATACAGCTCAGCTCACTTGGGAACGTCCACCATATTTTGAAGGACGTGGTTTTGTGGGATATCGGATATTCCGCAATGGACTCTTGATATCCACAATTACCAATCCCAACAACCTCAGTTTCAACGACACCTATCTGCCGGATGGAACTCATGAATACTGGATCTGCAGTCTTTTCAACAACCCCATGATGCTCTCAGATCCCAGCCCATCTGCATTTGTCACAGTGGGTGAATCTGATAACGAAGATCAGGTAAACGCTATTGAGTTCAGCCTGACCGCCATGCCCAATCCCTTCCAGCGCAATACCAGCTTTGAGATCAAATCTCAGCCCAATACTCTGGTCAAAGTAAATGTGTTCAACCTGAAGGGTCAGCTGATCAAACACTGGGAAACCAACAGCGATTCCAGCGGCCAGGCCTTTGTTGATTGGGATGGCAAAGACCAAAGAGGACTTAGCACAGATAGCGGTATCTATTTATATCGCCTGGAAGCTCTGGGTAAGAGCAGCACCGGAAAACTCATAAAACTAAGTAATTAAACCCAAAAACGATAAACAGAACAGCCCCGAAGCTAACCCTTGGGGGCTGTTTTTGTTATCTGCCTACCCCATTCGGAATACGGTATCAAAACTATACCATTAGGCCTCCGACCCGTAATGATACCGTAATGCTAAGGGGGAAGGGGGGTGGGAGAATCCTCCAAGGTTGCCGAAAATGGGGATTATCCGATGCGGGGATATGCTCCAGCCCGATGGAACGAACTGCTGATACTGAACCCGCCGCAGCAGTTTTTTGTGGACAATATCGCCGGACTTTCAAAAATGACACCTTAAGAGAAGAATGACTAAAACCAAGAGTACATAAAGGATTTTTATTATGGCAAGCGACGCGGATAATCCGCTTTCAAAGATACGAAACATCGGTATCATGGCACACATCGATGCCGGCAAGACTACCACTACAGAACGTATACTTTTTTACGCAGGATTTCTGCACAAGATGGGTGAAGTGCATGATGGCAATGCTTTTACGGATTGGATGGAACAGGAACGTGAACGCGGCATCACCATTACCTCGGCTACCGTGAATTGTCCCTGGCGCGGTCATCAGATCAATATCATTGATACTCCCGGTCATGTGGATTTTACTGCTGAGGTGGAACGTTCCATCAGGGTTCTGGATGGAGCGGTGGGAGTGTTTTGTGCCGTGGCTGGAGTGGAACCGCAATCCGAAACGGTGTGGCATCAAGCAGATCGCTACAAAGTTCCCAGATTGGCCTATGTGAATAAGATGGATCGCATCGGGGCAGATTTTGAAAGGGCAATCCAAATGATTCACGAGCGCCTTACCACCAAAGCCTGTGCAATCAATATCCCGATCGGCAAAGAGGACGGCTTTGAGGGCGTGATTGATCTGATCTCAATGCAGGCCTGGTATTTTGATCCCCTTACCCAGGGTTGCGATGCAAGGCACATCAATATCCCCCAAGAATTGCTTGACGATGCCAAGATTGCCAGAGAGCATCTTTTGGAAACCATCTCAGAGTATGATGATGAGCTGATGATGCTGTTTTTGGAAGGTGATGAGATTCCGGTGCAGCTGATCTGTAAAACGATTCGCAAAGCCACTTTGGAACATGGTTTCATCCCGGTATTGTGTGGATCCTCGCTAAAGAACAAGGGCTTGCAATTGCTCCTGGACGCCATAGTGGATTTTTTACCATCGCCTCTGGATGTGGGAGATACCCACGCTTCTAATCCCGAAACACACGAATCCATTGCTCTGGCTCCGGATCCCAGCGCTCCTTTGGTAGCGATGGCATTTAAGGTGCAGATCGATAAATACGTGGGACGCCTGATCTATGTCAGAGTGTACTCCGGCACTTTGAAAAAAGGCGGAAGCTTCCTGAATATGAGTAACGGCAAACGTGAGCGGGTAGCCCGGATATTGCAGATGATGTCCAATAGAAAGAATGACAAAGACAGCCTTTATGCCGGAGATATCGGAGCCGTCGTGGGACCAAAATTTCTGGTAACTGGAGATACCATCACCGATGGCAAGATCGATGTGATATTGAACAAGATGCATTTTCCGGATTCAGTGATATCAATCGCCATCGAGCCCAAGACTAAAGCTGACCAGGATAATCTCAGCAATGCTCTTACCCGCCTGGAAGAAGAAGATCCCACCTTTAAGGTGCATATCGACAAAGATTCCGGGCAGACTCTGATCTCCGGGATGGGAGAGCTGCATCTGGATATTATCGTGGATCGGATCAAACGGGAATTTGGGGTACACGCAAATGTGGGTAATCCCCAGGTTTCTTACAAAGAGAGCATCACTCAGTGTGTGGTGGCTTCGGATACATTCCAACGGGAACTGAACGGTAAGGGAAATTATGCCTACATCAGTTTCAGATTGAGCCCGATTCCCCTCAAGGATCTGCCAGAAGATGCGAAAAACACCTTCAAGTGCTCGATCAGTCCAGACAAAATCCCTGCTGAGTATTGGAAAGCGATCGAAGAAGCAGCTTTAGGTGCCCTGGCAGATGGACCTTTGATCAGTTCAAATGTGGAACGGGTTGCCATCGAATTGATCGATGGAGATCACAACCCGGTGGATTCCAATGAACTGGCTTTCAGGATCGCCACCTCGATGGCAATCGGCAAGGGTCTAAGGATGGCCAAACCGGTGATTATGGAGCCGATTATGCTGCTTACGGTGCACTGTCCGGATGACTTTGTGGGAGACGTGATCTCGGATATCAATGCCAAACGAGGCAAGATCGAAGTAATGCGCAGGCACAATGAGTTTCTCCAGGAAGTGGTTGCAGATGTTCCACTTTCTGAGTTGTTTGGTTATTCCACCCGGATTCGTTCTCTCTCTCAAGGACGAGCGATATATACCCTGGAGTTTAAGAAATTTGAAATCGCACCAATACAAGTACAAAATGAAGTTTTAAGAAGGATACGAGGATATGCAGAATAAGCTTGACAAGCCTGAAGAAGAAAATTATCATGAAATTAATAAGAAAAAGGCGGAGGATACCGATATGAATATCGATCTTACCTTTAGCGGAAACATTGCTGCCATGAAGATTGATGGCATCTTGAACAGCGAAAACGCTCACTTGTTGCAGGAAAAACTGACCGAAGTGATGCAAAGCGATGCTACCCTCTTGGAACTTGATCTCTTGGACTGTAGAAACATATCATCGACCGGAATTGGCAAAATCCTGTTGTTTTACAAAGACTTCATCTCCAAAGGCGGGGATATCGAAGTGGTGCGTAGCTCGAACAGCGTGTATGAGCTCTTTTCCATGCTCAAGCTGAACCAGCTTTTCACCGTCAATTTAGGATAGTATGCCAGATAGGCAAAAAATCCTGGTGGTGGACGATAGCATCGCTATTGTCAATTCACTTCAGGCGATATTGGGCATCAGTGGCTACAAAGTGGAGACTGCTTACAATGGCAGTGATGCACTCAGGAAGCTACATAAGCATCATTATGACCTGGTAATCTGCGATATTGAGATGCCGGGAATCTCCGGACTCGAATTTTTGAGCAGGGTGCGCGATGATTTTGAACACGATCTGGATGTGATCCTGATGACAGGATATCTGGAGCATGATTACTTCATCGAGGCGATTCGGCTCGGAGCCAGCGATTTTATCCGCAAACCGATTGATACCAAGCAATTGATCAATTCCATTCGAGAATTGCTGTTTCGAAAACGCAGCCGGGATGATATATCCGAGTTTTACTGTCACCTGGACAAAGCAAACTTTAGCTTTGAGATGGCTGCCGAGCATTTCTCCAAATTTGCCATTTCCAAGATATTCAGTGCATATATGCGCCAATATTTCAAGGTGGATCCCCGCGTGCTGAACGAACTCCTGGTCTGTGTGGATGAGATGGTTTACAATGCATATATTCACGGGATACTGGAGCTTTCTGTGCAGGAAAGGGCATTGGCTCAGGATCGGCTGCAAGAGATTATCACCCAGAAGCTAAAAGACCCCAAGATAGCTTTATGCAAAATCCACCTGGCCTTTGAGATTGATAATGTAGCCCAGATGATCGAGATCTGTGTAGCTGATGAAGGCAGTGGTTTTGATTACTCGTCCTGGATCGATACGGTAAAAACACAGCAATTGCTGGATATCAAAGAGCATGGACGGGGCATCGCCATGCTGTATCATCTGAGCAATGATCTGAGTTTCGAGGATAACGGGAGATTAGTGAAGATCAGGAAAAGCCTCATAAATCCAGAACTCGATGAAAATTCATGAGCTTCGCAAAGCCTTTCCTGATGTATCCAGGGCAGACTTAAACTTTCTTTTGTGCCATTTGTTTCGCTGCAATCCGGCGCAATTGGCTCAAGTAAAGGAAATCGCTGAAGCTCAGATCCCCCATCTCTATGGCTGGTTGGAGCGGCTGAGAAAGGGCGAGCCACCACAATACATTGTGCAAAAAGCCTGGTTCTACGGGCTTGAATTTCAGGTGGATACCAGGGTCTTGATCCCCAGATACGATACCGAAGTATTGGTTCAGGCTCTGCTTCACAAACTACGGGGTAATGAGAGCATCCTGGAGATCGGCATCGGTTCCGGAGTCATCTCAATTTGCTTACAAAGCTACTTTCCCGAGCTCAATATTCATGCTACAGACATTGATGCCAAGGCTCTGGAAGTAGCCCATCTCAATATCAAGCGGCGGGGTATGGACATCAAGTTGTTTGAGGCTGATCTCTTTCCAGACACAGATCAGAAATATGATTTGATAGTATCGAATCCCCCATACATAGCTCCGGATGAATATCTCAATCTCGAAGCCAAAGTGCGAGATTATGAACCCCGGATAGCCCTTTTGGCCGAAGCAGAGGGATTGGCGTGCTACAAAGCGATACTTTCCAGAGTGCATCACTATCTCAACGAGCAAGCTTTACTGGCATTTGAACACGGTGTCTCTCAACAACAGGCCTTACAGAACTTGACAGAAAGCGCTGGCTTCAAAACTCTGCAAAAAGGAAAGGACCTTGCGATGCGGGATCGCTTCCTGATCCTACAAAAGACTTAAGACGAGGATGTAATGGATAAATTTGTCATAGAGCCTAATCGTAATCTGAGTGGAGACATCTATGTCAGCGGAGCCAAAAACGCAATTCTCCCCGTGATGGCTGCATGTTTGCTGGCTCCGGGGAAATCTGTATTGCGCAATGTCCCAAATCTAATAGATCTCAAAACCATGGCTCATTTGTTGCGCGTAATCGGGGCCAGAATTGAATACGAAAATGGCAGCATGAGCATTGATAGCAAGGACGTCTGCTATCCCGAAGCACCTTATGAACTGGTGAGCAAAATGCGGGCTTCGATTTATGTATTGGGTCCGCTTTTGGCCAGATTGGGCAAAGCCAGGGTGTCGTTTCCCGGAGGTTGTGCTATCGGCACCAGACCAGTGGATTTGCACCTCAAAGCCATGGAAGCAATGGGTGCCAGGATTGAGATCGAACATGGCTACATCAAGGCCAGGGCTGATCAGCTGATGGGGGCGGACATTCATTTTGAAAAATCCTCTGTGGGAGCGACCATCAACACTTTGATGGCAGCAGTTTTTGCCAAAGGCACCAGTCGGCTGTACAATGCAGCGATGGAGCCGGAAGTGGATGCTACCATTGATATCTTGAATAAGATGGGTGCTGATATCAGCGGTAAATCTACCACCACTCTCACTGTCGTGGGAGTAGAAGATCTCTTTCCCGTGCAGATGGACATGATTCCGGATCGCATCGAAGCGGGGACTTTCCTGATCGCTGCAGCACTATCCAATAAACCTGTAAGAGTGTGCAATTGCAAGGCAGAGCACCTCACAACACTAATCGAGAAGCTGCGCGAGACTGGTTGCGAAGTCTTGATCGAAGGGGCAAACATCACCGTAGTTCCAGCCTCTAAGATAAAACCCACCAACATCTTGACTTTACCTCATCCGGGTTTTCCCACCGATCTGCAGGCTCAGTTTACAGTATTGATGAGCCTTGCTGAGGGTATCAGCTATGTGGAAGACTCTGTTTTTCCAGACCGCTTTATGCATGTGGCAGAGCTGAACCGTCTGCAGGCAGACATCAAAATGCAGCGCAATGTAGCCTGCATCAAAGGGGTGAAAAAACTCAGTGGGGCAGAGGTGATGGCCACAGACCTCAGAGCCAGTGCAGCACTGGTTTTGGCAGGTATGGTGGCAGAAGGATCTACCACTGTATCCCGGATCTATCATATTGATCGGGGCTATGATAAAATCGAGCAAAAGCTAAACAGTATCGGTGCCAGAATCAGGCGCGAACAGGGTTAGATCTTCTCAAGATTAGATCACTTTTGGCTATCTCTCAGTCTTGCTATACGGCATCATTGCCTTCTGGCAAAAGCATATTTGATCTTGACACAATCACCTTAGTCTGTGAATTTGCGCGAAAGCGCTGTTTACAAAGGAAACACCATGGAATATATTGATTTCAAAAAAGAGGCCATAGAACTGATTGATAAAATTGCAGAAATTCGGAAGCTCATGGCTTTGGAACAAAAATCTGAAGAGATGAGAGCACTGGAAGCTCAGATGAATGTTCCCGATTTTTGGAACGATCAGAATCTTGCCAGAAAGATCAGCAAAAGAGTCTCACAGATCAGAGAAGAGATTGCTCATATCAACCGCCTGGAAGCCACCAAAGATGAGCTTGAAACCTATCTGACTTTTTTGGATGATGAGTTTTCCCAAGAGCTGTTTGAAGAGGCAGTTGGAATGCTGCCACGAATCAGGCAGTTCACCGAAAAAGCAGAAATAGAAGCTTTGCTCAATGACAAGTACGATCACAATGATGCCCTGTTTACCATCCATGCCGGAGCCGGAGGCACTGAAGCTCAGGATTGGGCACAGATGTTGCAGCGGATGTATATGCATTGGGCAGAAAACAATGGCTTTACATTCAATGTAATCGATAGTCTGCCCGGCGAGGAAGCCGGGATCAAAAGCGCTACTATCGAGATTGGCGGGAATCTGGCCTACGGCATGCTGAAAAGTGAGATCGGTATTCATCGCCTGGTACGAATGAGCCCATTCAACTCTCAGGGTAAAAGACAGACTTCCTTTGCCTCGGTCTTTGTCTATCCGGAATTTGATGATGATATCGAAGTCGAGATTGATACTAAAGACCTGAAGATAGATACTTACAAAGCCAGCGGAGCCGGAGGTCAGCATGTGAATACTACGGATTCTGCAGTGCGAATTACGCATCTTCCTACCAACATCGTGGTAAGCTGTCAGAATGAACGTTCCCAGATTCAAAACCGGGAAAAGGCCATGGCTATTCTCAAGAGTAGATTGTATCAGCATTATGAAGAATTACGGGAGCAGGAAAAGAAGAATACCGAAGCTACAAAGACCGAGATAGGATGGGGTAATCAGATTCGCTCCTATGTTTTTCAGCCCTACCAAATGGTCAAAGATCATCGCACAAACTTTGAAGTAGGACAAGTGGATAAGGTCATGAATGGAGACTTGGATCAGTTTATCTATGCCTGGCTGAAGATGACGGCATTGGCGAGGATGAATGGCTAAGGAATATAAGAGACTT
Organism: uncultured Candidatus Cloacimonadota bacterium; assembly: GCA_964501025.1. Taxonomy (GTDB): domain Bacteria; phylum Cloacimonadota; class Cloacimonadia; order Cloacimonadales; family Cloacimonadaceae; genus UBA5456. Next base: position 2,172 of record CAZCRD010000068.1, on the reverse strand, counting down.
TTAGCTGAATTGGATCAAAGCAAATTGCCCCACCATGTGGGAATAATCATGGACGGAAATGGGCGCTGGGCAAAAAGACGCAGAAGACCCCGACTCTACGGACATCGAGCAGGAGCAAAATCCCTGCGGGAAGTGGTTGAACTGGGGGTAGAGCTAAAACTGGAATATCTGACTTTTTATGCCTTTTCCACCGAGAATTGGAATCGTCCCAAAGATGAAGTACAGGGACTATTGCAGTTGCTCAAAGAACGTCTGATCAAAGAGGTCCCAGAGCTTAACAAACAGAATGTATATGTGCAATTTATCGGCTCAAGGATCAATTTGGAACCTGAGTATCTTGCTGAGATTCACGCTATTGCTGCCATGACCCACCAAAATAACGGTATGCGGGTAAACATAGCATTCAATTATGGCGGCAGACTGGAGATCATTGAGGCCATCAAGAAGCTCAACCCCAAGGAGATTGAAGGTCTTACGCCAGATAGCTTTGGGCAATATCTCTACACTCAAAATCAGCCTGATCCTGATCTGATCATACGCACCAGTGGAGAGAGCCGGCTGTCAAACTTTCTGCTCTGGCAATCTGCTTATTCTGAGATCTACATCACTGAGGTGCTGTGGCCGGATTTCAACAAAGCAGAGATGATCAAAGCTCTGCTTGATTTTCAAGACCGCAACCGTCGCTTTGGAGGGCTGAGCTAATGCAAGAACTTGCCAAAAGAGTATTTATCTCTGTCATATTCATTCCTGTACTGATCCTGGCCTTGTACTTTGAGGGGATTCCTCTGTATCTGATGTTTCTGATAGTGAGCGTGTTTGGAGCTCAGGAATATACTTGCATGATTCGCAAAGCAGGAATTCAGGTTCCATGGCTGTGGATTTTGATCAATCCTTTGCTTTATAGCTTATGGGTGTTTTTCCCTGAATATGAGATCAGCATTCTCTGGCTGGGAATACTCCTGGCGCTACTGCAGCCACTAATTGTCTGGGATCAGATCAAGAGCGTACCCCGGATGTTTGCCATGCTCTTTGGTGTGATATATACGGCTTTGATGCCGGCAATGATTGTCAAGATTGGCTGGTACATTCCGGTTAAGAATATTTTACTTGCCTTAATTCTGATGATCTGGATAGTGGACACAATAGCATATTTTATTGGTATGCACTTTGGTAAAAAGCGTGATATTACTCCGGTTAGCCCGCGTAAGAGCCGTGAAGGTTTTTTTGCAGGTGTGCTTGCTCCCGTGCTGATTTCGCTTATCTTGTACTTTAGCGGATTTAAGTATTTTTCGGCGATGCAACTGTGCCTGATTGTGGTTGCTGCCGGCATAATGGGACAGTTGGGAGACCTTCTGGAATCCATGCTCAAGCGATATTGTAAAGTGAAGGACAGTTCGAAACTGATCCCCGGTCATGGCGGAATATTGGATAGAACAGACAGCATATTGTTGGCTGGATCTTTTCTCTATGCTGCCTTACAAGTTTTTTGAGCTTAGTTCGCTTGGTTGCTAAGAATTGGCAGACCAAGAGTGAAGAAGCTTTGGAACGAAAACTAAACATAGCGTAATTTCATGGAGGAATTATGAAACAACTAATTACTACATTGCTAATGCTTATGGCTTTGACTATGGTCTTTGCCCAAGCCAACACCTTGTTCTTCAGTGAATACATTGAAGGCACATCATACAACAAAGCTATTGAAATCTTTAATGGCACCGGCAGTGCGGTGGATCTTTCTGGATATAGCGTACGCCTTGGTTCCAATGGTAACTCTTGGGGTAACACCTTAAACATGGAAGGCACACTGGAGAATAATAGTGTGTATGTGATCGCCAATGCCGGCGCAGATCCTGCCATTCTCAATATTGCTGATGTCACCCACACTGTTACATATTACAATGGCAATGATGCCTTGGGTCTGTTTCAAGGTGACAACATGATCGATGCCATCGGTGTGTATCAGGAAGATCCGGGTAGCACCTGGCCTGTAGCCGGTGTGGATGGAGCTACAGCAGAACACACTTTGATCCGTAAGCCTAACGTAATCCAGGGGAACACAAACTGGGCGAGTTCTGCCGGAACCAATCTGGATGATTCTGAATGGTTGGTGGAAGCTCAAAACTACTTTGACAATCTCGGGATGCACGAGTTTAATCCCAGTGGTGGGGATAT
>CAZCRD010000067.1:0-9245 GCA_964501025.1 uncultured Candidatus Cloacimonadota bacterium | reverse complement strand
CAGGTCGATTACGGATTTTACTTCTTTCATAGCTCCAAGATTTTGACCTTTGGGAAAACTGTCAATCTTTAGCTTTGATCGGGCAAGCCTCCACCACAGCCAGCGGGACGGCATTTCAGAGAGCACAGGATTGACAGATAGGTGATTGAGCCCCCTGTGAGCGACAGAACATAGCGAGGGTGTACAGCGATAGCGGAACCCCTCGATCCTGGATCAGAATCTGTTGATTATTCACAGTCTTCAAAAGCTACTGCGCTTGGTATAAAGGCCAGAAAAAAGGCAGGAATCTCTTGGGATTCCTGCCTCACATATATCTGTCAATTTATCAATAAAAGAAGAGCTTTACCAGGATGGCTATCAACATAGCTGAGTTTATCAGCAGCCAAAAGTAAACCCGGCCGGCTATCTTCTCATAAGTTTCGCGGTTGTGCTGGATCTTCTTTTCCAAACGCACCAGCATGTGTTCCATTGTCGCCAATTTTTCGGTAGATTTGTCGGCTTTGCGGATGTTACCATTGTGGTTCAGATCTCGCTTGAAATGTCTGAAGATCTCAAATGCCAATGGTAGAAAAGTGGGCATGAAACGTCTGAAACCAGAAATTGCCATGGATACTCCTTAGAATTTGTAACCCACATTCAGGTAATGGGTAGGATTAAGCACTGCATGGTAAGTAAAAGCATAGTCCAAGCTTACGCCTTCAAGCACAAATGTGGCTCCGGCGGAGTATGTCGCAGGATTTTGATGAACACCAAAACGGAGGTAGAGGGGTTCTAAGAGCTTAGCCTCTACACCACCCATAAATTCAGTCTCTTCAGCAAAATCCTTTTTGACTTCGATGCTGGTAGTGACTCCATCGTAAGGGATGTATGAGATGCCCAATGCAAGCTTGCTGGGAAGGTCAATCTGATTCTCAAAACCCATCTTGGGATTTCCCAGATTAGTAACGGCAAATCCGAGCTTGGTGCGAGTATGCAACAGAGCGGTTGCCCCGACATCTATGCAAAAGGCATCATCACTTTCATCATCATCAAAACTGAGATTGTAGTAATTTATGCTATAACCAAAATTGATGGTGGAATGGATGTCTTTTTGCAGAGCAAAGGCATGAGACAGCGTCCAGATTTGCTCACCGTAGAGACTGTAGTCTTCAAAATCCACATCCAGCATGCGAATACCAATGCCCAGGGTGCCAAAGTTTTTGGGCAGCTTTGCACCCAGAGCTGCAGTCTTGAATTCCGAGAACTTCTCGCCATTGAGCTGGGCAAAACCGAGCTTGGCTTCATATTCGGAATCAGCCAGACCGGCAGGATTGAAAAAGATGGTATTCACGTCATTAGCGACGCTGGTAAAAGCGCCACCCATGCCCCGGGCGCGGGCTGAGGGTTGGTAATCGTTAAAGACTGCCAGCAGCATGGTGCAGGGGATCAGGATCAGGCTAAATAATATTACTTTCTTCATGTTATACTCCCTCATTTCAGACGTGATTTGATCACGATGGGTTGTACGGTGTTGTATCTCTTGCCGGTTTCGCGATTGCTCACCTCGGCATGACAGTAGTATAGCCCCGGGGACAGCAGCTTCATATTGCTGTCACGACCATTCCAGGTGGTGCTTTCAATGCCGGTGGAAGAAGTGAAATTCTGGTGTATCGGAGTGGCGACCAATCTACCCTGAGCATCGTAAATCCGGATGATGGCACGAGCCAGAAACCCGGTCCTGGTGCCATATTCAATATTGATCTTCTCGTTCATGGAGGGATCAAAGCTATTCTTTCCGCTGGCATCAGTGCCAATATTTAGATGCGCTACATTTTCGGTGATTTTTACCATCAGCTTGCCATTGCTAAGCGAGGTGATATCGATGTCATCGTAGCGAAACTCGTCAAGATTGATGACGATATCGCCATAAGTCTTGGGCTCAAACAGCAGCTTGATCAAGACTGTATCATCTTCCCCGGCAATCAGGGTCTCTTGCCCGGCATAGTGCAGAGTGATGATATCACCATCAGCCGATACCGTCTGCGTGGGCTCAAAACTGCTGAGGGTACCCTCAATCTCAAATCCTTGATACAAGACTACAGCCGGATCTATGCGGATGCTCATATAGTATTCACGAATACCCCATTCACTCTTGAGTTTGCTGGTGTACACATTCAGAGTATTGATCTGATCCAGCTCTGCATTGGTCGCGGTTGCTATCCTGATCGAGGCATTGCTGGGGTCATCGATTTTGATCATATCATTGGCATCTCGGGGCAGAATCTTGTAGCCCGCTACGCTGTGATAATCCACCACGCCCTGAATCTGGTACCACCATTCATTGACCACGATCTGGGATGCCTGAGGAACATATAGCACATCATCCACCATGGCTTGCACATTGCTGGAATCAGCTATCTTGAACTGACCATAGCTATCCAGATTGCTTTTGATCTGAACATCGTTAAAGCGTACCATCACCCCTTCGTATTGCTCAGAGCTGTTATTGTTGTAGGGAAGATCAGAGGTCAAAAGGGGAGTAATCGGGATGGGGTTGTTTTGGGAAATGATGTTGGCGGAAGTGACGTTGGTAAGCTCGGTAAGGTCGTAATATTCATCCACTGTACCGGTCAGATCCACCATGTCGCCCAGTTCTACGAGATTGCTGGTATTGCCATGATATACATAAAGACCGCTCCAGGGACCTCCCTCCGGATCACCGATATAGAGGCTGGAACCGCGGTTGATGGCAGTCACGATTCCGCGCACGGTTACGGATTGGCCATTGTATTCTGAATCGCCGCTGGGATCGTCTGTATGCTGGATATCATAGCAGGTCAATTGAGCCATGAGTCCCATAGACAACGTCAAGGCTAAAATAGTGATAAGGATACCTTTCATTTATATCTCCTTGGTATTTATCTCTTGCAGATTTGGTTCCGAAGCCGCAGTTTCAGCCTTGGCTATCGGGACATCTTTAATAAAAAGCATATCGATGATCAGAAGGCAGACCGCTAAAAAGATGGCGCTGTCTGCCACATTGAAGACCGGAAAGCGTTCCATGATAATATCTGGAAAATCTACATTGATGAAGTCTGTAACCCCACCATGAAGAATGCGATCGATGAGATTGCCGAGTGCTCCCCCCATTACCAATCCAAAGGCAAAAACCTGAAGGCGATGCTTGCTCTGGTGAAGCAGGTAGATGATAAAGATCAGAGCGATCACAGTGATGCTGATAAAAAAGACACGGTTCAAAGTGTCGCTGGCAAATCCAATGCTAAAAGCTGCTCCTGTGTTGTTCACATGAGTCAACAAAAAAGTGTCGCCAAAAAGTCTGGAAAGCACCGGGATACTGTGATACAAATCGACATTCATACGCACGAGGGTTTTGGTAATCTGATCGACCAATAACACGATCATCATGACTAAATAAGCAGGGGCTATCTTGAGCTTGGTCATAGATTTCAGCGCCTTTGCTTGCGCTTCTTGGACTCCACCTTCTCTTTGCATTCTATGCATAATGTGGCATAGGGGAGGATCTGCAAACGCGTATCGGGAATGATCTCACCACACATCTCACAGATGCCAAAACTGCCTTCGTGTAAACGGCGCATTGCGTCATTGAGCTTGCGAATCTTCTCCCTTTCACTCTCCATCATCATCACGGTGTGTTCCATATAGTTTGTGTCAGAACCCTGATCCGCCTGATGATAGGCATAAGAGGATAAATCTCCGCTACTTTCGCGGGATCCCATGCTTTGCTCTTTATTGATACTTTCAATATAGGCCATGCTTTCTTTGAGCTCTGCACGAATCAGATCCTCAAAGAACTTCAGTTTTTCGGCAGAAAGTTTCTTTTCAGCCATAATATTCTCCTAATCTTATATCTCATTTTCATTGACGTTTCATGCAATTATAAGTAGGCTCTTATGTCAATGAAAAACTACTACAGTCTGGCAATAAATTCACTAAGCAAGAGCTTAAGCTGCTCAGAGGCAATGCCGGCGTGATGCCTGATCTCTTCCTGTGAGTGGGCATTGGAGTGAAAGAGATTGCTGTAATTGGTTACGATCGAGTATGCTAAAACCCGAATCCCCGCATGCCGGGCCACGATTACTTCCGGCACTGTGGACATGCCCACCAGATCTGCGCCCCAAGTGGCAAAAGCGGCGCATTCAGCTTGGGTCTCCAAGCTGGGACCGCTTACGGCAATATACACGCCTTTGTGGGTCTTGATTCCGCTTCTGGCGGCAATCTCATCACAGCTGCTGCGATACTTTGGGTCATAGGGGTCATTCAGGGAAGGGAAGCGTTCTCCCAAGCCATCGTGATTCTGACCCACCAGGGGATTGAGACCCATAAAATTGATATGATCAGTGATCTGGACAATGCTTCCGGGGCTTAGCTCTTCCCGTAAACTGCCGGAGGCATTGGTAACAATTAGAGTCTGTATTCCCAAAGCAGCCAATACCTGGATGGGGTAGATCACCTTTGGCATCGGGTGTCCTTCATAATAGTGAAAGCGTCCCTGCAAAAAGAGCACGGCTTTTCCTGAGATTTCTGCCAGGATCAAATTGCCTTTGTGCGAGGGAGCAGTGCTCTGCACAAAGCCTGGGATATCTCGATATGGGATGGTCTTGATCATGGTGCAGGATTCCGCCATATCGCTGAGACCGGTGCCCAGAATGATGGCAATTTTTGGTGTCTGAGGCAGCTGCTCTCGCAACCACTGTGCTGTATCCCGAAAACTCATCGATTTTCTCCTTGTGGGCTTTTGGGAACGATATCTTCTTTAATCTGCTTAAACTCTCCGTCCATCAGCTGTTCAGTATCCTTGCTCAAGAGCGGGTCCTTGCTGATGCGATCCTGAAAACTCTGCAGCTCCACCCGAAATTGCATCAGGAATTGACGTTTTTGCTCTTTGATGGCCAGATACTGATGCTCCAGCAGACTGAGATGCTGTTTTGCTTCATTGATGGCACGCCTGGCCTTGAGTTCGGATTCGTGGATGATATTTTCTGCTTCCTTGCGCGCATTGGCGATGATATCGGCCTTGGTTTTTTCGGCAAACACCAGAGTGCGGCTGATGAGCTCCTCCCGGCGTTTAAGATCTTCCACTGCAGAGGAGGCAGAAACCGCTTCCTGCTTCACTTCATATTGTCTTTGTTCGCGTCTGGAGAGCTCACGCTCTTGCTTTTTGAGCAAATCTTCCAGCTCGTCAGCCACCTGATCCAAAAAAGCGCGAACTTCCCTTTTGCTGTATCCGAACATTTGTCCGGAAAATTCCTGATGTCTGATATCCAATGGAAACAAAGGCATGCGAAACTCCTGTTACAATATGCTGATTAGAATCCTCTGCAGGATGTTTATGAGAAGATAAGCCACGATGGGCGAAAAATCAAGCCCCATATTTGGCATTATATTCCGGATGGGTCCCAAAATGGGCTCTGTGATTCCATATAAGAAGCGGAGAATCTGGCTCGCGGGATCGCGGATAATCCAGCTGGCGATCACTCGAGCCAGGATGATAAAATTGTATATAGTCAAGAGCCTGATGATGAACAGTAGCAGCACGGAAGATATGGAATGTTGCATCAATCCAGCACCTCATGACAATTTCTACACCGCGCTTCATAGGCTTCGGTGGATCCCACCAGGATTTGTTCGTCCTTGTGAACGGTGCGTTGAGTCCGGTTTGCCGGATTGCCGCATTTCAGGCAGATGGCCAGGTTTTTGGTTACATATTCTGCGATAGCCAGTAGCTGAGGCATGCTGCCAAAGGGTTGCCCCTTATAGTCTTGATCCAGGCCGGCCACAATCACCCGATATCCCTGATCTGCCAGATCGTTGCAGATGCATACGATAGACTCATCAAAAAACTGTGCTTCGTCGATGGCGATGATCTGAGTATCATCCAGCAGATGAGTATAGATCTCGGAAACCTCATTGATGGGGATCGAAGGTGCCTGCATATTAGAATGCGAGACAATGTTGTTTTCATCGTAGCGATCATCTATTGCAGGTTTGAATACCATTACTTTCTGTTTGGCATATTCCGCTCTACGAATACGGCGAATCAATTCCTCGGTCTTGCCGCTAAACATGCTGCCGCAAATAACTTCTATCCATCCGGTCTTCTGATTTATAATGTTCAATCTCGTACTCCTAAGGGGGGAAAGAATCCCATTTGCTCCAAGCTCATATAGAGGGGATTTTTGTCAAATTCTTTATACGAAAACACCCGCAGGTGGTAAAACCTGCGGGCATATCTTTGTGATTTACTATATCAATTGATTGCAATACCTGCTTCAAGTGCTCTCAGATTTGCCTCAACTATCAGTTCTCCTTTGGGGGAGAAAATTGCCTTGATGCTCTCTGCTATCTCTTCTTTGGAAAATCCCAGATGCTGGATTGCAGCTCCCAAAACCACGATGTTCATGGAGCGGTTTGCCTTGATCTCTTGAGCGATGGCATCGGCATCAAAAAGCTTGTGGTTTTTGGTCTTTTTGATCTCGGCATGGAGATCTTCTTCATTAGGATAATTCGGGATGTTTTTGAAGGGTTTGGAATTGCTGATGATCCAGCCATCCTCATGCAGATATGGCAGATAGCGCAGAGCCTCCATGGGCTCCACACTCAGGATCATATCCGCATCACCCATGGTGATGAGATCACTGTGGATCTCTTCATCGGACAAGCGCAGATGACTCTGGACGTCGCCGCCGCGTTGGCTCATGCCATGCACTTCCGCTTGCTTGAGCTGCCAGCCCCTCTTCAGGGCGGCATGACCGAGGATTGTAGCAATGGTCAGTATTCCCTGACCCCCGACTCCGGCAAGGATGATATCTCTCTTCATTATTTATTCCCCTTTTTGTTTCTTCTTTTCATGGTCTGCACGCATTCACGCCGTGGGATTACCACCGATACACCTTCATAAGCAATCTCTTCTTTGTAGATTTTGGTCATTTCTTCATGGTTTTTCACAAAGGGGAAGAAAGTGCGGATGTGTTCTTTTTCCACTCCCAGACCCAGGCAGATCTCTTCCAGCTTGCCCAATGCAGTATAATCCTGCCCACCGGTCATGCCAGTGGTGCTGTTGTCCAGGATCACGATTACTACGTTGGATTTGTCGTAGATGCAATCCAAGAGACCCGTCATCCCGCTATGCGCAAAAGTGCTATCCCCGATCACCGCTATAGATGGGAACAGACCGCTATCTGCCGCACCTTTTGCCATGGTGATCGATGCACCCATATCCACGCAGGAATTGATCGCGTTATATGGAGGCATAAAGCCCAAAGTATAGCAGCCGATATCGGAGAAGACATGGCCTCTGCCAAATTCTTCCACAGCCTTGTTCAGGGCGATAAAGCTATCAGCATGAGGACAGCCCACGCAGAGGGCAGGCGGACGACCGGTGACGATCTCAGGGATATCTTTGCCATATTTTGCCGGCATACCCAAAGCTGCTGCCACTTTGTTGGGATTCAGCTCACCATCGCGATCCAAAGTCCCGTCCAAACGGCCATGAATCGGTTTTGAGCCTTTGAAATTTCCACCTTTGATAATCTCTTCCACTACTGGCATTCCTTCTTCGAGGACCACCAGGCTTTCGCACTTCTCATAAAGCTCATGTATCTGGCTGGCAGGTAGAGGATACTGGCAGACCTTGATCACCGGATGCGGGATCGGCGTTTTGCCATATACTTCTCGCAGATAGTTGTAGGCCAGACCAGTGGCGATGATGCCTTTGCTATAGTCCTTTGCTTCAAGCGCAAAGCTATTGAAGGGGCTGGAAGCGGATTCCTGAGCAAAAGCATCCTGAGCCTTGATTAGTGCCTTATACTTCTTGCGGGCTATTGCCGGGAGCAACATAAATTGAAAGAGATCATCCGGTTTGCTGAGGGAGTTTTGCTCCAGTTTTTCTCGTCTTTGCACACCACTGCGGGAATGCGAAAGCCGCGTGGTAAGGCGTATCATCACTGGAATGTGATACTTTTCGGAAAGCTCGAAGCCGTAAAACGCCATATCATAGCACTCCTGTTGATTGGAAGGCTCCAATACAGGGATCATGGCAAAGTGTCCATAGTTCCGGGAATCCTGCTCGTTTTGCGAGGAATGCATGGAGGGATCATCTGCCACTGCGATCAAAAGGCCGCCATGAGATCCCGTCATGGCAGAATTCATAAACGGATCAGCCGCCACATTGAGTCCCACGTGCTTCATCGTGACCATAGTCCGCCTGCCGGCATAACTCATGCCCAAGGCAGTCTCCATTGCAGTCTTTTCGTTGGAAGACCAGGTCCGGTGAATCTCGTTTTCAATTGCTTGTTGGGATCTTTGAACGTATTCAATGATCTCGGTGGATGGAGTTCCGGGATATCCGTAAAATCCGGAAACACCAGCATCCAGAGCTCCCTGTGCGAGGGCTTCATCGCCCAATAGCATCAATTTTTCCACTCTTTTTCTCCTTTATATCTTTTATTGTAATGTAAAAGCTTACTCCAGACAGACCCAAAAGCGGGGTTCATCCCCATTCTCTGAGGATTATACTGCTTTTTTCACTGTGAAATTGTTCCTCATATCCGTCAAGAAATTTTATATAGGAATCCTTCACAAAGGGCTCAGAATACCACACATGATATTATGAATTTGCGTTATCGGTAAGTGAAATCATCCGATGAAATCCTTCGCCATGACAATATCCCCCGCATAAAGCTACCCCATTAGAATTGTGGCATCATAGCAGGAGCATTACGCCTCGCAGACGTAATGGTGACGTAATGTTTAGGGGAGAGAGTGTGCCGTCCTAAATAAGTTGACACCAACTCATAATCACGCTGGGATAATAAATGAGAGACTTTCAGAAAAAGGGGGAATGCCTGAATGGATATTTATTGACAATTTACAGGTATTGAATATATTGGTAAAAAAATTGTATTCCTTTCCATGAAGTACAACGGAAGAGTAAAGGATTGATTTATGATGCAAAAAGCGATTTTTCCAGGACAGTACATTCAGGGCTCTGGAGTCTTGAAAGAGCTGCCAGCGCTGATCCAAAGCTTTGGCTCCAAAGCGATACTATTAGCTTCACCAACAGTGAACAGTGTGATATTACCCGCGCATAAACCACAAGATATCGAAGACTTGTGCACGATAGAAGAGTTCCGGGGCGAATGCTGTGAGTCGGAGCTACAAAGATTTTCAGCCTTAATCCGGGATCACAAAGTAGATTTGGTGATTGGCATGGGCGGAGGCAAGGT
>CAZCRD010000066.1:0-22520 GCA_964501025.1 uncultured Candidatus Cloacimonadota bacterium | reverse complement strand
GGAATGGCCACTTCATGAGGGCAGGGCAGGCAATAGCGACACTCCGAGCAGAGATAGGGAATCCGGGAAAGATAGGCTTTACGAGCTTTGGCATATACCCGAAGATCCTTCTCACTGAGGGTATTAGCAAGAGCTGATTTGCTCAGTTTGACATTCTCTCGCACTTGCTGGAGGCTGGACATACCGGATAGCAGCACGGTGCACTCCGGAATATTCCAAACCCAGCTCAGAGCTCGTTGCAGCGGGCTTTGTGTGTTTTTGGCATTGGTCCACACCTTTTCTACTTCTGGTGGGATGTGGTGTACCAGTTTGCCGCCGCGCAGAGGTTCCATGCTAATGATTCCCATGTTTCTGGAAGCGGCGAGTTTCATTCCTCTGATTCCAGCTTGATAACGAGTATCCAGATAATTCAGCATGATCTGGGTAAAATCCCAATCCCAGGCTCGTACAATTTTGGAAAACGTGGCATAGTCGTCATGAAAAGAAAATCCGGCATAGCGGATCTTGCCTTCCTCTTTTGCCTTTTGCAAAAAATCCAGCACGCCTAGCTCTTTCATCTGTTGCCAGCTTTTTTTGTTTAAGGCATGCAGCAGATAGTAATCAATATAATCCGTCTGCAAGCGCTCCAGTTGTTTGCCAAGAAAGCTGTCCATATCCTCACGGGTCTTAACCAGCCAACAGGGGAGTTTGGTGGCCACATACACTTTCTGGCGATTAATCTGAGCCAGGAATCTGCCCAGTAAGGGCTCAGAAGCTTCGTTGTGATATCCCCAAGCGGAGTCATAATAGTTTACCCCGGATTGATATGCCTCGTGCAACATGGCAAAGCTCTTTTCTTCGTCGATCTTACCCTCATGGTCGGTGGGGAATCTCATACAGCCGAAGCCGAGGATGGATAGCTGGTCATCGGATTTTGGCATTTTGCGATATTTCATGATTACTCCTTATGAAAATGGTTGTAGATGGTCTGAGCGGTTTTTACTCCGATTCCTTTGATCTTTGTTAGACTATCGATATCAGCCTCACGCACCCTGTCCACGCTGCCTAATTCCTTGAGCAGAATGAATTTGCTCTGTTCTCCGATGCCGGGGATCTCTTCGAGTTCACTATTCAAGGTGCGCTTGCTGCGCCGTTTTCGGTGAAAAGTGATAGCAAATCTATGGGCTTCATCCCGGATGCCGGTAATTAATCTCAATGCAGAAGAAGATCTGGCCAAAATCACCGATTCGCTCTTGCCGGGGAGAAATATCTCCTCTGCGCGTTTGGCCAGAGAGATGATCTTGATCTCGCTGTACTTTGATGCTCTCAGGATCTCGTTGGTGGCACTAAGCTGCCCTTTGCCGCCATCGATGATAAAGAGGTCTGGCTTCATCTGTGGATCTTTGTCCAGCTCTGCCAAAAATCGTTTCAAAGTTTCTTGCAGGGCGGCAAAATCGTTTTGGGTCTCGCTCTCACGGATGATAAAGTGACGATAGTACTTCTTTTTGCTCTTACCGTTTTCAAAGTAAACTGCACTGGAAACCGTATCCGTGCCCTGAATGGTGGAGATATCCATGCAGACAATCTTACGGGGTAGTTTGTCAAAGCCCAAAATCTCTTTGAGCTCCTGGATGGGGTATATGGTGCGATTTGCCTTTCTGAGGTGAGCGAGCTTTTTGGCTTCCACCAGGTGGAAGGCGTTACGTTTTGCCATTGCGATCAGCTTGGTCTTTTCACCTCTTTGGGGCAGGATCAAGCGGTTTTTCAACCAGCCATTGATGGCATCAAAGTCTTGAGGGGCAAAGGGCAATAGGATCTCCTGGGGTAGATCATCGCGCTGGGCATAATATAGCTTTAGAAATGAGGCGAGAATGCTATCTCTGCTTTCATGATTTAGGTTTTTTAAGGGATAATTTTCTTGATTGATGATAGCACCTTCCTGCATCTTGAGAATCAAAGCCACTGCATCTTTCTCTTCCTGATAAAAGCCCACGATATCGATATTGCGCTTGTCTGCATAAAACACGCTCTGGCGTTTTTGAATCTTTTGAATCTCGATGATACGATCCCGGATTTTGGCTGCTTCTTCAAAGCGCATAGCTGCTGAGAGCTCATTCATCTCGGCGATATACTCGTTTAGCACTTCCTCATACTTTCCTTCAAAAAAGCGGATCAGCTTGTTTACAATCTGCATGTATAGACCCTGCGAGATCATGCCGATGCACGGGGCCGTGCATTTGCCGAGCTGGTAATTGATGCAGGCTTTTTCAAACACCACTTTGCCGATCGGTATTTTGCGTTTGCAATCCCGGATGGGGAAGAGCCATTCAAAGTTCCTGAGTGTACGTCTCAGTGCCCTCACATCAGTATAAGGACCAAAATAACGAGCGCCGTCTTGCTTTACTTCCCGGGTCACAAAGATGCGGGGAAAGGGTTCATTGAGGCTAACTTTTACAAAAGGATAACGTTTGTCATCTTTGAGCAGGACGTTGTATTTGGGCTGATGACGCTTGATCATGCTGGCTTCGAGCAAAAAGGCTTCAGCTTCGCTGGCGGTGATGATGTATTCGAGTCCGGCGATATTGGCTACCAGGTGCTCGGTCTTGATATCTTTGGTTCCGGCGCTAAGATAAGACTTGATCCGGTGCTTCAAAGACAGCGCTTTGCCCACATAGATCACCTCATCTTCAGAGTTTTTCCAGAGGTACACTCCCGGGCTATCCGGCAAAAATGCCAGCTTCTTTTCTATTTGCGGTGTAGGCGCTTCCATATATTTTGTGTTGCCTCCCTTAGATAGCTGAGCCGGAGAGTCATGCCCAGTGCATAAAAGAGCAAAAAGCTCATGCCGGAGATTATAATGGCTTTGAGGATGAGCTCAAACCTGCTTGTCAGAGGCAAAATGCTTCCCAAGCCTCGGGCTATCAGGTAGATCACAAGGCAGATGCCAATGCTTTTGCTGAGATTGGGCAAGATGCCCTGAAAGTCTATCCTGGGTAGTTTTTTGCGGATCAGATAAAGTAGGGCAAGATAGTTCACCAAAGCAGTGATCGAGGTGGATAGAGCCAGTCCTCGATGTGCCATAAATTGCATCAGGATAAAGTTCAGGCTTATGTTTAGAACCACGATTACAGCAGCAAGCTTTACCGGCGTCCGGGTGTCGCCATTAGCATAAAACAGAGGGGTGAGCACTTGATTCATGCTGTAAAAGAGGAGTCCCAGGGAGTAAAAGATCAGAGCTTGTGAGCTCATGCGCACTGCGGTTTCATCAAAGGCACCATGCGCAAAGAGGATCGTGACAAAATCTGGAGCTAAAACCAGGATTAGGGTCGTGACCGGCAGCATGATATAGGCAAGGCTCAAGGCGGTGAAGCGCATTCCGGAATTGAGCTCGGAGTATTCTTTGCGGCTTACCATCCGGGAATACATCGGCAATACCGCGGTCCCGGCACTGATGGCAAAGATGCCCAAAGGAAGCTGCATCAGACGGTTGCCATAAGCCAAAGCAGTGATGCTGCCAATGGGTAAAAAGCTCGCCATCAAAGCATCGGCGATGAGATTGATCTCACGGATGCCAATGCCGATCATGGCGGGGACAAAGCGTTTCCACAACGTGGCCAGAGCGTCTGTGGTAAAGCTGAGCAGCAATCGAAAGCGGTAACCGATTCGCTTGAGATAGGGAAAATTGACTATGGTCTGCAGCGCACCCCCGATTGCTACGCCCCAGCCTGCCGGGTAGATCAAGCGCTCGGCGCTAAAACCCCATATCCAATATGGGATTACTACGCTCAGAATCATTCCAATATTCAGCAGGGCGCTGGACAGCCCGGTCATGAAGAAGTAATCATGCGAATTCAGGATGGCGATAAAGGTGGACGACATCCCGATGAAGAAGAGATAGGGGAAGATAATGCGGGTAAGCTTGATCGCCACAATCGTGGTCTCAGGGGCAAGACCGGGATACAGCAATTTTACGATCCACGGGGCGAAAGCGATGCCCAGCCCGGTGAGTACCAGTAGAAACAGACACAATATACTCAGCACATTGAGGGCAAATTCGGTCTGCGCCTCGCGGTCCTTTTTGATCCCAATATCGTTGTAGATAGGTACAAAGGCAGTGGATAGCGCACCCTCGCCAAAGAGCCGGCGCAAGAGATTGGGGATGTTGTATGCCACATTGAAGGCATCATTCAAGTATCCCCCGCCAAAGAAGTGTGCCATCACCGTATCCCGTAGAAGGCCGAAGATGCGGCTTACCAAAACCGCGATACTCATGACACTGATGTTTTTGGCTAAGCGTTTCTGACTCATGGTGCCAATAGATTCTTGGTAGTCAAAAACAGATTGAGCTGGATTAAGGTGGGATTGACGTTTCCTTCCAACTTGCGATTAAAGTCGTCCAGGCGCAGCAGGTAGTCAGGAATGCGATCTGGTATGCGATCATGAGCCATTTCACCCAGCAGCTCGGTCTTGTCCAGATTGGTAATCTGTTCCGGTGAGAAGCGGATCACGCAGAGATCATTGGCGATGATGCCCAGATATGCAATCAGATCCCGGATTGCATCACTGGAATCGCGGTTTTTACTTGCATATTCCAAATACTCAAAATCCTGTTGTCGAGCAGCCATTGTCAACAGCTCGAAGGCCTTGTCTCTGGTGCTGGTATTAGTATCTTGTGCGATCCTGACCGCGGTCTTGAAATTACCCCCGCAGATGCGAGCTGCGCTTTTTGCCATTACGGTATCCACCTGAAAGCGGTCGAAGAGCAGCTCCTGGATCACGCCTTGAGCCAGAGGTTTGAAATACAGGGGCTGACACCGGGACTGGATGGTGGGCAAAAGATGGGGTAAGCGCTCTGTAATCAAGATGATCAGGGTATTATCAGGGGGTTCTTCCAGAGTCTTCAAAAAGGCATTGGCGGTTTGATTGTTCATCATGTCAGCATTTTCGATGATAACTACCCGATATTTCCCTTCGTGGATCGAGAGTTCCAACCGCTTGATCAGCAGCGAGATACTCTCTTTTCTGATCTCAGTGGAACCGCTGAAAAAATAGTCTTGCCAGGGGGTGTGGATCTTGTTTTTGATGTAGGCTTCATATTGCTTCAAAGCCTCGTTGTCCCTGATTTCACCATCAGGCGAGAGCTTGAGATTCACGGTGGGAAAGACATACAGAAAATCCGGATGCTCAAAGGACAGAAACTTGTGACAGGAAGCACACACTCCGCAGGGACGGTATTCAGTTATAGACAGGCAATTCAGCGCCATCCCAAAATACAGTGCGGTCATAAACTTGCCCACTCCATCGCCACCATGAAAGAGGTAGGCTTGAGCGATCCTCTCTTGATCGATCGCCTTTTGTAGAAGGTCGATGACCTGTTGCTGGCCTTTTATCTCACGAAACATCTATACAATGGTGATCTTGCTACGTCCGGCATCTTCGCTGATCGCATATTCAAAGGTCTTTTTTACATAAGGACTCTCAAAATCCTCAGCCAGGATATCGTAGATCAAGACGTCATGATACTTTCCCGCCATGAAGGCGTAATTCCGGCGTTTGCCCAGGTATTTGAATCCTACTTTTTCATAGGATCGGGTAGCGCGTTTGTTGTAGCTCACCACTTCCAGACTGATGTTGTTCAGATTCAGGACATTAAATCCATAATCCAGGATCAAGGAGGTGGCTTCTGTGCCGATTCCCTGATTCCAGTAGGTCTTCTCACCAATGAAGATGCCAAACTGGGCATGACGATGCACTTCATTGACCGCGTGTAAACCGCAATTGCCGATCACCTTGTTGGTGTCCTTTTCCACGATGCCAAAGACCACACTATTTTTCATCAGCTCTTGCAAAGCCTCACGTTCTTTGGTCACATCAAATACCATGGCAGAAAAGAGCACAAATTGCCCGATCTCCAGATCATTGACCCATTCTGTGTAGCGTTCTACATCCTCCAGTGATACGGGAGAGAGGAAACACTTATTTCCTACCAGCTTACGAAAATACTTCATCTTTACCTCAAATATATGTTTTCTTCAGTTTGAATACTGCAAGATTCTGTCAAGCAGATTGTGCAGAGAGCCTGCTTATTGGTGCTCCTATATCGTCATCCACCATACCCTGTTGCCAGATATCAGTCTGTAATCTTAGAGCCAGAGCAGAAGTGAATTTCTGCGATGCCAGCTACGCTGTCAAAAGCTGTATCACAAATCCATTGACAAGATCTTATGCTTCGTAAAATCATGTTCATGAAGAAATTGCCGGGCTTCACCTGCTGAGAATGCCCTTGAGCCAGGCAGCATAAATGCAACCCCAAATAGCAAGGAGAATCACATGATGAAAGCTTTGGCGTTTGCCCTGCTCGTCAGTACTTTTGTATTTTTATCCGCGCTCAGCGGCTATGGAGACAGTCCCGATTTTGGACTGGACACCATCGCCCCAGAGCTCACAATCATTAGCCCCAATGGTGGCGAAATTTGGTATATCGGAGATACCTGCGATATCGAGTGGATTGTCACCGATACAAACCTTGGCGCTGAGGCCATTGATCTGAGTTACAGTCTCAATTCCGGATCGGACTTCACTTCTCTGGCCACCCAGATCCCCAATAGCGGTACCTATGCCTGGGAGTTGCCTGCAGTTCAAAGCAATGCTGTTCTCGTGCTTATCGACGCTATGGATAGCTTTGGCAATCTGGCCAGTAAAAGCTCTTTCAGCACTTTCAGCATCAGCTATGTGCCTCCAGCAAGCCCCACCGGTCTAATTGTGGATCTATCCGGTGGAGAGGATGCCATACTTAGCTGGGATGCCGTTTCGCATACCATTCCGCCTTACAATACACCCATCACTCCGGATGGCTACATCGTGCTCTACAACGAGACACCTTACGAGGAAGATCAATACTACTATTTCCTGGCCGAGACAGATCAACTGACTCATACCCATCACAGAGTAGTGAACTTTCGGGATCAGATGTTTTATCGCATTGCCGCTTACAAAACCTATAGTCGCGAACAAGCTGAGATCCTGCAATCTCTGGTACAACGCAGCCACAGCGAGCGCATTAGCTGGCCTCAAGCAAGAGCGATCTTGATGGGAGCTGCCAAATGAAAACACGCATCTTGCTCACCCTCATCCTGCTGCTTGGCTGCTCTGCGCATCCCGATCTGCTATATTCCCAAGCTTTTAAACAAAGCCCCATAGAAAAAAGGGATTACAGTGTCAATCCCGAGCCTGATCGTCTGATCCGGTGGGGACGCACGGATGATCCCACTGCCCCTGAGGTTTTCAATGTCTCAGCTGCCCAACGCAGCGATGGCAGCATGCTGGTGGATATCCATTATGATATCTTAGATGCCAATAATGATCTTTCAGACGTGAGTTTGCTGCTCTCAAATGATAGCGGATCCAGCTTTGCCTATGCGCCCAATCCCGCCAATCTCAGCGGAGATATCGGCGCTGGCATCGCCTCTGGCTCTGATAAGCACATCATCTGGAACGCTGGAGTAGAAGGCATAGATTTTGATGGCATTAGCTATCGGGTCCGCGTGCTGGCGGAGGATGGGACTTTCATGGGCTCGGTTGCTTCCCCCGCCTTTAACCCTGAGTCAGGTAACTATTCTACAGCTCAAACTGTTTCCATCACATGCGCTACGGATAATGTAAGTATCTACTATACTCTTGATGGTAGTGAACCTGATGAAAACGCAATGCTGTACAATACACCCATAAACATAAGCGAGACTACCACAATCAAAGCCAAGGCATACAAAGACGGCTGGCTCGCGTCGGGTATCTCAGTGGCAGAATATGAAATACCCGCGGTTCCCGCCAATTTCGTCTTTGTCGAAGGTGGGACAATCGATCCATACGATGGTATCTTTTCTGATGGTCTGACCGTTTCATCTTTTTTCATCGATAAGTATGAGCTGACTCAGGCTGGATATGAGGCGGTGATGGGCGTGAATCCTTCATATTTTGGCGATAACCCGAATCATCCGGTGGAGATGGCTTGCTGGTTTGATGCGATCGAATATTGCAATCGCAGAAGCATGTTGGAAGGGATTACTCCCTGTTATAGTTACTTAAGCTATGGCACTGATCCTGATGACTGGCCGGTGGGCTGGAATACAGGTTTTACAAACTATTTGAATGTGAGTTGTGATTTTACTGCAAACAGCTACAGGCTTCCTACTGAAGCAGAGTGGGAGTATGCAGCGCGGGGTGGACTCGATACCAATGGCTATTACTATAGCGGTTCAGACGATCTCAATGCTGTGGCTTGGTATAGCGGCAATACAGACCCCATGGGCACCAGAGCAGTCGGGATTAAGCAAAGCAATGAGCTTGGTCTCTATGACATGAGCGGTAATGTCCGGGAGTGGTGTTGGGATCAATATAGCAGTATGAGTATCAGCCTTGTGGTACGCGGTGGCAGCTGGTATGGAGATATATACAATTGTGCTAATTCCTATCGGTTCTCAGAGAGCTTTGCACCGGATGGATACAACCGCACTGGCTTTCGCATAGTGCGGATCTACCCTTGATCAAGGTATCGTAGCATTCCGATGCTGCGTATTTGACCCCGAGCTTTGCCAATTTTTGCTGTGGTGAAATGCTTATGTAGAAGCATCGGAAGCTTCCACAAGGTATCGTAGCATTCCAATGCTTCGAAGCTACCAGTATTGACATAGTATGATAAACACAAGAAGCATATTGAATTGCAGGAGGATTATTCCCCTCGCAGTTCATGAAAACCTCTTGAAGAGTTCCGCAGCCAGGCTCAAGAACTACCCAAGTGGCAGTAAAGAGCAGGAGTAGCTGAAAAGTGATATGCGCTTACTTTCGATGTCCACCTATGCTGAAAAGCTACATCACAGCAAACATCAGACATAGCCAGGACTTGAATCCCAAGAGACACTTGGGACCAAGAGCTGACCCAAGAATTACACTCGCCAAACCGCCAAGATCCCATATATTGTCTATATGAATCACTAAAGGAGCAGCAATTATGATGCAATTACAAAATCTTCCTGAAGCCTATGCCAAAGTGCACATGCCTTCCAAGGTAGTTTTGGCCGTTACCCAAAAACCAGACGGGAATTTCAATCTCATCACTTTGGAGTGGTTTATGCGCACATCAATCGCACCACCCATGTTTGCCATTTCCATCGGTCACACCAGGTTCTCGCACGAATGTCTGCAGGACAACCGCTATTTTAATCTCGTCTTTCCGGGTAAAAAGCTCAAAGACCTGCTCAGTTTGTCAGGATCTCAAAGTGGACGGGATATCGATAAATTTACTGCCGGCGAAGTGGAATACATACCCGGAAAACTGCAAAAATATCCGGTACTCAAAGCAGCAGCGGCGTGTTTTGAGTGTGAAGTAGTGACTCAGGTAAAAAGTGGCGATCACACCATCTATGTGGGAGAAGTGAAATACAGCTGGGGTAATGCCGAGGAAGACTTTTTTTATTACGACAAAAAGTGATTTGAGAGACTAATATATACTCAATCCTGAAAGAGAGTGAAGAGTAGCGGGTGCAGCAAAGGCTCTCGGGCTGAGCTTGCCGCTCAATCTTGGTTTGGACTCGAGCTGGAGTCCTGATCAAGTCCTGCGCAGGAGAGCATCAGGACTTGAACCTGAGTTGAGATAGAAAGCAGTAGCAAAGTAATTGGGGAGCAGTGCTATGCCTTGTTACAGCCTCTGGATGGCTTATCGGTATTTTCCCGGAAGAAATCTGCTATCTGAGCTTCTCCAGCTATGGCTGAGCCCCTATTTACAACCAGGGGATGAAACTTAGGGCGGATTCGGCGCCCAAGACCGACCAGAGCACGGTGGTAAAGGCGATGAAGGTGCCAAAGGCAAAGCCCTTTTCTTTTTGACGAACGACAGCAATGAAATAGATGATGCCCAAAAGCGCTGAGATCAAGATCACATAGGGCATACTCAAAAGCCCGAAAAAGGTGGCAATCCCCGTGAGCAGCCAGATATCCCCGCCACCAATGCCATCGGCCTTACGGGCAAAGCGGTAAGCATAAGCGATAAAGACCAAAAAGGCAAAGATGATGCAGGCCGATAAGGCGGCATTGATGATGCCAACGTCGTTCGCGGGTAATATACCAAAGATCAGTCCCAGCGGAATCAAGGGAATCGAGAGTTTGTGAGGAATGATCTGGTGAAAGGCATCGATAAAGAAGACCGGAATCATGATCATGCAGAGCAGGGCATATTTGAGAAAGAGGATGTTGATGAGTCCATACTGCAAAAACAGAGCAATCAGGATCAGGGGTGTGATGATCTCCACCACCAGGTGATGCCAGTGAATCGGTGCTTTGCAATTGCGACACTTACCACCCAAAATGATGTAACTGAAGATGGGTATATTCAGATACGGGGGGATGGCTTTGCCACACTCGCCACAATGTGAGGCGGGATAGATGATGGATTCTTTGCGGGGTAAACGGTAGATCAATACATTAAAAAAGCTGCCCAAGGCAGCGCCCAAGACAGCTAAGAGGATGATTATTATGGTATTCAAAAGTAGTCTATCTCCTTACCATTTTTCATACCAGGGTCTTTCCGGCTGCACAAATCCCTGGCTCATTTTGAGCTCAAAAGTCATGGATTCGCTGGGACGATAGCGCAGTGAAAACTCCGGCAACACCTTGCTGGAATTGTCGTCATTAAGGCGAAAATCACTCCGCGTATCCAGAGAACCAAAATTTACAAAATTGAGATCCAGATCAAGCTCCAGCTTGGGGCTCAGTTGGTAATTCATGTGATTGGTATAGCGGGAGAGATAGTATCCGCTGCCGGAGGAACTGGTGCTTGCTTGAAAACCCATGGAATGTGACATCGAAAGATTATTCAAGGCAGAGCTGTGCAGCGAAAAGGGATTAAAATCCGGACGCGGTATATCATTTTGAGCCATCAAGGGCAAGATGGCCACAGTCATTATCAAGGCAATCAGCAGATTCTTCATTTGGAAACTCCTTTGAAGCGTTCTTATGGTACAATATACAGCGCAGGGGCAATCCCGTCAAGCATAAAAGTTTTCCATGATCTGCCCCAGGCTTTGCATTCCCTTATCTATCTGTTCCAGAGAACAATAGCTAAAGTTCAATCTAAGGCAATTGTATTGTTCCTGACCAGCGGGATAGAATTTGCTGCCGGGGATGAAGGTGACCTTATGGGCTTTGGCATGCTCAAAGAGGGTGTCTGCAGACATATCCTGAGGTAACCACAGCCAGGTGAAGATGCCTCCCTGCGGCTTGGTATATTGGATATATGCAGGCAGGTACTCGGACATGGATGTGAGCATCTTGTCCAGATAAGGACGGTAGAAATCCCGGATGAACTGGAGATGAGGTTCCATGTGTCCTTCCGCCAAAAAGCGAGATACCACCCGTTGCGAGATGTTATCCGGGGCGATATTCACCTTCTGTTGCCAGGAACACATTCTTTCGATCAATATCTGGCTGCCTTTGGCGAAGGCCAGACGCATGCCCGGTCCCAGGATCTTGGAAAAGGACACGATCTCGGTGACCACCTCGGTATTGTGGTATTCATCATGAGCGATGCGAAAGAGGGTGGGCAAAGCTGAGCCGCTGTATCTAAGGCGGGAATAGGGATTGTCTTCCAGGATCGGAATATCCATGGCCAGAGCGTATTCGATCAGGTCTTTGCGCCGTTGATAGCTCATCGTGACGCCAGCCGGATTGTGAAAATCAGGTATGGTATAGATGAATTTGATCTTCTTACCAGCAGCCTGCAGCTCATCGACCTTCTGCTGCAGCACAGCCAGATCCAGGCCTTCAAGATCCAGAGGGATGCCCTGCAAATCTGCTCCCAATGCCGTAAAGGCAACCAGTGAACCCAGGAAACTGGGTGCTTCACACAGGATCACATCACCGGGATCCAAGAGCGCTCGCGTCATGTAAAATATGGCATTGGTAGCACCGGCTGTGATCAGCATTTGATCCGGGGATAAGTCATAACCTTCCCATTTGAGCAGCTCAGTCTTGAGCAATGGGTCACCTTCACTGGCGCCGTATTGCAATATACTATCGCCTTCACGGGTCAGCACTTCGGCATAGAGCCGGCTCAGGGTCTCACGGGGGAAGGTTTTTGGGGAAGGGAATCCTCCGGCAAATGAAATCAGTCCCGGAATGTTTCTGGTGCTCGCCACCAACTCCCGGATCATCGATGATTTCATGCTTTTTGTGGCTTGGGATAGCTTGTCACTAATCATCTTGTCTTCCTTTATTTATCTATTTATATCTCAATTACAGTAGCCTGCAGAGGGAATAAACAAGGTACCCTGCGTCAAAAAAATAGCGAACGAATAAGCGTAATAAAATTCAGTATATCAGGGATAGATGCGATAGATCATCCGGGGGAAAGGTATGGTTTCCCGGATATGGTGGATGCCACTCATCCAGGTGATCAGGCGTTCGAGTCCCACCCCAAAACCGCTGTGTGGCACAGAACCGTATTTGCGCAAATCCAGGAACCACTGATAGGCTTCCAAATCCATGTTCTCAGCTTGCATACGCGTAAGAAGCTGATCATAATCATCTTCGCGCTGGCTGCCGCCGATGATCTCGCCAAAACCTTCAGGAGCAATGAGATCACTGCCCAAGACGAGATTATCATCTTCGGGATCCCGCTTCATGTAGAAGGCCTTGATCTGTTTTGGCCACTTTTCCACAAAGACCGGAACTGCGGAACCCTCCGTAATCAGAGCTTCATCAGCTGCTCCCAGATCATCATTGTGGCCGATCTCGCTGCCTTGGGCACGCAGATACTCCACAGCTTCATAATGAGTCATACGCTTAAAGGGTGCATCGGCAGCTTTGAGGGCAGCTGTATCCCGCTCAAGGATGTCCAGCTCGGTGGCACATTTGGCCAATACAGTGCGGATTACATGGCGGATCAGACCTTCCTGAATGTCCATGTTTTCTTCGTGCTCCACATAGGCAGCTTCGGCGTCCATCATCCAAAATTCGGTGAGATGCTTCCTGGTCTTGGAGCGTTCAGCCCTAAATACTGGTCCAAAATCATAGACACGACCCAAGCTCATGATCCCGGTTTCCAGGTATAGCTGCCCGGATTGAGATAGATAGGCAAGGCCTTCATCAAAGTATTCCAGCTCAAACAGGGTGGTGGTACCTTCGCAGGCATTAGGGGTCAAAATCGGTGAATCAAAACGGAAAAAGCCGTTGTCGTTCAGGTATTCGCAGATGGCATAATACACGGTGTGACGAATGCGTAAAAGCGCCCATTGTTTGGAGCTACGCAGCCAGAGATGCCGGTGAGAAAGCAAGAAGTCCGGCCCATGCTCCTTTTTGCTGATGGGATAGTCTTCTGCAATCTGCAGGGCTTGCACACTGGTGACGGCAAGTTCGTATTCGCCGGCTTTTTTCTGATGCTCCTTGGGGATTCCGGTAAGAATCACGCTGGATTCCAGGGTCAGGCGTTTGGCCTCATCAAAGGCTTGCTCGCCCAAATCTGGTTTGAAAGCCACAGCCTGGATCTCGGCTGTGCCATCACGAAAGATGATGAAGATGAGCTTTCCGCTACTGCGGATATTGCGTACCCATCCCTTGAGGCGAACCTCCTGACCCAAGTGCTGTGCGATGTCTTTGACAAATATATCTTGCATTATTTTACCTTGAAGTTTGAGTATTTGAGCTGATTGTCGATTATCTTGATGATACGCATGGCTACTTCCAGAGCCTTTGTACCAGCTTCTCCATCTACCACGGGTTTGGTATCGGTGAGGATCGCTTTGACCCAGGATTCCAGCTCCAGGGTAAGTGCGTCTTTGGGACCATCCACACAATCATAGTGTTGCTGATCCACCAGTTTTTCAGGGTCAATATCGGTGGCTCCCATCATGATCTTGGGTAAGTATTTCATGATCTTGGGACTCTTTTTGATCACCCTGGCCTGCTTGCTCTGAAAATCCAGGGTGATGTAGCTGTCTTTTTGGAAAAAACGGATTTTGCGTTCCAGCTTGAGCGAGACCCGGGAGCTGGTGACATTGGCAATCGCCCCGTTTTCAAATTCGATACGCGCATTGGCGATATCAATGCTCTTGGTAAAGAGACCGATGCCACTGGCATGAATGTCTTTGATCGGGCTATCGACAAAGCTTAAGATTAGATCAATATCGTGGATCATCACATCCAGCACCACCGGCACATCGGTTCCCCGTTTGTGAAAGGTGGAGATCCTGGTGGATTCGATAAAGAGCGGGTCTTTGATCTCGCTTTCCACCTTCATGATCACCGGATTGAAGCGCTCTATATGCCCTACCTGGATCTTGAGCTGGTGCTGTCTGGCCAGATCCAGGAGGATGTATGCTTCTTCCAGCTTGCTGGTGATGGGTTTTTCCAAAAAGATATGCTTACCGGCTTTGAGGGCTTTTTCTGCCAGTTCAAAGTGGGCTGAAGTAGTGGCAGCGATATCGATGGCGTCGCAGGAATCGAGCATGGCTTCATAGGACTCAAATCTGTGTGCATTTAGTTTCTGGGCTATCTGAATGGCACGACGGGAATCTTTGTCAAAAACACCGGTCAGGACGGCATCATCCATAGCCTGAAACTTACGGGCGTGATGCTGCCCCAGATGCCCCACTCCTACTACGCCAATCTTTATCATAATACAGCCTATTTCTGGAGTTTGGCAGAGACTTTTTCGATCATAT
Organism: uncultured Candidatus Cloacimonadota bacterium; assembly: GCA_964501025.1. GTDB lineage: Bacteria > Cloacimonadota > Cloacimonadia > Cloacimonadales > Cloacimonadaceae > UBA5456. The sequence goes on along the minus strand of CAZCRD010000066.1, from coordinate 7,830 downwards.
CACGGGTCATGAGATCCAGATCATATTCGTGTTTCCAGCCCCATTCGCTACGGGCGGCACTATCATCCATGCTGTTTGGCCAGCTATTGGCAATGGCTTGCTTGATCGGATCCACATTGTAGTCCAGCCTGAAGTCCGGAATGTGTTTGCGGATGGCTGTGGCGATGATCTCAGGATCAAAGCTCATGGCAGTAACGTTGAAGCAATTTCTGTGTACCAGCTTGGCAGGATCTGCTTCCATCAGTTCCACCGCACTGCGCAGGGCATCAGGCATATACATCATATCCAAAAATGTTCCAGCTGAGAGATTCGAGGTATAGCTTTTGTTTTTGATGGCTTCATAATAGATCTCGACGGCATAATCTGTGGTCCCGCCACCGGGCAGGGTTACATTGGAGATAATGCCGGGATATCTCAGACCACGGGCGTCCACACCATACTTCAGATGATAATAATCTGCCAAAAGCTCTCCTGCTACTTTGGAGATGCCATAGATGGTGGTGGGGCGCATGATGGTATCCTGAGGAGTCTGATCCTGCGGAGTACTGGGTCCGAAAGCGCCGATGGAGGAGGGAGTAAAGACCGCACCTTTGACGTCTTTCATGATCTCCAGGCAGTTGAACGTGGTTTCCATATTGATCTTCCAGCTAAAGGTAGGATTTGCCTCGCCCTTGGCAGAAAGCACGGCCACGAGGTTGAAAATGGTATCGATGTCATATTTCCTGACCACTTCATGCATGGAATCAGCATTGATTGCGTCCATCTGCACTGCAGGACCTGCTGCCATCAAATCCGAAGGCAGGGGAGTGCGATTGTAAGTAGCGATTACATGGCTGTCGCCATAGATTTTTCTGAGGTAAGGTACCAATTCCGAACCAATCTGTCCGGCCGCACCAAGTACGAGTATGTTTTTCATAGTTTTGCTCCTGATCAGAGATTTTCTTTTGTGTTACACGCTTTTTGGGCTCGGCCAACTTGTCAATGATTATTCGGAAATCAGGACATCTTATCACCGCTCTGTGGCACTGATGCAGGCTGGCCTCGTTACTTTGGTGCTGAGCGCCGGCAGAAGCACAGAGCTGATTTGATAAGCCAGGGGGCGCACAAATCACAATTTCACTCTATACACGGCAAAGAACATCAGGGGAAGGGTCAAAATCCAATATCTGCGGGTTGTACTTCGGCACGTTCTCGTACAAAGGAATTCCCCTTTCCCATTATCTTAGGGCTGGACGCAAACTGGACAATCCTGGTAAACTCATGGAATATATGTGGATTAATGTTCCTTTTGTCTGATCATGAGCCAGAAAACACTGTGCAAATCACCAAAGAAGATTATGCTATCCTTAAAACTAATGTATGTGAGGAAAATATGTCAACAAAAGCAGATTTGATAAACTCGATCAAAAAAGCCATGCAGGGAGAGATGGACAGCATAAATCTCTATCAAAACGCTGCCGATCATAGCTCAGATCACGAAGTTAAGGAGTTTTTCCTCTCCCGTAGAGAAGAAGAACGCCAGCATTACAACTACCTTCTGGATTATTATCAACAGCTTTCCAGCGATTTGCAGCCTGCCGATATCAGCAGCGAACTGCTCAAAGAGAACCTCGAAAAAAGCATTTTTTCAGATTCCTTTGTCAAGCGAATCGGAGAAGACCAAGCTCTCTTTTCTGCCATCTCTACCGCATTGCTGCTGGAAAAGGATGCCATAGATCACTATCGCAAGTGCGAAGAGCAGACCGATATCATGTCCCTCAAATCCTTCTTTGGCATTTTGGTGAAATGGGAAATGAAACACTATGATGAGCTCGTCCAGATCCAGCAGGATGCCGAACGCTACTATTGGCAAGAAAACAGATTTGAGCCCTTCTAAGCGCTCAATAAAACTGAATTAGCACGCTCAGGCTTTTTAGCTTGAGCGTTTGTTTTTGATGCGCAGCATAATAGGCAAAGAAGAGCCGGTTCAGCTCATCTATCACATCGCGGTTGAGTTTGAGGGCAGACAGATGATTGCCGATTTCGGGCAAAAGCTGCAATACCTCTCGTGCCATGGGGCTGAGGATCTGGTATTGACCATCAGGAGCAAGGCTGTGATAGCATTCTGCGCAGATGAGATCTCCTGCGGCATTCATCGCCATCGGCTCTGACTGGCTCTGGCAGATGTCACAATGGCAAAATCGAATTCCGATTCCCATCATCCTCAGCACACGGTGCATCAGCCGCCAGAAGATCAGGATGCCACCCACTTCCACTTTTTCCAGATAGCTGAGGTATTCGCGCAATAGAGTATAGTAATTCTGAGCTTCGGCAGGCGCTATGATGATCTTTGAGATCAGCTCTATACCACATTCAGCTGCAGCCCAGGTAGCAGCGCTGGGAAAAGCGGAAAAGTCTCGCAGAGCACCGGCTTCTTTGAGTAAATATAGTCCTTCATTCTTGGGTTCATAGAGGATAAATGCATACTCCCAATTCTTGAGTAGTGGTTCCGATTTTTTGCGCCAGCCTTTGGCCAATATGGATATCTGGGCTTTGTCCCAAGCCAGCACTTTGAAGATCAGGCTGGTTTCGCTATAAGGAATGATGCTCAGGATGATGCCGGTAGTTTTGATCACTGGTTTAACTCTCTTTTAATCTGCCTGAGGTCTTTGGGGGTGGCAAACACACTCTTATAATTGCTGTATGTCACAAATCCTGCTGCGCTGCCTTTGGGCTTACGCACATAGCGGATCTGGGTGTAATCTACAGGCACATTCACCGAAAATTTTGCCTGAGAATACCAGGCTGCCAGAGAGCAGCAGAGCTCGATCAGTTCATTATTGATGTTTTGTTTCTTGAGATTTCGCAGCAGTACATGAGCACCTCTGTAGATGCGGCAGTGAAACCACCAATCCTGAGCTTTGCCGAGTTTTGTGGTCACAAAATCGTTTTCCCTGGCTTTTCTGCCGATATAGATCTGCCAGTCTTCATTGTAGCGAAAATGCAATATCTTGTCGGTCTGGCTGATCTTTTGGGTGATGCTTCCGGATTTGTCCTTAAGATCCAGATCCAGATCTTCTCCTGCCTGTAATCTCTGCAGTAGCTTGTTCACAGCCACTATCTCCGCTTTGGTGCGGGCGATGTTGATTCCGATGATGGCCAAACCGTTTTTAGCTTTTTGATACTTTTTGATATAGTATTTCAGGTTTTGCTGAGGACTTTTATCACTGAGGAGGGGGACATGGATCTCACCAAGCTCAGGATCAAGATAATCTGTGGTCTGCAGCTTAGTTTGGCCTGCTTTGATAAGGTGCATATTGGGCTTGATGGCTTCGGCACAGGCATGATAGTATTCAGCCTTTTCTGCATTGGCGAGATCTTGCTTCTGAGAATCCAGCCGTTTGTGCAAACGCTTCAGCTCTTTTTGCAGAATCTTCTCTTTGTGATCAAGCAGAGCTTCTCGATCTTGGGGTTTGAGGATCTGCTGATGCCGGTAACGAAAATATTCGTTCACACTATCAGTTTCATAACTTTGAGGGATGATAGCCACTTCCTGGTGATCTGGGATAAAACTGGTCTGAGGAGGATAGTAAGGCTGATTCACCAATACCATCCGCATGGGGTTATCGGCCAGAGAATACTTGAACAAAGCGTCATGAATCAAACCGGTGTCTTTTTTGATCAGGATTAAATTTGGTTTGGGCGGCATCAATTCACAGAGCAAGAGATAATCTTTGTCCTCACCATAGATGTCTTTATGATGCAGCTCAAAGGTTAGGATACGGTCATCGGGACTTATCTGGATGTTTCTGAGCAGGCTATTGCGCAGATTTTTCCACAGCTCATGGGCATTTTTGGGTATCGGGCATTTATCTTGATGGTAGATGAAGCTATCCTTGGGACTAAGCACAAAGACCAGAGCAGCACCACGATTTAAGCCCAAAAATAGTGCATCCTGATCCAGCCAGATTGTGTCCAAAGTTGCTGAAAAATCAGCATATTCCTTCACCCATTTTGCCAGATATACATATTTCATCTCAACTTCCAATCCTTATTTGCCTTGACACAAAGGCCGCATATTTTAGAAATGACACTCATAGAAAAACGCATTAGGAGTCAAGTATGAAAAATATCCAAACCATAATAATCATCCTATTGGCGGTGCTTGCCATCATCTTTGGTATAGTCTGGATGAATGCTGCCAAAAAGAACAAAGCGCTTGTGCAATCAAACGAGGATCTGAAGACACTGTATGAATCTTCCACCGCAACCATTGGTGAGATCCAAAGCTCTCTTGAATCTCTGGATGAAGATCTCTCAGGACAGCTGTTCACCCAATCCGAAATACCAGACTTGTCTCCAGAAGACCGCAGGGAACGTATTATCAGCTCGATTGCGAACATGCGTGAACAGATTGAGGCAGACAAGAAGAAGATTGCCCAATTGGAAGCACAATTAGCCAGTTCACGCACCCAGTTGCGCGGCGTGCAGGAGATCGTGGATCGCCTCAAGGCTTCTATCGAAGAAAAAGAAACTATCATGGCAGAGCTTCAGGATCGCCTGGGCATCATGACAGAGACCATCGAAGAAGAACGTCGTCTATCCCAGATGGAAATAGCAGCTCGCGAACAAACCATTCAGGAGAAGGAAGAAGCTCTGGATGAGGCTGCCTGGGAAGCAAACACCATTTACTACACCGTTGGTAAACGCAGTGAACTGATGGATCTGGGCGTGATCGACCGCAAAGGCGGAATTCTCGGTATCGGTAGAGTCACCCTCGTGGCAAAATCTTTGGAAACTGATGATTTTAACGAGATTAACCTGCTGGAGACTGCTGAGATTAGATTCCCGGCAACCAAAAAAGGCTACAGCATCCTGTCAAATCATGTAGCTACTACTTACGAGGTGGACAAGGAGGAAGACGAATATATTCTCCACATCACCGATCCGGAAAACTTCCGCAAACAGAAGTTCCTCGTAATCGAACTACTGTAAAGCATAATCTTTCAACATAATAAAGCCCCCGGATCTGGGGGCTTTTTTGGGCTCTCTTTCATACTAAGTGGGCACCATAGATCTGCAGAAGATCTTTCACATGGGCGCTTCAGGCGAGCGCCCCTACTGTACAGGCGGTCGCTGTACCGCCAATTCTTCTTGGCGTCACGGTGAGGGTACAGGCGGTCGCTGTACCGCCTATTTTGGTATAAAGTAGGGACATCGTGAACAGATTAGAGTACACATATTGCTTACGCTTCTAGAAAGTAGATTCTGGATATTATCTGTAAGACTCCGCTACACTACGTCTTACTCCAAATTCTGGGCGCTTCAGGCGACCCCCTGTACAGAAACCTCGAAACCTGAAAACTTGAAAACTCAAAAACTTGAATGACGGATGCGGGAAAGAGCTGCACAAACCGTTGAAGTTACCGAAATGACTGATACAAAAATATTGCATGCGGTTACTTGATCCGAAAGATAGCCTTTTTTGCGATATCAGAAACGCAAAAAAAAGCGTGAGTCGAAACTCACGCTGATGTGCGTTTATGTATGCCTTATATATAAGATAGCACCTTGTTTGCCTTTTGGATGAAGCTCTTGAGCTCTTCTCCGCTAAAGGGCTTTTGTTCCAGCAGAGAGAGGTCGTGAATATAGGAGCAGAGCGTATTCACTTCTTCGCTCTTGCCAGCTTTATCCAGTTTGATAATCTTTTGAATCACCTCGTTTTCGGGATTTACCACCAGTGAGTGATTCTTCAGCATATCAGCGCCACCTCCCATGCGGGAAACCATATCCATATCGTGCCAGCGACGCATGAATTCGCTAAACACGATGATGCCGGGGATCTCTTTGGTCTTAAGATTCTTTACTTCCACTTTCAATTCGGTGTAGGCATGGTTTTGCAGTTCTTCCATGGCTTCCGGCCCCAGTTCTTTTACCACCTCTTCGGGCAGATCCAGCACATTGATCAGGGTCTGTTCATCTTTTTGTACCTGATAGTTTGCCAGGGCAGTGGCTGCTTTGGGATACTTTTTGAAATATTCTTTCAAGCTTTCCTTGCTGAAGGAGGCTTCCACATTTTGCCCCAAAGCATTATAAAATAGCTTTTTAAGATGGTCCATGTCTTTTTTGGCGATGACGTCGCTTTCCTGATTGACCAGGATATCGTTTACCTCGCTATCCACGCGCACAAATTCCACCTTCTCCAGCTTTCCTTCCAATCTCTGATACAGGTGAATATCGAGCGGAGAGGTCTGATAGATCACCTCCAGCCCTTGTTCTTTCATCAGATTCAGATAGCTCACCTGAGTATCCTCACTGGCGGCATACCAGATTTTGGTATTTTCATCCGAGTTTGATGCAGCATTGCGCTGTTTGTATTCTTCCACCGTGAGATAATCTCCACTGGCAGATTTGAAAATAGCGATATCCTTCATAGCTTCGAAGAAATCGTCTTCCTTGAGCATGCCAAACTTGATGAAGGTATTGATGTCTTCCCAATACTCCTCATACTTTTTGCGATCTTCCTTAAAAGTATTTTGGAAGTGATCAGCCACCTTCTTGATGATGTATTTGGAGATCTTCTGCACTTGAGTATCGTTTTGCAGGAAACTGCGGGATACGTTAAGCGGGATATCCGGGATATCTATGCCACCCTTGAGCAACAAGAGAAATTCGGGGATGAGGTCTTCCAGGTTGTCCGCCACAAAGACGTTGTTGCAAAAGAGCTTGACCTCTCCCTTGAAGAATTCAGGTTCATTGCGCAGTTTGGGAAAATACAATATACCTTTGAGATTGAAGGGGAAATCTACATTGAGATGAATCCAGAACACCGGTTCCTTGTAATCGTGAAAGACCTGTTTGTAAAACTCAATGTACTCTTCGTCTTTCACTTCTGAAGGCTTGCGATTCCACAAGGCTTCCAATTGATTGACCTGTTTGTCTTCAAACATAATGGGAACCGGCATGAAATTGCAGTAACGCTCCAAAATATCCTTGATCTTGGCACTTTCGGCGTAATCTTTGGAATCTTCATTAAAATGCAGGGTGATGGTGGTGCCTGCTTCCTTGCGCTTACCTTCCATCATCGTATATGCCGTGCTGCCATCACATTCCCAAAAAGCAGCCGTGCTACCTTCTTCCACGGAAAGAGAATCGATGGTGACCTTTTCTGCCACCATAAAGGACGAATAAAAGCCCAGACCAAAATGCCCGATGATGTTGCTCTGAATATCCTTGAATCTGTTCACAAATTCCTCGGCTCCGGAAAAAGCGATTTGATTGATGTATTTCTTGATCTCTTCAGCGGTCATTCCGATGCCGGTGTCAATCACCTGAAGAGTCTTTTTGCTTTTGTCCAGCTTGACCTCGATCTTCATCTCTTCTGCTTTGTAATCGGGATCAGCGTACTTCCGTTTCGATATTGCGTCCACAGCGTTTGAGATCAATTCCCGCAGGAAGATGTCGTGCTGAGAATAGAGCCATTTCTTTATGATGGGGAAGATGTTCTCAGTGTGGATACTGAGAGCCCCGGTTTCTTTCTTCTTTTTTGTAGCCATGCTCATAAACTCCTTTCATGATGTGTTTCTGAGGATAAGATAGCTAAACAGGCTATTCTGTCAAGATAATTTTTAGCAGTCAAGAGATGTGACTGCTAAATGCCAGGCGGTTTTTTACCCTCACTGAAATCTTTACATCTTATCACCAAAACATCTAATCGGAAGAATCATGCTTTTCCGAAGAAGTATTCTGAGCTGCCTTATCTTCGGTTTCAATTCTCTTAGACGCTCCATGCACATTGCTTCAGATAATCTCCCAACCGAGTGAGTGCTCTAAGCTCAAGCTTGGCTTTGA
>CAZCRD010000065.1:0-7985 GCA_964501025.1 uncultured Candidatus Cloacimonadota bacterium | reverse complement strand
GGATTCCGGATCAAGTCCGGAATGACTGATGTAGGGTTTTGCCTGGATTCCGGATCAAGTCCGGAATGACTGATGTAGGGTTTTGCCTGGATTCCGGATCAAGTCCGGAATGACTGATGTAGGGTTGTGTCTGGATTCCAGATCAAGTCCGGAATGACTGATGGGGGTTGTGTCTGGATTCCGGATCAAACGGAATGACGGATGGGGGACGAATCTCTGAAGGAAGATAAGTCTTGTGAAAAATCTGGTGAAACGCCTGACAGATAAATTATTAACAAGCCTGAGTGCCACAGGAGTTCCATAGGAACGTAATTTCAGATAGCATCAGGTATCAATAGACCTCTGATTGAGTCCCAGCGGGACGGCATTTTAGATAGCTCGTTTAACACCGATAGAGTCCCAGCGGGAGGATATTTCAGATAGCCAATGCATTATTATACATATTAATAGAGTCCTGTAGGGACAGCATAACATCATTTTGCCCGGAAAGTTTAGAATATGTCGTCCCTACAGGACTCGAATCAGTTTAATGTTACGATAATGTCTATCTAAAATGCCGTCCCGCTGGGACTTATCTCATGATAGAAGTGTTGCGTATCATAATGAATCCAATATAATGAAAGCTTGGGATTATCTTCATATCGTAATGTAACTAAAATCCACGGATTTATTCAACAGCCTGAGCCCCTTGCGAGCGAAACAGATCATAGCGAGGGTGCGTAGCGAAGCGGAGCCCCTCGTTGATGCACGGCACAACACGCACAAAACTAGAGAATAATCTAGCTTGCAGCGGTTTTTGCCGGCGGCTAAAGCCGGCCGGATACCATCTTAGCTGAGATTAGATGCTAATTCATAATACGGCAGCTAAAGCAGCCGCCTATCATCTTATTGGTTAAAAGACTCTTGTACATAGATCTTATTGGTTAAAAGACTCTTGTACATAGACAACTTATGGGCATCCTGCCTCCCTCCCGTCATTCCGTTGATCCAGAATAACGGATGGTAGGCGGGTATTGCGGGGATCCAGTGGAATTGTGCGATAGTGGGGTCTCAAGGGGAAAAGCAATGAGTTTCAATCCCCTTGCCAATATCTTACGATCTCAGATAGCGGCAGGCGTTTATCACTGGAGGAAAGGAAGGACAGGGTCTTGCCATACAGACTTTTAGTCTCTGCCGGATAGCCAAATGGAGCCATGGCCACGATGCGCCAGTGTTTGGGGAGCTGGAGATATTTTGCCAGAGCGGGTTCCGAAAAGGCAGCCAGCCAGCAGGATCCGATGCCGTGCTCCCAGGCGGTGAGCATCATCTGCTGAAAAGAAATTGCGGTATCCACCAGATAGTAATCCTGGTCATTGATTCGCACGTTTTTCTTCATATCTGCACAGGCGATGATTACACAGGGGGCATCTTTGATAAAGAAATTGGAAAGACCGATCAATCCGGTCTTCTTGGTCAAAGTGCGGATTTCAGCAGGATCGGTGAAGACGATATAGCGCCAGGGTTGGCGGTTTTGGGCAGAAGGAGCCAGACGTCCGGCTTCCAGAATCTGGGTGAGGATCTCTGGGGGAATAGGAGTGGGGCTAAAGCTTCGCACACTGTGACGGCTCTTGATCAATTCAAAGACATTCATTTATCTTACCTCGTACTTTCCTTTTAAGATCAGGTAAAGCTGATACAGACTATGGGGAAACTGATGTTAGGGCAGATCCTGGGGTGTGTTTACATTTTTTAAGATCCCGGGATCCTCGACCGGCACGATGATAGTGCCGAGACCGCTATAACGGATGATATCGCGCAGGTTATCATGCTCTGGAGCAGAGAGATCCAGCTCTGCGGGGATCAGGATGGGATGACCTCTTAAGCCACGGTATTCGGGCTTGATCACGCAATCCGGATTGGCAATCGCTACTTGCAACAAGGCCGTGATGGTCTCTGGCAGGACAAAGGGATGATCGACCGGGAAGATCAGGTAGCAATCCGGCTTCTCTGGCAGAGTGCGAATAGATTCTCTGAGGGTATCCAGCATGGATTCGGTCTCGAGGTCATCCGCCAGAATGATATCTTTGATCCCAGCCTCCATCAGGCTTTGGCTGATTTTTTGAGAAAACAGCAAGCCCTCAAAGCTTGCTTCAGACTTGGGCATGCCAAAGCGGCTGCCCTTGCCTGAAGCAAGGATGATGGCAGAGGTCTTAAAGGGCATTAAACTCCTCGATGGCTTGATCCAGTTCTTCCAGATTTTCCTCGAAGGTTTCCACCCAATATGCCGGATCCCACTGTTGCAGGATCTCTTCATAGGTCTTGCCTTGTTGCTCGACCCAAGTGTAGTACTTGAGATTGTGGATGCGCTTTTTGTCCTGATAGCTGAGCTCCAGGAAGTTGTCATAGGATTGCGCCTTGAGGCAACCTTCCTGATCCAGTGCGGCTTGCAGAGGATTGTAGGGTCCGTGCAGCTGAGTTTGCTCGAGCACTCTGCTTTCATACAGATTGGCGGCATCGGTGAAACAGGTGAAGATCACATCATCTTCATTGTATTCAAAGTATTTGGCCATCTTGATCGAAGCCAGCAGATTGCCGATGGAGGAGATTCCCAGCAGCGGCAGATTTTGCACGGTGTCTTCACTGATGCCCAAAGCAACAAGAGCCTTGTGTCCCTCTTCCTCATTGAAAAGGCGCAGCAGCCGCATGCAGTCTTCATCTCGAATAGCTGCCACAGCATCGGTATTGCGCACATTATGCACCCAAGGCACGTGTTTGTCGCCGATGCCTTCGATGCGGTGTCCGCCAAAACCGTTGTTGAGCAAAGTGGGGCATTCAAAAGCCTCTGCAGCCGTGGTCTTCATCAGCGGGAAAAACTTCTTTAGATAGTCCCCGGCGGCGATGGTGCCGGCAGAACCGGTGGCACTCACATATCCACTGAGGCGATTACCAGGTTTTTTGATCATTTCATACACTTCGTGAATGGCGTTTCCGGTCAGATGGTAATGCCAAAACGAATTGCCAAATTCATCGAATTGATTGAGAATCACATATTGGGGATCAGGCCTGAGCTCATCACATTTGTCGTAGATCTCCTTCACATTTGATTCACAGCCTGGTGTGGCATAGACTTCAGCGCCGATCTCCTTGAGCCAATCAAAACGTTCCTGGCTCATCTCTTCGGGCAATATTGCCACCGCCGGACAAGCCAGCAGGGCACAGTCAAAGGCTCCACCACGACAGTAGTTTCCCGTGGATGGCCAGACCGCTTTGTGAATCTCGGGATCAAAGGTGCCACTCACCAGTCGTGGGGCCAGACAGCCGTAAGCAGCTCCCACTTTGTGTGCTCCGGTGGGGAAGTATTTGCCCACGAGTCCGATGATGCGAGCTTTTACACCGCTAATCTCCGGTGGTATCTCCAGAAAGTTTGGCGCACCGAAGAGACCGGTCTTGATGTCATTTTTCCAACTGATGCGGAAAAGATTGAGGGGATCAATATCCCAGAGTCCAATGGGCTGGAGTCTGCGCTTGATCTCCTCGGGAATGGTTTGTGGATAGATCTGCTGCTTGATGGTGGGAAGGATAATCCCACGTTCCTTACAACGGGCGGCGTTCTTCTTCACCACCGCGGGGTCGATTTTGTTAATCAACTTTGGCATTTATTCTCCTAAGCTTTGTTTTTTTATGTACTTAAAGTAGATGGCTATGCTGTCACAAAGTCCTTGAGTCTGGTGGCAGCATCTTTGAGTTTGCTGTTAAAGATCATGGCGGCGATCACAAAGGGCTTGAATCCCGCTTCCTGATAGGTGTGCAGGCGGTAGCGCTCAAATACGCTCTTTGCCACCTCACCATGCTCGCAGCTAATGCCGCTGATATCAGCGGGTAGACAGTGTTCGTACAGGGCATTGCCGCCCTTGGTGAGCTTCATCATATCCTCGCTGCATTCCCAGTCAATATGGCGTTTGTTCTCTGCCAGGCAGTGCTGTTCCAGATCTTTCAGGCCCTCCTTGTCACCTTGTTTGAGCAGTTCGGTACGTCGTTGCATCACCGCCATCGGTGCCCAGGATTTGGGATACACCACATCGGCATCTTTGAAGGCTGCTGCCATGTCTTGCACATGAGAAAATGAGCCGCCACTCTCTCTGGCAAAAGCTCTGGCGCTTTCCAGCGTATCTGGCTGCAGGTCATAACCTTGGGGATGTGCCAGCACCACGTTCATGCCAAAGCGGGTCATGAGATTGATCACACCTTGAGGCACAGAAAGCGGCTTGCCATAAGAGGGGGAATAGGCCCAGCTCATGGCGATCTTTTTGCCTTTGAGCGCTTCCCAGCTGCCAAAGTAGTCCTTGAGCTTGAGCAGGTCCGAGAGGCTTTGCGTGGGGTGATCCAGATCGCATTGCAGATTCACCAAAGTGGGGCGTTGAGCCAGAAGACCATTTTGATATCCTTCCTGAACTGCGTCGGAGACTTCTTTCATGTATGTATGCCCCTCTCCGGGATACATGTCGTCCCGAATCCCGATCACTTCGGTGAGAAAGGAGATCATATTGGCAGTTTCACGCACGGTTTCACCATGGGCGATCTGGGATTTGATCTCATCCAATTCCGCCAGCCCCAGCCCCAAGCCATTTACCGCTGAGGCAAAGCTGAAGCGGGTGCGGGTGCTATTGTCTCGAAAGATCGAGATCGCCAGCCCATAGTCAAAGATGCGCCAGGGCTTCTTTTCCTTGTGCAAAAGTTGCAGCACTTCCGCCACCAGCATCACTGCTTTGAGATTGTCGATGCTATTTTCCCAGGTGAGCAAGAAGTCCTTGCCATACAAGCTGGTACTCAGATTTTCAAGTTCTTGTAGTCGTTTATTGATTTCATTCATTATCATAACCTCTGTATATTAATCTCTGGTATCCTTGATTATAGTTCTGGGATACATTATCTTGGCAGCCCGTTCCACGGCATCCACGATCTGCTGATATCCGGTGCAGCGGCAGATATTGCCCTTGAGTGCCTGGCGGATCTCGCTGCGCGTGGGATGATGGTTCTTGAGCAGCAGAGCCAAAGCAGAAAGCACCATTCCGGGTGTGCAAAAGCCGCATTGAATGGCTCCTGCATCGATGAAGGCTTGTTGCAAGGGATGCAAAGTACCATCCCCGGCAGATACACCTTCGATGGTCGTGATGCTCTTGCCCTGCACATCCTTGAGCTTTAGCTTGCAGCTACGCCTGGCTTCATCATCCACCAATACGGTGCAGGATCCACAGACTCCGATGTTGCAGCCGATCTTGGTCCCGGTGAGGCAGAGTTCTTCCCTGATCCACTGTGCAAGATTCATGTCTTCATCCTTGATCTGGTATGCTACTTTATTTACCGTTATCATCTGCCCTACTCCTTATCTTGATGGGTTGATCCACATAGCGCACTCCGGTGGCTCTATAGATAGCATTGGCAATGGCCGGAGCGGTGATCTCCAGAGTGGGCTCTCCGATGCCCTTGGCTTTGGAAGGGGAAGTGGGATCGGGATTCTCCACGATGATCGCCGTCATTTCCGGTAGATCTGTGGTGCGCAAGACTCTGTATTGATGATAGTTTGTGGGCACAGCGGCGCCGTCTTTGAGCGGCACTTCTTCATAAAGACCGTAACCGGCACCCATTGCCATGCCGCCATAGAATTGACCCTTTACCATCTCGGGATTGATGGCTTTGCCCACATCGTGTGCTGCCACCAGGTTCAATAGGCTTACTTTGCCGCTTTCCCTGTCTACTTCCAGCTCCACGGCCTGGCAGCCATAGACCCAGGTGAAATAGGCATCGCCATGTCCGGTTTCCTCGTCCCAGCTTACCCGGGGTGCTTGAAACACGCCAAAGGCATAAGGGTATATCTGTTTGGCATAGCAGAGCTTGATGGCTTCTTCCCAGGTGCAAAGCTTTTGGCCATCTTTATCATAGATGCAGCCCTGCTCAAAGCGTTCTGCCGGTAGCTCATAATCATCTTGCAACGCTTCTGCGATGATCCCTTTGAGGATCCTGGCAGCCCTGGTAGTGGCTCCTCCACCCAATAGCGTGCCTCTGGAGGCCACTGTGGTGCCGCCATCCGGGATGTTTGAAGTGGAAGGCATGCGATATCTGATCCGCTGGGCAGGCAAACCCAGCTCTTCGGCAGCGATCAGGATCATGGCGCTTTCCGAGCCCTGGCCGTTTTCATGGACGCCGGTTTCCAGCAGCACCGAGCCATCTGCCTGCACATTGATGATGGCGCTATTGAAATCCACCCCTTCCGCACCCAGGCTCATGCCCCGATAGGAGATGGCGAAACCAATGCCATACCATTTGTCCTGCTGGGGATCGCCATAGCTGCAGCGTTTGCGCTTGGTTTCATAATCTATCTCGGTAAGCACCTTGTCCATCACCTCCTGGAGGGAAACCTTGTGGGTATCCAGCTTCTGCTTGGTGACGGTGATGGAGCCTTGCTTCACCATGTTGATGCGGCGGAATTCCAGCTCGTCCATGTCCAGCTTCTGGGCGGCGATCTCCACCAATTGCTCGATCGCCCAGTTTACCTGAGGAGAACCAAAGCCACGGAAGGCTCCGGTAAAGACATTGTTTGTATATACGCCATAGATATCCGCGTGCACATTGGGCACTTCGTAGCAGCCGCAGCACTGCACGGTTGAGCGCCAGGTGACCCATGGGGTTACGCTGCAGTAAGCGCCGCTGTCTGCCACCATACGCACCTTGACAGAGCTGATCCTGCCATCTTGCATCAACCCCATGCGATACTGCATCTGGTAAGGATGCCGCTTGTAGCTTTCCCGCATGCTCATCTCCCGACTATAGCAGAGCTTCACTGGACGCTGGGTGAGGTAGGCACAAAGCGCTGCTCTGGCACAGACCAAAGCTGCGGTATCATCCTTGCCGCCAAATCCTCCTCCCATAGGCACAGTCTTGACCTCTACATCCTTGAGCTCCAGCCCCAGGGTGGAAGCCACAAAGCGACGTGTGCTAAAGGGATGTTGCATGCTTCCGAAAACTTCCATCACGCCATCGGGGCGCAGATGGGCAAGAGCTGCTTCGGGTTCCAGATAGGCATGCTCGACCCTGGAGGTAGTGAAGGTCTCTGCGATGATCAGATCCGCCTCTTCTTCAGCCTGGGTGATGTCACCGGTGCGGACACAATGGTAATTGCAAACATTGGAGCCATGCTCGGGATTGATCAGAGCAGTGTCCGGATTCATGGCTTCTTCCGGATCATAGACGGGAGCAATATCCTGCACTTCCACCTTGATCAAAGCAAGGGCTGCCAAAGCTTGTGCCCGGGTTTCTGCCACCACCAGTGCCAGGACATCACCGGTGGAGCGGATGCGTTCATGCACCAGGGTGGGATAATCTGGGATGATCTGACCAAACTTGATCTTACCGGGAATATCTTCTGCGGTCAAGATCCTGAGCACTCCCTTGTGTTTGAGGGCTTGTGCACAATCTATGGATACTATTCGGGCACTCGCCACTTCTGCATGAAGGGGTGCCGCATGCAGCATTTGCGGCATAGTGTAATCATCGGTATATTTGGCCTTGCCACTTACTTTGGCTATAGCGTCATTGCGAAAGGCTTTGCTCATTAGGTCTGCTCCTGAATATTCATCAATTCTGCGGGCTTGATCCGGGTCATGTGGTCGAGCTGTTCAAAAGTTATTTTGCCGGTCTTGACCAGGGCTTCGTGCACAGATGTAAACAGAGTCTTGATCCCGGGTATTCCGTGAGGAACTTTGCTGACGTCGCTTTTATAACGATCTTTATCAATATCGCTAAAGGGGCAGTGATCGCTGGCCAGGATATCAAACACTCCATCTTGCAAAAGTTCGACCAACATACCGCGAGAGCTTTCCTTGCGGTAAGGAGGAGTGCAGAGATAGCGATGGGCGTTTTCTTCTCTAAGGCGTTCTTCATTGAAGAGCAGAAAGTGTGGTGCGGTCTCACAGGTGATACCGGAGTAGTTTTTCCTGGCTTCTTTGATG
>CAZCRD010000064.1:0-14660 GCA_964501025.1 uncultured Candidatus Cloacimonadota bacterium | reverse complement strand
ATGAGAAAGGTCGTTGCATAAAGCTGAAAAGCAAGCTGAGAGATGGGCAGATAAGCATAGCTATTCCTGCAGATGAGTATAAGCATATACTAAGCCCCGCCATATCCTCTTGTGGGCGACAGATTATAGCGAGGGGTGCAGCCAGCAAAATGGCGTCCCCCAGAAGCCGGATCAAGATTTACTAAATATGCTACAGTCTTATTCATGAGAGCAAGCGGCACAATGCACATCTATGAAAAGACCATCTAATGCCACGCTGTCAGAGACCAATACTTAGCGGCTACGTACCACCCGAAAGCCGATAAAGCCGGTTTTGACATAAGGTTTGACATAATCACGGGAAGTAGTCCGCAAATGATCAGCGTTGTGATACCAGGAGCCACCCCGTATCACTTTATCGGTGCCATTGATCGGTCCACTATACAGATTCCCAATGCGATAGCTATATAGCGCATACCAATTCCAGACCCATTCATAGACGTTGCCGCTCATGTCGTAGAGATCCAGTGCATTTGGCTCTTTGCCAGCAACAATATGGCTTCGGGCCAGGGAGTTTTCCGAAAACCAGCCAATCTCGTCCGGATCATCAGAACCGCTATACAGCATGAAGTTCTTGCCGATGCCGGCTTTTGCGGCAAATTCCCATTCCGCTTCTGTGGGCAAGCGATAGCCATCGGCATCAAAATCACAGATAATCTCGGTGCCGCGGTAGTCATAGACCGGAGTAAGCCCATCTATCAGGCTCTTGGCATTGCAGTATTCGATGACATCATAAAATGATACGTTTTCCACTGGTAATTCTGCACCTTGATACAAAGATGGATTGCTGGAGTAAACCATGTTCCACTGCTGCTGGGTGATCTCGGTGGGGCTGATCATAAAACCCTTTAGCGGAATGGTCAGCAGGGGAAATTCATCGTCGTCAGCTTCCGGACTGATGCTGCCCATGATCAGGGTATCTGAAGGTACCCAGACCATTTCCAGAGGCATGTTTTCTGTCAAAACTGCTTCCGTGATATCTTCAATATCAACCGGCACTTCATCTTCTGTGACTTCAAACTGAGGTTTTTCACGGAAGGCAAAATGCTGGATAAGAATGTATGCTAAAATGATGATGCTGATCAGCATTAGAATGATGAAACTCTTTCTCATGGTACTAAGATCCTTTTGGTCTTCGTTCGCTGCAGGATCAACGGAATCGGGTGCGTTTTTCTGTGCCAGGGAAGGGGGTAAGGATACCGGTAGATCGTCTGCGCTTTTGTGCTCTTTTGTGGCAGAGCTCTCAGTAGCGATGGATGTATCATCTGGTTCAAGGGCTTGGTCTTGACCTTCTTCGTCAGCAGCTTCGCTGCTTTCAAGCTCCGGGATGATGTCAGCTTCTTTTGCAAAAGGAACTTCTTCTTCATCTACAGATGCATCTACTGCTTCCGGTTCCAGTATATCAGCATCTGCTTCTGGCTCTGGTTCAGGAGCTTGGTTTAGATCATCTTCGTCAGCAGCTTCACTGCTTTCAAGCTCTGGGATAAGGTCAGCTTCTTTTACAAAAGGAAGTTCTTCTTCATCTACAGATGTATCTATTGCTTTCGGCTCTGGGATTGCTTCGATTTCTGCTTCATCTTTAGCCTCTAACGCTGTAGGATGATGATCAAAATCAGTCTCGTCTTCCGGCTCTGGCTGTAGAGTTTTCTCTTCAAATTGTTGCTTAATCTTGTTGACCTCAGTTTCAGAATCTTCTTCTGTGGTTGTGATTTCTTCCGATGAATCCCTGGTAGGCAATGCTTGTTCTTCTGCTGATTGGAGAGAGGATTCCTCGGGGACATCAAAGCTATTGGGCTCTACGTGATCGTTTGCCTCAGACTCGGTTGATACTGGGCTCTCATCTGGCATGAGTGCTTCTGGTTTATCCACCTCGGTGGCTTTTTCTGCGTTCGCATCAATATCAGGCAGCTCTGGGGCTGGCTCATGGTATTCCCAATCAAGCTGCGGGGCTTGGTCTTGCAAGCTTGTCAGCAGATCAATGATGTCCTGAGGACGTTCCTCGGGATCGAGCTTGAGACAAGATTGTATAATGCCAAATAGCCAATCCGGCATCAGGTCTGCGTCGGGTCTACTCAAGCCACGGCTAAAACTCTGTAGCTTTTGCTCATCGGGTCCGATAAAGCTATCCAGACGCCAGGGTAATTGGCGACAAAGCATCTGATATACTACCACAGCCCAAGAATAGAGATCTGAATTTTGATGCGGATTTGAGGTCTTAAAAATCTCCGGTGCCACATACAGCATGGGATATGGATAGTTGAACCTGCCTTCGGAGTGTTTCCAGGGATCCCGTGAAAACTTGCCAAAGCCGATCAGTTTGATCCTTGCCGCAGCATCAATGATAAGGTTGTAGGGGTTGAGGTTACAGTGGTTTTGTCCTCGCTTTTGTGCATAGTGCAGAGCATGCAGGATATCTTTGGCCCAGTTCAGACATTGATCCAAAGTGGCAGCATCAGGATTTTGCAGCAGATAATCTGCCAGGGAAGTCCCCGAAGCATACTCTGCCACCATATATACGCTGCTTCCTTCGCTAAAATGCGCGATGCTACGGCGGATAGCAGGGTGTCTGAGCTCAAGGGCAGCTTCAGCTTCCTGAATCAAGCTCTCAGCCAGGACAGGATCGCGCAATTGAGCAGGATCCTGGGTTTTGATCAGGACCCGCTTTTTATCTGCCAGAGCTTCTGCCTGATACAAGATAAAGCGACGCGAATGATGGACGGTCTCGATGATCCGGTAACTATTCAATGCCATACTCTATCGAGCCTGATATATGCATTTGCCATCTTTGAATACTTTCACAATATGCGAAGAACCCAGATGGTAGGGGATAAAATTCAGGCTGGGGATATCCCAAAAAATGATATCAGCAGCTTTACCAACTTCCAGAGAGCCCACCCGATCCTGCCGGCCAAGCGCACAGGCAGCATTGATGGTGGCAGCGCTCAAAGCCTCGATGGGCGAAAGCCCCATCTGCAGACAAGCCAGGCTCATGGTCAGTGGCATACTGTCGCAATTGCAGCTACCGGGATTGTAATCCGTGGCTATGGCTACCGGCAACCCGCTATCAATCATGTGACGTCCCCGTGCATACTGTTTGGCAGCCAGTGAGAACAGCGTGGCTGGTAGCAAAGTGGGGATTACTCCCGCATCCTTGAGGGCTTGAATACCCTCATTACTCGCCGCTCCCAAATGATCTGCAGATACGCAAGCCAATTCTGCAGCTAATTCTGCTCCTCCTATGGCTGCGATCTCGTCGGCATGCATCTTCAGCTTCAAGCCATGATCTCTGGCTGCTTGTAATACCCGACGCGACTCGGCTATGCTATAAACGTGTGCTTCGGTAAAGATGTCGCAAAATTCGGCTATTCCTTGCTCTACAACCGCAGGTATCATCTCCTCGCAAAGGATCTTGAGATAGCTTTCATGATCACTCTTGTATTCAGAGGGATACTCATGCGCACCCATGAAGGTGGGCACAATATCTATAGGCAGGATCTGATCCAGCTGATGTATCGCTTGCAGCTGCTTTAGCTCGCTTGCTGTGCTGAGTCCGTATCCGCTTTTGGCCTCCAGAGTGGTGGTGCCCAAGGCCATCATCTTTTGAATGCGAGGCAGAGAAAGCTCTACCAATTCTTCCACACTGGACTTACGGGTGGAGGCTATGCTGCTGTGAATTCCACCGCCGGCCACAGATATCTCCACATAGCTTTTCCCGGCTAAACGCATGGCAAATTCATCTTCACGGGTATGCACAAAGACGGGATGGCTATGACTATCCACAAATCCCGGAGTCAGGATACGCCCAAAGGCATCTATGCACTCATCCCAAGTGTAATTTGCTTCGATCTCAGCACTGGGGCCGATATCCAGGATCCTCCCTGCTTTGATCGCGATACCAGCATCAGCCAGGATTCCGGCATCATTCATCTGCTGTGCGATTTTGGCTTTGTTACCAGAAGCCATAGTGGCGATTTGCCTGGCATTTACTATAATCGTATCTGCTTTTATCATTTTGAGAACTCCTTGTCTTTGGCAGTTTTTTTTGTTCAAGGCATTTCGTCAAGACTTTTAGCAGTGGTGGCTTGAATCAGCAGGATAATCGCTGATCTGAAAGTAAAAGAACAAAACACTTGACTGATGCCGGCTTTGGGAAGACATGCTATCGTGATTAACTGATATCCTATTTCGATGACTAAGGAGCTAAAGATGAAGAAAGTGCTAATCATTTGCACCGGTAATTCCTGTCGCAGCATCATGGCAGAAGCGATGATAAATCACTACCTGGCTGGTGAATGGCAGGCATTCTCCGCTGGGACACATCCTTCGCGGGTACATCCCTATTCGCTCAAAGCTCTGGCAGAATTAGGCATAGATACCAGCTATCTTTGCAGTAAATCAATCTCAGAATTCTGGGAAAGAGATGATCTGGATCTGGCCATCACAGTATGCGATTACGCCAAAGAAAACTGCCCGGTTTTCTATCATGCAATCCAGCGCAAGCACATGGGTTTTGAGGATCCCGTAAGCTATGGAGCTTTGGATTTTGAGAGTGCAATCAGTGGATTTCGCAAAGTAAGAGATGAGATCAAGAGCCGCCTGATCCCTTATCTGGAAGCGCAGATCTAATGTCAGACTATCAGATTCGGATAGTTTACTCCAGACGCAAAAGCCTCTCGGCAAGAGCAATATCTGCACATTTTCTGGAACTGAGAGCTCCGATGGGCATGTCTGAAGAAGAGATTCTCAGCGTCCTGAGGCGTAAACAGCGAAAAGTCCAGGCCATGCTGACGCAGGCAGAAAAAAATCAGCAGGGACTGGTCTATAAAGAGGGAACCCGCATTCCGCTTTTTGGCCAAGAGATCGCTCTGAGCTACTCCAAACACCAGGAATCTGCCCTGAACTATGATGAGAACAATGGAATCCTGATCATTTACGAGCAACTAAAAGGCAATGAAAGCAAGATATTGAAAGCCTTTTATGATGGCTTTGTCCCGAACTTGCTGGCTCTATGTTCAGAGCTATGTCTGGATACCGGTTTCAGACCCAATCGTGTATCTACGCGCTGGAACAAAAGCCGCTGGGGATCCTGCTCCACCATTGGTAACATCAGTCTCAACCGGGCCTTGGTAATGGCACCTGTGCCGGTGATCAGATATGTGATAATACATGAGTTAACCCACTTGCAACATCCCAATCACTCTCCCCAGTTTTGGAAGGCACTGGCAACGCTTATGCCAGACTATCGGCAGCACTACAACTGGCTCAAGGAAAATGGCCATACTCTGCGCATCAAAGCTCCAGTCCCCAGTGTTTCAAGATAGCTTTTTGGGCTCGATATACTCATCATGATGCTGATAGCGCCAGCTTAAGAAAAAACGGTCCAGAGCTGCCACGATCCCAAATAGTGCCATCGATAGCGCTATGATTACGATAATCACGGCAAAGACATGGGCAGTTTGAAAAGACTTTGTAGCCCGAGTCATGTAGATACCCAAGCCCGCTGCACCCCCCAGCCATTCGCCGATCACCGCTCCCATCACGCTATAGGTGGCAGCCAGCTTCAATCCGGTGAAGAATCCGGGCAAACTGGCGGGTAACTTCAAATAGCGGAAACACTTGTATGGTGATGCTCCCAATGCTTTCATCAGCCGGATCTGATCCACAGACACCTGTTGAAAGCCCTCAAACAGCCCCAAGGCAATTGGAAAAAAGCAAACCAGAATCACAGTGAAGATCTTTGCCGAGATACCATAGCCAAACCAGATGATGATCAAGGGAGCCACTGCGATGATCGGAATGGTCTGAGATATCACCAGATAGGGATAAATGAGCTGTTTGCAAAACCTGGAGGCATCCATCACGATGGCGGTCAGAGATCCGATCACGATGCTGATCAACAAGCCGGAGACAGCAGCAGATAGAGTGGGCTTCAGATGATGCCAGATCAGAGCACTGTTTTGGGAAAACACCTGCCAGACCGCCAGAGGTGAAGGCACGATCCAAAACGCAATCACCGCTTTGGCACTCAACCACTGCCACAGGAGGAGCAAAAACAACAGGAAGCTTAGGGGTAAAAGGATTTTCTTCACCGCTCACCCACAAATCTGATCTCGGTTTGCAAGCGCACCTGAAACCGCTCATACACTGTCTTCTGTACATATTCGATGAGCTGCCGGACGTCAGCGGCAGTAGCATGACCCAGATTCACGATGAAGCCACAATGGAGATTTGATATCGCAGCATCACCGATCCGATAGCCCCTCAGGCCGCAATCATCCACCAGCTTGCCGGTAAAATACCCTTGCGGACGTTTGAAGACCGAGCCAGCACTGGGCATGTTCATAGGTTGCTTTTCCTGTCGTCTTTGATCCAGCTCTTGCATCCGTGAGCAGATCAGAGCAGGATCATCCGGCGTGAGCTTAAATACCGAGCTTAGCTGAATCAATCCCCTCCTTTGCAAGGCACTCCTCCGATAAGAGAATTCATGTTCATGATCCCTCAGATGCAGGATGGGATTGCTACTCATGAGCTGTTTCAGATCCGGAATCAGGCATTTGCTGCAATACAGCACATCCTTGATCTCACCCCCATAAGCACCGGCATTCATAAACACGGCACCACCCACAGAGCCAGGTATGCCATGTGCAAACTCAAGACCAGCCAGACCCTGCTTTTGGGCAAATTCACTCAGATCCCAAAGCCGTACTCCAGCAAAAGCAGAGATGAAGTTTTCATCACGGGTGACTTTACGAAAACCCGTCATGCTGATTACCAAGCCCCTGATCCCTTTGTCTGAAATCAGCAGATTGGTGGCATTGCCGAGGATAAAATACGGCATTCGCTCTGAGATCGCAAAGATCAAGAGTGAGATCAGCTCTCTTTGCGTCTCAGGAACGGCCAGGACATCTGCCGGACCGCCGATCTGGAAGCTGCTGTAAGGTGCCAGAGGTACATCAAACAAGATCTTGCCGCTCTCGATCAAATCCGGAAACTGCGCTTTGATCTTCTTCATATCTTACTAAAAAACCTCGTAATCTCGGTGATCAATTGCATCTCATCCTTTAGCTCCAGATGCTTACCCGGCAAGATTTCTTTGAAATATCGACCATATCGCTTGCGACTGACCCTGCTATCCATGATCAACACGATGCCACGATCGGTCTTGGAACGGATCAGACGACCAAAACCCTGACGCAAACGCAGTAGAGCATTGGGCAACATATAGTGCATAAAGGAATCCTTCTGCTCGCGCTCGAGTTTGTCTATATACGCCTCCACCAAAGGCTCGGAAGGCACCTGGAAGGGGATCTTGTAGAGGATCAAAAGAGACAGCGATTCACCCTGCACATCCACCCCCTCCCAAAAGGAAGAAGTGCCCAATAGCACGGCATTTTTGGCCTTCTTAAATTCTTCCAGGATGCTGCTGCGACTGCCACCTTTGCCTTGCGCAAAAAAGGGGCGCTGGGCGTGAAACAGGTCATCAGACACTTGATCATAGGCCGCATCAAGATCCCGGTAGGCTGTAAATAGAGCCATGGTACCTACATCTGTGGTGTGAAAGATCTGCTTCAGGCAAGATATCGCCTGGGCATGAAAATATCTGTCCTTAGGCTCCGGCAAAAAGCTGGTAATCAGAAGTTTGGACTGAGTATTGTAATCAAAGGGAGAATCCACTATGCGCTGAACCACCTTTTTGTCTTCCACCAGGTTCAAGCCGGATTGCCCCATAAAATACTTGAAAGAACCCCGCAAAGCCAAAGTGGCAGAGGTAAAGACAATCGCCGGAATCTCTTGATATAGCATCCGTTTTAGAAAGCTATTTACTTCGATGGGAGCATAGTTCAGGATCGAAGAAGGTACATTACGATCCGGACGGGGATTGTTTTCGATCCACAAGGCATAGTTATCCAGATCCGGATTGAGGATGCTGAGCAGTACTCCCTCCATCTCTGCCAGGCGCATCACATAGGCATTGATCGCTTCCAGATGCTGATCATAAGCAGGCATCTGTTTGCCTTCCATGGCACGTAGCACATTCTCCACAGCCTGGGCAGATTTGAGGATCTCCTTAAAATCCAGACTAAAGCGCTTTAAGTGCTCAAAGATATCCGGTGCTTCAGCCACGGCTTTGATCCTGAGCTTGTTATAGCTATCAGCCGCACTGCATTTTGCTCCCGCGAGATTGAAGATGTCTGTGACCAGTTTGCGACTGTCTTCGATCACCTGCTCCAAACGCTTTGCCGTAACCTCGCATTGTTCTTTCTTCTGCGGGGAAAGCACACTCTTGCTCAGAGCTTTTTGCAGATTGGGAATAAAGCCAGCTTTGTGTCTGCGGGAAGCTCCCGCTATCTGATTGAAGAGAATGATGATATCGGCGTAGGAAAGACTGGAGCCCAGATGCTTGGCAGCTGAAGCCATGAGATTGTGAGCTTCATCTATCACCAGGAATTTATACTCGCCCAAAGTGCTGTTTTCCATGCGCATATCTGCCAGCAAGAGCGCATGATTTGCCACCACCACCGAAGCGTTTTCCACCTCTTTGCGCAGACTCATGACATGGCATTTGCGATAATGCGGACACTTGCGGTTGCTGCACAGATAGCGGTCTGAACATACCTTGCGCCAGGTGATGTTGAACCGGCTGCGATCAAAGCTGGAATTTTCTGAGATATCCCCGGTTTGGGAGTGCAATTTCCAGATATAGAGATTCAGCAAGGCCTGAGCTTCCCAGGTGCTGAGTTCCTTGTCGCTCTGCATCAAAAGCTCTTCCCACCTGCGTTCACAGATGTAGTTTTCCCGGCCTTTGATCAGAACTGCCTTGAAGGGCACCGGCAGGATCTTAGCCAAGCCGGGCAGGTCTTTGTAAAAAAGCTGTTCCTGCAGATTCTTGGTATTGGTGGATACCACCACCCGGACCTTGTTTCGATGAGCAAATTCCAAAGATGGCACCAGATAGGCAAAGGACTTCCCCACTCCGGTACCTGCTTCCACCACCAGGTGTTCTTCCTGCGCAAAAGTCTCCGCAACCGCCTTGGCCATCTGCAATTGACCCGCGCGATACTCAAAATTTGGAAAACGTTGCGCAAAAAGCCCGTCTTCAGAAAACACAGCATCGATCTGAGGATCTTGAGCCGCCGGCAGGCTATTGTCGATTACATTATAATATGGGCTTTTCAGCTGGGAAGCAGGTGGAGCGCTAATCGCATTTTGCCGTTGAAATCTCACTATTTCTTCCAGATAGCCACTGCTCTGAATCTGCGCCATCAGACTATAAGACAAGAGCCGGGAATTGACCACCATGCTGTAATGCTGCGAGATGTGATCGCTCAAAGCGAGCAGCAGCTGCCCTGTAGCCAGGGCATCCGCATCTGCCCGATGCGCATTTTCCAGCTGAATGTCAAAGTGCTTCACCATCGTGCCCAGCTTGTGATTTGCGGTAAAAGGCAGATAGATGCGGGAGAGTTCTGCTGTGTCCCAAGCGCCATTGACCAAAGGAAACTCGCCGGCCAGAGCAAAATTGTGATTGATAAACCCGATATCAAAGGCAACATTGTGACCCACCAAAATGGATTTTCCCACAAAGGACCTGAGCCGGTGCAATACCTCCTTGATCTCAGGCGCTTCGGTGAGATCACTGGCAGAGATGTGCGTAAGCTGCTGGATAAACTTGGGCACCTTGCCCCGGGGTTTCACGAAGCTATCAAAACTATCCGTCACATGGCCATTGGCAAAGCGCACTGCTGCTATCTCGATGATCTCATCCCGCTGTTCCGAAAGCCCAGTAGTCTCGATATCTATCGCTACAAAGCTGAGTGTCTCAGATAACTTCATTATTCATCCTTGTAGAGATTGTAACGCTGTAGTTTTTTGATCAACCCCTGGCGGGAAAGCCCCAATTCACGAGCTGCCTGAGTCTGATTCCAGTCATATTTTTGCATGCAGGCGGAGATCATTTTGCGCTCCAATTCTTCCACAGCTTCCTTGAGGTTTGTTTTTGTGCTCAGTAGATCCAGAGTGCGGCTTTGCTCCTGATGCCGATGCACTTCTTCAGAAAAATCTTTGGGAGCAATGAAAGTGCTATCTTCCACCAGAGTCACGGCGCGCTCGATCTCGTTTTCCAGCTGCCGCACATTACCCGGAAATTCATAATTTTCCAGGGTCTTCATCGCTTCGGAGGTGAAGCCAAGCACATTTTTCCCGATGCGTTTGTTATATTTATCCAAAAAGTGGATCGCCAAAAGCGGCACATCACCGGGGCGATTTTTCAGAGGTGGCACCTGGATCCGGATCACATTGAGCCGATAGTAGAGATCCAGCCGAAAATCCCCTTTGTTCACCTTGTCCAGCAAGGGCACATTGGTGGCACAGACCACGCGCACATTCACTTTTTCGGTCTTGGTGGCACCCACGCGTTTTACTTCACCTTCCTGCAAAAAGCGCAGCAGCTTGGCTTGGGTGGATTGGCTAATATCAGAGATCTCATCCAGGAAGAAGGTACCGCCATCGGCAATCTCAAACAGCCCCTTTTTGTCATACGCAGCTCCGGTAAAGCTGCCTTTGACGTGGCCAAAGAGTTCGCTTTCCAAAAGCGTCTCGGGTAGCGCTCCGCAATACTGAGCCACAAAGGCCTTGTTTGCCCGATTGCTGCTATAATGCAAGGCTCTGGCGATCAACTCCTTACCGGTTCCGCTATCACCCTCCAGAAGCACTGTAGTGGGCGTGTCTTTCACCTTTTCGATGATGTCAAAGATCTTCAGCATCTCCGGACTTTTGCCGATGATATTGGCATACAGATTGCCCTTGTGCAGCTGTTCCCGAATGGTGGCATGAGTCTTTTCCAGATTTGTGCTGCGGATGTTTTCGATGATCACAATGATCTGATTTGCCAGTGCATTCAAAAGGTTGATGATGCGCTCACTAAAATAGTGTGATCCGCTTTCGCAAAAGAGCAGCACCACCCCCAGATTGCTTTTTCGGATCGAGAGGGGCAAGAGCAGGATATTGTTGTATTTAGCGGCAAAATGCGGCTGCTTGTAGTTTTCCAGTTTGTTTTCCCGGTGTACCTGGGCACAGAGATTCATCATCAGATCATAATCCGGATCTTCGGCAGAGAAGTTTTTGAAGAGCTTGTATTCCCAGGCATCAGGAAGATTGGAGGTATTGTGCAAAGTCAGAATGCCCCCATCCGCTTCCGAGATCTGGATCAAGCTGGTGAGGGATTGCTCGATGATCAGATCCAGATCCGAGATTGTATTTAGCTTTTGGGTGATCTCATAAAACTGATTGAGCAGGTTTTCTTCAAACTTCACCTCTTGCATCTGGGTCGAGAATTCCCGGGAAATCCTTTGCATGAGGATGTCGTTTTGCTCCAGCAGCTTGATCGAGCCGTATTGCTGGATCACTTTCTTGTTGTTTTTGAGGATCTGCAGCGCCTGTTCCCATTCCTGCATATCCAAAAGCACCTCAGCCAGTTCATAATTCACCAGTGAGAGCTCATAATTGCTGCCGGTAGCGATGAAGCACTTGATCGCCTCATCCAGATCAACTTTGGCGTTTTCCGGGTTCTTTCGCTCCAGGAGTGCCCGCAGATAGTAGCTCCAGCCGATGTCAAAGGTGTTTTGCTGTTCTGTAGCCAGCTTGTGCGCTTCGGTGATGTAATAATCAGCGCTCTCGGCATTGTGGGTCATGATGAAGTAATAAGCCTGATTCTGGCATCCTTCAATGATCTTGTCCCGTGCTCCCAAAGCCTTGAAAAAGTCAAAGCTCTCCATCAGGTAGCGATATGCTTCTTTGAACTTGTGCAGCTTGGTAAGCACGGAACCCAGATTCCCATACAGCTCCGCCTTGATATAGTCGTCACTCACCGTGGGCAGAAGCTCCAAGCCCTTGAAATACAGATCGTAAGCCAGATTCAATTCACCACTTTTTTCATACACTTCACCCAGGTTGTTGTAAGATCTGAGTAGCCCTTCGCCAAAGCTATTTTCTTCCGAGAGCTTGATCGCTTTCTCATAATATGTGATGGAGCCATTCCAATCTCCCATCTTGAAGCTCAACGCTCCCAGATTGTTCAGCGAAGCGATGGTATTGCGGAAAAAACTGAATTCGATGGCGGTTTCCAGAGATTTCTTGAGCGCATCCTCGGCTCGGGCATAATCCCCATGATCCATCATGGTCACACCGATGTTGTTGTAGATATTGGTGATGTTATACGGCTCAGACAGCAGCTTTTGGATCTTCAGCGCTTCTTCCAGATAATACAACGAGCGCGAGGAATCCCCCTTGTCGTCCATCAGACCACCCAGATTGTTAAAACACACCGAGATCCCGTTCAGATTGTAGTGTTCTTTTTCCAAAGCCAGGCTTTTGAGGAAAAAGCTCTCACTCTTGTCCCATTCTCCCTGAAACATATACAAGACCCCAAGGTTGTTATATATAGCCGCCAGACCGGAATGATCCTCAGCCAGATTGTACATCGTCTCAGATTCTCGAAAGGCCTCTTCGGATTGATCCCATTCATTGATATAGTAATGGATCTTGCCGCGGATCTTTTTGGCTTCGGCCTGCACCAGATAGCGAGAGTGCTGATCTTCGATGCTGCTCAGGGATTGCAGCACCGTATCCAGAGTCTCAAAGGCTTCGTTGAAGTCTTCGCTTTCCGCCTGGATATCGGCTCGCAGCAGCAAAATGCGCGCTTTCCAATAATCATCAATCGTGGCTGGAGAATATTTCTTGATGATCTCGAGGGCAAAGTTATTAGAATTCACGGCATAGAGATTGCTGGAGAGGTGATACACTATCTCTTCTGCGGGCAGGTTGTTTTCGGTGCAAATATGCAAGCATTGCCGATAGTAATCCACAGCTTGGTCTTTTTGGGAAAGATCTGCAAAACATGCGGCTATCATCTTTGTGCGCAAGAGCTTGTCCTTGGGGTTTTTGCTAATCGAGACCAGGTATTCATTCATCTTCAGGTTGCTTTCTGCATCACTGAGGATCTCATAGAGATGCATCATGGCATTGAATAGTCTGGCATTGTATTTTTTGCTATACATCTGCAAGCGGAGCTGGATCTGACTCTCGATTCCTTGCTTTTGCAAAAAACTGAGTAAAGCAGATAGGAGCTGGGGGGATAGTCTTTTGGGATCTTCTCTCAGCCACTGCCGGAAAGAATGCTTTTTTTGCACCACACAATTATCTTCCACTATCGCCACCAACCCTCGCTCCACCAAGGCTTTGATATCGGTCTTCAGTCCTTTGCGACCCAGCGCTTCAGCGATCAGCTCGCAATCCAATCCGTCCAGGATATACATGGCGATGAGCAGCTCTCGCTGAGATTTTGTGATGCTCTGAAGATTTTCATAATAGATCGTGTGGGGATCATAAGTCTGTTCCAGATATGGGCTCAGATCAAATCCACCTTTGGGTTTGCTTTTGCCCATCTCTGCGAAGATCCGCTCCAGGATCATGAGATTCCCCCCGGATATCTTGTGCAATATCTCGCCTTCGGAGATGTAGCTCATCCGCGCACTGGGGAATATACTACCCAGGAGTTTTTGCAGATCCTCCGCGCCCAGACTGGGCAGATTTGCCACGGTCGAAAAGGGAAATAGATGAGTCTGAGAAATCGCAATGATCTGAATCGAACTATCCACTGCATATTGCACCAGATATTGCAAAAAATCCCGACTATAGGGATCCAGCACATCACAATCATCTATCAAGAGCACCATCGAATGCAGCAAATCACGCTTGAGCAAGAGCTCGGTAATGAAGTAAAAGAAATCATACTTCTTTCCCGTCCGGTATTTCTGAAAATGCTCCTCATACAGCGCTTCCTGTTCCTCAGTTTTCAAACCGGTCAAAATCTTGATCAATTCTGGAAAATGATTGAAGTAAAGAGGATGCGGAGAAAAATATACGATCTCTTTGTAGCTGGCGGCCAAAGCCGATATGAGCGGCGAGATCAGATAAGACTTCCCCGAACCGGATTTCCCCGTTATCTCCAGCAATTGGCTCTGCTTGCCTTCTTTCAAGGGCTCCAGCACCCGGTTTAGATCAAAACGCTCGGTTACAGATTCATGCATCTTCTGATATAGCTTTTCAGGCATGGTTCACTCTCCTGAATAGTAAGTTTACAATGCAACTGTAAAAAGAATTGACATACTGTCAAGCAAAAAAATCTCTGAACTCGACACTACACCCAAACTCTTTATTTTACCGCCTCCCGCCCCAGTATAAAGTGACACCTGAAATGTCAAATCGTGACACCCACTTGACAAAACAACGGAAATGCCCTCAGTTCGTGACACCATTTTGTCAAATCATCGTAATCAAGAGCTAATCAGAAGTGACAGCTTTTTGTCAAATCATGACAGCGGATTGGCAGGTTGTGACATCAATCTGTCAATGACCATAGAATTCAGCAAACTGAAAGTGAAAATGCATGTCTCTAAGATACACTACAGAACCGGTATCAACAATCCTTAGCATTTCTAATATTTCTATAGGTTTTTCATTACAAGTGGTAGTGTCTCAAAGGTTGGTGTAAATTAGGTGAGCCTAATGAAGAAAAAGGTTGAGCCGGATCCCGCTCTTTGTTTTTATGGTTTTGATAAAAAACA
>CAZCRD010000063.1:0-27072 GCA_964501025.1 uncultured Candidatus Cloacimonadota bacterium | reverse complement strand
ATTCGTCATTCCGGAATTCGGAGCTGGTCTGAGTGAGAACGAAGACCAGTGGAGAATATCCGGAATCCAGTCTAAACATCAGCCCGATACCTTCTGAATGTGTGTCACCCCTAACGGGGTTTTTCCTGTTTCTCAGGATATTTGCCATAATCACGGGGTTCACACCCCGAGCTATAAGCTGTCACCCCTAACGGGGTTTGTCTTGTTTTTTGGGGGGTTTGTGCGTTTGTTCCGGTTACCTGTACCATCTACCCACATTCGTCATTCCGGAATTCGGAGCTGGTCTGAGTGAGAACGAAGACCAGTGGAGAATATCCGGAATCCAGTTTTAAAAATCCTTCATTACCACCCCGAGCTATGTGCTGCCACCCCTGACGGGGTTTGTCTTGTTTGTTAGGGTGTTTGCCATAATCACGGGGTTCACACCCCGAGCTATAAGCTATCACCCCTGACGGGGTTTGTCTTGTTTTTTGGGGGGTTTGTGCGTTTGTACCGGTAACCCGCAACCTGCACCATCTACCCACATTCGTCATTCCGGAATTCGGAGCTGGTCTGAGTGAGAACGAAGACCAGCGGAGAATATCCGGAATCCAGTTTTAAAAATCCTTCATTACCACCCCGAGCTATGTGCTGCCACCCCTGGCGGGGTTTGTGTCTGAGGGGCTCCGCTTCGCTGCACTCCCTCTATACTCTTACGCCCACATGGTGCTTGGGCTGGAACTGATAACAATCTCATGCAACCCAGGTACTCTCTGTCTTTTTTATGCCTGCATGGAATGAATATTGCACATAATATGCATAGCAAGATACTCTTATGGGAGGAATTATGTGCAAGATCATTTTTTGCTTTGTGTTGGTACTCATTTGC
Source organism: uncultured Candidatus Cloacimonadota bacterium (assembly GCA_964501025.1). Taxonomy (GTDB): domain Bacteria; phylum Cloacimonadota; class Cloacimonadia; order Cloacimonadales; family Cloacimonadaceae; genus UBA5456. The sequence continues at coordinate 26,204 of CAZCRD010000063.1, read as the reverse complement.
CTGGGGCTGATAGCACAGACACGTCCACAGCTCATTGAAGATTTTGAATCCGGAGAAATCACTCTTACTTCCTGGGCTGATGAGGATCTCGAGCCGGATGCCTGGGATCTGGATTCCTTTTTGACTTACGATTCCTCCTCATATTCCCTATGCTTAAGCGGCAACACCTGGAAAGAACAGGTCATCTCTCCCCTATCCACCACCCAAAATACCGTGATCGAACTGGCAGCAATGTATGAAAGCGGGGCCACGGTGCAAGGAATCGGCTTTTCAGATGGAGAAAACCAGATCTTTTACAGCATATCCGGTACTCTGATACTGGATCTGGAAGTATGGATACCGGTCTATCAGGGAGCCTATTCCTCAAATAGCTGGCATCTCTACCGTCTGCCTCTGGGAGCGGATTGGGAGAGTTTTTTTGGCTATTATCCTACCCTTAGCTCTCTGATCTACATCAATGATCTGGATGACGGGAATTCCCGCTCGGTATGGTTTGACCAGATTCAGGATATCACCATGGATCTTCCGATTGCCCCACAAGTTTCGATCTTTGCTGATATCCCAGTCACGCTTTCTGCGCGCGAGGTAGCTGTGCAATTTAGCGCTACTATACTGGATCCAGATAGTGATGAATTTGAATATTTGTGGAGCTTTGGTGATGATAACTATAGCACCGAAGTGGCTCCATATCACGTGTATGAGCTCAGCGATGCTCACCTGTATACGGTGAATCTGCGGGTGATTGACGAAAGCGGCAAAGTGGGCTTTGCTGCCACCCAAATCGAGCTTGATCCGGGTCCCAGCTCCTTGCCGCTTACCTTGAACTTTGTGGGCGATGTGATGCTGGCGCGGCGTTATGACACTCAGATCATCCCCTATCAAGGCGTAAATGCCATCTTTGCTCCTACATACTCCATGTTGGGAGCAGCGGCAGATGTCACCGTGGCAAATCTCGAGGTCGTGCTGGCTGATACGGGCAGCCCGCATCCTACCAAATCTGTGGTATATCGCGGAAATCCGGACAATGTCTCCGGCCTGGTCTTTGCTGGAATCGATGTCGTGAGCACGGCCAATAATCACACCCTGGATTACGGTTTGCCGGCTCTGGAACAAACCCAAAATTTGCTAAATGCCAATGACATCCTGCACAGTGGAGCAGGCAGCAATTCTTACGCAGCATACTTGCCGGCCTTTGTAAATCGCAAAGGGCTTAGCATCGCCCTGCTGAGAAGCAGTGATCGCACCGGACAATACAACAATGCTCAGCCCTTTTTACACGCAGGTTTTGCCAAGGAAGGTTTTGCCTATATGACCCCATATTACATTCAAGAGCAGATCGCTGCGGTGGATGCCATTGCCGATCTCAAAGTGGTGGAAATGCATGCAGGTAGTGAATATTCCCTGCAGCCAAGTGTGGACTATGGGAAGAGTAATCCCTTTTGGGAAGATACTCAGGATGAGGACTATGCCTACCGCTCTGATATCCCGCATCAATGGGATCGGGAGATCCGGCATACAGCAGTGGATAGTGGTGCGGATCTGGTGGTGGTGCACCATCCTCACATCATTCAGGGTCTGGAGCTATACAACGGTAAGGTGATCGCACATTCTCTGGGCAATTTTGTCTTTGATCTGGATTATCCTGAGTGCATGAATTCCATGATCCTCTATGTGGATGCGGATGAGGATGGCTTTAGCAATCATTATGTGAGACCGGTCTATATCAATGATTACATTCCCCTACCCGCCACGGGACAATTGGGACTATATATCCTGGATTACGTGGCGATGAAATCCCGGGAACTGGATACAGTGGTGATCGTAGATAAGCAAGAGCTGAAGGCTGCTGTACCCCTGGAGCCGGACAATCTGACCCAGACGGAGCATGCTTTGCAGCTGCACATCGAGTTTGATGGCTTTGAAGACGACTATCAATATAGCAAACCCATCAAGCTGCCCCGGTATGGCAGCATTAGCTCGGTGGATACGGTATCACCGGTACAGGATGCTGAGCTGCGCCTGGGCTCGGAACTGATCTGGTATGGAGGTTTTGAGGATGAAGGCTCCACACTGTGGTCGATCCCGGAATTTTCCACCAATGCGGTCGATGGCGAACGCTCGGCCTTTCTCAGCGCAGAATCTTCAGAGAGCATAACTGCAACGATCTCCAGGAAACTCAAGCTCTATGACAATGAAAAGAGCTACACCCTGCACGGCTGGATTCGGAGCCGCAATGCCTCAGCGGCAAATATCACCATCCGCTACTATAGCTCGCGCAATTCATACTATCCGGTGGCGACCCAGACCATCTCTGAAGATCTCACTGGTACCAATTCCTGGGCCTGGTATTTTCAAGAGCTGGATCCCCCCTCCAACGCCTGGTATTATGACATTCGCCTTAGCCTTCAGGCAGTAGATGTGGGAATCTCTCAGGCCTGGTTTGACAACGTGGGTTTGATCGAATGGACACCATATCAGGCAGTCAATGAACTGAGTGATGTGATGCATCCCAACAATTACTATTGGTTTCAGCTGCGCAGCGCCGAGAGTGCAAAATCCCTCAACTGTCAGCTCACCGAGACCTCATTTATCCGGCACAATCAGCGCACTGCTGGAACAAGTACTGCTGCGCAGCTTCTGGTCAATATCTATCCCAATCCCTTCAATCCTGATACCAATATCAGCTTTGAGCTTGCTGAAACCGGCTTGACCTCGGTGAAGATATACAATATCAAGGGACAATTGATTCGGGAACTGCTGAACAAAGAGCTCCCGGCAGGACAGCACCGGCTAATCTGGGATGGTAGAGATCACCGGGGCTCAATGTGCTCATCCGGTTTGCACTTTATCCGCATCAAGAGTAACGATAAGCAGGCCTTACGTAAAGCAATCCTGCTCAAATAGATTAACTCTGAAATGGCAATACCATTGCGTGTGTAGCAGGCTATGCAGGAATGCAATAGCTCAGTTTTCACTACATTTCACTTGACGAATAAACCGCTCTTTTTATATTAGCAGTTAACATAGGATTTAACTTAGGAGAAACATGCGATATCTGTTACATATCATTACCCTGCTCTGCTTTGCACTGAGCCTGTCTGCACAAGAAACAATTAACTCTGCAGATAAGTACCCTCTGCCCAACGCTCCGGATGAGATATTCATCTCTCCGGTGGAATATCATGTGCTCAATGCCACAGATTTTGATCTGAATCTGACCATCAGCAACAAGATGGGAGCCATCTATGCCAATCTCAGTTTTGAGGTAGATCAACAGCCTTCGGGTACTGCCGATTATTATAGCCTTTTTTTGAACAAAAACGCTGTCATAGAAAGAATTCGAATCAATGGAAAAGATATCCAATACTATATTACCACCAATCTCCAGCCCTTACATTTTGTCCCGGAATTTTCGCGACTTGAGCTTCTGGCTGCCGATGCTCCAGTAACTTGCTACTCCTTTGATCCCCAGCTTTTTGAGCAAGAAAAAACCACAGTGTTTATGGAATACTGGTATCCCATGCCCACTTGGAAGAGCACAGAAGACGACTCGGAGTCCTTCTCCCTGGGAGATATCCCATTTCTGTATCCTCGCAATATATACCAGCCTGCTGAAGTCTCGGTGCATTTACTCACTTCCTATTTTTGTACTGTGGAAGATGCCGATCGTGTCGATATCCTCGGCGACCTGAGACGGTATCATAAAAGCTTTGTAGATATGCCACACCAAGCTATCCAATGTAATCTGAAAAAGGTGCTAAATTAGCTCAGTCCGGTAGAGCAACTGATTCGTAATCAGTAGGTCGGGGGTTCGAATCCCCCATTTAGCTCCAGGAATATGAGGGTTTTTTTCCTACAAGGTGCTTGGATAACTTGCTGATCTACAGCCCGGTCTTGTGCCGGGCTTTTTCATTTTTGCTGAGCTGTGTTCTGCATACTTTATCGATCCAGGGTGGAAAACATGAATTGGACATTATCTCCCGGTGACAACTCCGAGAGCTCGAATCCTTGCCCAAGGATGGAACTCCAGTTTCGTAGAGCTGCTACTTTGCTGTGTCGGTCTTAGAAATCTTTGGCAAACTGAACTTTACCAATCCAAGCCTGGCATAAAACCTGGGTGCCATTGAATAGTGTGCCAGAGGTGTTTAATGCTTATTCGCCGATAATCTTTACCAGTACACGTTTGCGGCGTTTGCCATCATACTCACCATAGAAGATCTGTTCCCAATCTCCAAGATCAAGCTTGCCTGCGGTGATGGCAACCACCACCTCTCTTCCCATCACTTGGCGTTTGAGATGTGCATCTGCATTATCTTCGTAGCCATTGTGATGGTATTGATTGTGCGGCTTCTCTGGCGCAAGATGTTCCAGCCACTGCTCAAAATCCTGGTGTAAACCCTGCTCATCATCGTTGATAAAGACCGAGGCGGTAATGTGCATGGCATTTACCAGGATCAGACCTTCGGTGACGCCGGATTCTGTAAGAGCAGTCTGAACATCTGAGGTGATGTTTATGTACTGACGTCTGTGCGGGGTGTTGAACCACAACTCTTTGCGATAGCTTTTCATAGATCAGATAATGGGTTGGGTTTCCAGATAAGCGGTGAAGTCTGTGGGGGTATCAAAGATCAAATCTGCTCCGGCTTTTTGCAAAGCTTCTTTGGTGGAAAATCCCCAAGCTGCTCCCATAGCTACCATTCCGGCATTCTTTGCGGTCTGGATATCCACCGGCATGTCACCCAAAAAAGCGATGTTTTGTGGGGCTACTTTCAGTCTCTCCGCCAGCTCAAGAGCAATCTCAGGATCTGGTTTCGTGGGCTTGCCCGGCTGCTCGCCACTATAGATCCCAAAAGGATTTTTACTATGGCGAATCATTGCTCCTCTGAAAAAATGTCGGATCATCTTTTTGGTGAAGTAATGCGCTTTATTTGACAATATGGCCAGCTTGATCTTGCGGGCTACAGCCAGCTGAATCAGATACAGAATCCCGGGATATGGCTTGGTATTGATGTACCACTCCAAGTCATAATAGTCCCAAAACTTCTTTGCGAGTTTCTGAATGTTCTTTTCGCTGCGATGCTGCTCCGGCAGAGCACGGGCTGCCAGTTCGGTTTGCCCGTGCCCCACAAAGCTCTTAAATGCTTCCAGCGGATGGGTGGGATATTTCAGATCTGCCAGTGCCTTGTTCAGAGCACCGGCAATATCGGGCAAAGTATCCAATAGGGTACCATCAAGATCAAATATCACAGCTTTGATTGAGTATTTTTTTGCCATGGTTTACACTTCCTTGCGGGTTTGTTCAATCTTGAAAGGATTTGAAACCTCACCGGCATAGATCGACAAATGCGGGAAGGGTATCTCGATACCTTCTTTGTCAAAGCGTTCTTTTACTGCCAGGATCAATTGGGTCTTCATATCTATCACGTTTGCTGTGCTGGTCCATACCCCAAAATTAATATCAATGCTGGAATCCCCAAAGCCTTCAAGACTAAGAAGTGGAGGAGGATCTTTCAAAGAATCCGGCATATTGTCGGCAATCTCCTTGAGAATCTCCAAGACCCGGCGAACATCTTCCTTATATGCTACGCCTACCACGATCTGAGCGCGACGGATATCATATCGAGTGAGATTGATCACATCGTTTTTGATCATGCTCTCATTGGGAATACGCACAAAACGTCCATCGAAAGTCTTGAGTTTGATCGAGAGCAGATCAATGGATTCGATGATGCCAAGATTGCCCCCGACTTCGATAACATCTCCGATCATAAAGGGCTTTTCAGAGATCAAAAAAATACCACTGATTATATTGGAAACACTGGTCTGAGAAGCAAAACCAATGGCCACACCAAAGATACCAGCAGCTCCTAAGATAGCCGAGATTTTGAAACCAAATTCATTTAACACCATGATGAAAAGGATGAGCATGAGTACATATTTCACAGTGCGCAGGATCAAGACTTCAGATTGTCGGGAAAGCTTATCCTTGAGTAAACGGGCGATAAGCTTGCGAATCAAGCCCACCACCGGAATACCAATAAGCAATATTAAAGCTACTCGCACGATCAGGCTAATGCGTTCCGGAGTAAAGAAATCTGTTATGAAATTCATGGCAGTTAGTTCAAACATAATTATTACCTCATTAAGTCTAATACATTCTAATATACATGTTATAAAAAGCTGAAAATCTGTCTACAACTTTCTGATAAATATCCGAATTATAATACGATGATTGTTCACTTTTTTTCACAAATTGCCAATACTGAGTTATGAAAACTAATATCATCAATTCGCACGAGCCGGAAAACTCTGAATTGTCAGAAGCAATATAGCTGCTTTCAGAATAAGGCCTTCAGCCTTTGTGACGAATACAATTTGCCATCCCAATTGCCACCCAAGCTAAACAATGCAAGGCATAGCTTCTCCAGCCGGGAGATTTTGAAGGAATTTTGTAAAGACATCCCTGAAAACACGTTCTGGAAAAAAGATTCCCCCAAAAAAAACCACCCGAAGGTGGCTTGCAAAGGGATTTAGATTAGATCTAATTTAATTGAATTGAACCGAGGGCGCACTCTGAGCACCGGCATCAGCAGTGAAGAATTGAAATGCTTCGGCTCCAATCATCCCGGCGATCATGTTGTTCGGGAAAATCACAATCAACTGATTGAAAAGCTTGGCTGCGTCGTTGTAACGCATTCTCTCGATGCGAATACGGCTTTCTATCCCTTCGAGCTGAGCCTGCAATTGCAGAAAGTTTTGATTGGCTTTGATATCGGGATAGCGTTCCACCACCACCATCAAACGGCTAAGGGCGCTGGAGAGTCCGGCTTGATTGGCTTGAAACTGCTGAAAAGCAGCCGGATCTGTGAGAGCTTCGGGAGGTAGATTTACCTGACCTCCCATTTTGGAACGGGCTTCGGTAACCTGAGTGAGGGTCTCGCGTTCAAAATCAGCTGCTCCCTGAACGGTTGCTACCAGATTGGGGACCAGATCAAAGCGTGATTGATATACGTTTTCCACCTGAGCCCAGGCAGTTTGAACGCTTACTTTCTCTTTTTGAATTCGGTTGTATTTTCCGATAAACCATCCGGCCATTATGATGATTATCAGCAGTATCGCGAGTAGTACTATTAATCCTTTTTTCATTATGACATTATCTCCCTTGATCTAATTTGGGGTACACTCTGAGGGCAAGCCTCAAACTGTCCAGAACTATTTATTCTGCATCTGCTGAAATGATGTTTTCGGCACTGATCTGGTATTTTGCCACAACGGAATCAGGAGGCCGAGGCCTAGATATCAAACTATCCCCCACTGTGCTGCAATGCACTTCAGAGGCTAAAGCAGCGGGTAGATCAAGATGCAAATCACCTTGATTCAGGATCAAATTCAGCTGCTGTGTCCGCAAAGTGTCGATCACGATCTGGATATCGGCCGAAAACTCGCTGAAGTATCCCTTTCGCTGTTGCTCAAAGCTCAGCAGATCATCAATCTGTGCTCGTTTCAGCCGTGCCTTGGAGCCGGGAAAGCCAAAAGCATAGACATTGTTTGAGACATAGAGTGAATCGCTGAAACTAAGCTCGACATTGGCTTTGCTGAGCGTGATATGGAGTTTATAATCCCCATCAGTTAGCGTGCTGAGACCCTGTTTTGTGGTATAAGGTGTGGCCAGACTCACGCCTAAGATTAGAAATATGATACCCAGGATAACCAGCGCGAGCTGCCACTTTTTGAGCCTGGCATGGCGGTGTCTGACCTGATGATAGGGCTGAACATCCAGTTTCATCAGCTTCCACAAAACGTAGCTACTCAGATACACCATGCCACCGGCAAAGATCACGTCACTAACAAAGTGACCTCCCTGAATAACTCTCACCCAGCCAATCACGGTCCCGAAGACAATGGCAAAGCAGGTAATAAAGAAGTAGTATTGACGCTTTTTGATGGCGAAGAGTAAGGCCGGAGCAAAGAAATAGAAACCCACGGTGGCATGACCGCAAGGAAATGACTTCCCAGGAGACTCGGGATCGATATTGAGGGGCGCTTCATAGGCATAGCGTCCGCCATATAGCTCGATTTCACGGGGACGGGGGCGCCCCCAATTGTCCTTGAAGATGCTATTTACAATGATGCCAGGCCCGATGATCATGGCCAAACTGAGAAAAAGAGCCATTTTACGATATTTAAGATAAGAGGATTGCTGTCGATAGCTATACAGATATAGCATCAAGGCACCCACCGAGATGAGCAAAGCCGGGATATTTGCGTAACGGTAGAGTAATCTCACCCACCACAGATGATCCAAACGCCAGCCATCCTGATAGTAGTAACTCTGAATCCTGAGATCAAGATCAAAGAGATTGAAGATGATTGCTGTAACGAACATGATCGCTACAGGAATCCAAAAATGTGGTGAAAACAAAAACAGACGCCCCGTTGAGGGCGCCTGTTCATTATATGATTGTGTCATTATACTTCTGTTTTGGGTTCTTCATCATTCACAACCGGTTCTTCAGCGCTATCTGCAGAATCAGTTTGGGGTTTTTCTGCTGCGTCACTGTCTTTGACCGGAGTTTCCTCGACTGGAGTTTCCTCTGCCGGGGCAGGTTCCTCAGTTTCGGGAGTCTCGTCCACTTGTGGAGTTTCTTCCGCTACAGGGGTTTCATCCACAAGCAAAGGTTCTTCTGCTATGGGAGTTTCCTCTGCCGGGGCAGGTTCTTCAGTTTCAGAAGTCTCTGCTTCGGCAGGAGTTTCATCCGGGCTGGGAGTCGCTTCAGCTACAGGAGTTTCCTCTGCAGGCACCGGTTCCTCAGTTTCGGAAGCCTCAGGTGCTGGCTCTGTTGTCTCAGCTATTGCAGCATCTGCTGGCACTTCTTCGCTTGGTTCTTGGGTAGTAGCAGGGGCAGCATCAGTCTCTTGCTGAGCTGCTTTGGCGGCAGCCTCTGCTTCGGCTTTTGCAGCAGCTTCTGCTGCTTCAATGGCAGCTTGCTTTTCTTTGAGCTGTTTTTCAGCTTTTTTCTTTTGCATTCTGGCGATGCGATCACGCATATACTGCTCGTGAATAGCGATGTAATCTTCCTGCAATTTGGGGTCGCGAGAGAAGAAGAAAGCTTTCACAGAGAGAATCAATCTGCGGTTTTCCATATCCAGTTCGATCACTTTCAGCGGCAGCTCTTCACCCACGTGGAAGGCATCCTCGCTATGCTCAAGCTTGGCCATGGAAAGGTGAGATATGGGAATGAATCCTTCCACAACATCATCTTTGAGTGGGATATCGACCAATACACCCTTGGGAATCAATTTGGAGATGGTACCGATTACTTCAGTATTCACCGGCAGATCCTGATTGAGAGTTTCCCAGGGATCCAGAGAAAGCTGTTTCACTCCCAGGGCGATACGGTGTTGAGCCCTGTCAATCGAAAGGATGATGGATTCTATCTCCTGGCCTTTGCGGAATACTTCCCGGGGATGATAGATGCGCTTGGTCCAGCTAATATCAGAGATATGCACCAAACCGTCGATTCCTTCCTCGATTTCCACAAAGGCACCAAAAGCGGTGAGGCTTTTGACCTTGCGTTTGAGCACAGTACCGATGGGATAGCGATCTTCGATGGTGAGCCAGGGATTGGGATCCATCTGTTTCATACCTAAAGAGATGCGTTTGTTTTCCTTGTCCAGTTCCAGCACGATGGCGTTGATGGTATCACCGTTTTTTAATATCTTGCGGGCATCGGTGATCTTCTTGGTCCAGCTCATTTCGCTGATATGCACCAGACCTTCCACTCCGGGTTCGAGTTCCACAAAAGCTCCGAAAGATTTTACGCTCATCACTTTACCGGTGATGCGAGTTCCTTCCGGATATTTGATTTCGATGTTTTCCCAAGGATGGGGAACGAGCTGTTTCAGACCAAGAGATATTTTATTTGTTTCAGGATCAAAATTGATCACTTTTACTTTTACTTTGTCGCCGATGGATAGCATTTCCGAAGGGTGATTGAGCTTGCCCCAGGACATATCGGTAAGATGCAGCAATCCATCTATGCCACCGAGATCGATAAAAGCGCCGTATTGGGTGATGTTTTTCACTTCACCTTCCAGCTCACTATCGATTTCGATGCGGGAGAGCAGCTCTTCGCGTTTTGCAGCTGCTTCTTCTTCCATCACGGCGCGACGGGAGAGAATGATATTGCTGTGTTCCTCATCGAGATTCACAACCTTAAACTGCATATCTTTTCCGATGAATTGGTCAAGATTCGGGATGGGCTTGAGCGACATCTGGCTGCCGGGCAAGAAACCTTCTATGCCATATACTTCCGCTATCATGCCACCTTTGACTCTGCGACGGATGACACCAGGTATCGTAGTACCCTCTTCAAAGGCTTTTTTGATGCGCTGGATGTTTTCATGATAATCTGCTTTCTTTTTGGAAAGCTGCAGGCGACCATCACCACTTTCGATCTTGTTGATGAAGACCCTGATGATGCTGTTCTTTTCCGGTGGACCGCTATAAGCAAATTCGGAGATTGGGATCACGCCTTCACTTTTGAAGCCGATATCCACGCGGACTTCCTTATCAGAAATATCCACGATCGTTCCCTCAATGATCTCTCCCACTTTGAAGTTTGAGAAAGATTCTTCATACATGCTCAGCATATCTTTGTGCTCAAGCTCTTCCGCGGTTAGCTCCACTTTCGGCTCTTCGGGCTTTGGCTCTTCTTCAGATTCTACTGCAGGCTCTTCTTCAGCATGTTCTTCTTCTTCAGTTTCAGGAGCAGGTGCTTCTGTGGAAAGCTCAGCTTGGGGATGCTCAGATGCAGATTCAGCTGGTGCTTCCTCTTTAGGCTGCTCGGCAGGATGTTCTTCTTCAGTAGCTAAAGTAACAGGTGCTTCTGTGGAAAGATCGGCTTGAGGCTCCTCAATCTTGGCTTCTTCTTCAAGCTCAGTGATCGGAACTGTGGCTTCTTCTTCCTGATTCTCTTTTACTTCAGGATCTTTCTGGCTCTCTGCATCAGCTGCTTCAGGTTTTTCATCCATCTTAGGTTCAGATGTTGTTTCTTCCAATTTCGGCTCTTCTTTCTTTTCGAGCTCTGTTTCTACTTCCGTTGATTTCGACGCTGTGCCGGCCCCTTCGATTTTGATCTCGGGATCGACTGGGTTTTGATCATGATTTAACATGATTCCTCCTTAAACAAGGGGATGCTCTGGATACTCGTAGCCAAGTTTCCCTCCCCATTTATTTTTAAAATCTTGTTATACACTTTCAAGATGCGCTGTTCCGGAGTGCTTGCTCCTGCAGCGAGACCTATTCTTTCTACTTTGGAAACATGTTCCGCCTTCAGCTCATCCTCAGTCTCGATATGCAGGGTTTTACAGTATTTTGCACACAGACTGGCAAGCATCTTGGTGTTTGAGCTCTGACGTCCACCGATCACAATCATCAGGTCACTGTTTCGAGCCAGAACGGCACTGGCATTTTGCCTTTGGGTAGTAGCCAGGCATATACTATTGTATACTTTTAGTTCTAACACATGCGGCAGGATATCACAAACCAGTTTGTTCAGATTCTCGATCTTCTGGGTAGTCTGTGAGATCAGGCAGATCCTTTTAGTATTGATATCCGGGGGAATCTCGCCCGGAGCTACTACCCTGGTACTATCGTTCCCATAGCTGAGCATGCCAATCACTTCGGGATGGCTCACGTCTCCCAAGATCAAGACCTGATAGTCTTCCTTGATCGCAGATTGGATAATCTCATGGGTGCGGTTGACGTAGGGGCAGGTGGCATCAATGATTGTATTATGCTGTTGCTTCAAGGTTTCCAATTCCTGCTTCGTGATTCCATGTGATCGGATGACCACGATACTATCAGAAATATCTGCAGCATCATGCCTCACTTTGATCCCAAGATCTTCCAATTCCTCTACGTATTGAGGATTGTGAATGAGTTCACCCAGAGTGTAAACCTGCTGCTGGTCTTTGCAGGCAGCAAGTGCCATCTGGATCGCTCTGCGCACCCCAAAGCAAAAACCTGAATTCGCTGCCAGGCTGATCCTCATAGCAGAGAAACCCTTTGTTGAAAGTGCTGAAACAGCTCTTCCACCTGGCCAGCAATAGATAGCGGTCCAGTATCAATTCTGATAGCATCATGAGCAGGGATCAGAGGAGCTAAAGCGCGTGAGGAATCCGCTAGGTCCCGCTGCTCCAATTCGTGCAGCACATCTTCATAAATCGGGTTGTGCCCCTTTTCCCGGAGCTCCAAAAATCTTCTTTTTGCTCTGATCTGTAGGGGAGCAATCATAAAAAACTTTAGCTCAGCTTGAGGAAACACGACGGTCCCGATATCTCTGCCATCCAGGATTACGCCACCTTCTTTGCCCAGCTCACGTTGCAATTCCACCATCTTTTTTCGGACAATAGCCTTGGCAGAAATGGCCGAAGCCAAACCAGAAATCTCGGGTTCACGGATGGCATCGGAGACATCTTCCTGATTTAGCAGCGTGATATTGCCACCTTCAGCATATTGAATACGAATATGGATATCATTCATCATCCGGCTAAGAGCCTGAGGGTCATCAAGATCGACCCGATGGTGCTTTGCAGCAAGAGCACAGGCGCGATACATCGCTCCCGTATCCAAATAGACGTATCCAATCTTGCGTGCCAAAAGCTTGGCGGCGGTGCTCTTTCCAGAGGCGGCCGGACCATCAATGGCTATGATAATCTTTTTCATATCCTATATTTATCTCCAGATTACACCTTTTTTGGAGCATGAGTACGAGTCAACATATTTTTTCCAAAATGTGATAATTCTGCAGCCTCTCAGACTGGTGATGCCCAAAAACTCCTGATGATACTTAGCAAAAAGTCATCAAGCAAAGTTATTCAGGCGGACACCGTATTGCCATAATTACGTTCTACAATCATGCTCAACAGTGAATCTTTAGCTGTACATAATGGTTGTTCGCCAAAAAAAGTATTGACAGGAATAGTGTTCTTAATATATTGAACTTATGTTCACATAGATGAGCTTGATAGGAAGCTATCCAGCACAGTCTTGAATTGTAAAAGACGCTAAGGAGAGAATATGAAGAATTATGATGTAATCATCATCGGTGGTGGTCCCTCAGCTATCATCACGGGAGTTACTGCACGTAAACAGAATCCGGATAAGTCTTTTCTCATGATTAAAGAAGAAGAAAAGGGCTTAGTCCCCTGCGGAATTCCATACATCTTTCATGATCTTGGAAGTCCGGACAAAAACATGATGGGTCCTGCCCCATTTGTGGCAGCAGGAGGAGAAGTTCTGCTTGACCGGGTAACTAAGGTGATGCTTGAAACCAAGCAGATCAAAACAGAATCTGGTGATACTTTTGGCTATGACAAGCTGGTCTTTGCCACGGGTTCACTTCCCTTGATCCCAAAATTCATCCCTGGATACGATCTGGATGGCGTTCACTACATCAAGAAATCATACAATTACATCAGCAGTCTCAAAGAAAAGACAGATATGGCAAAGAATATTGTGATTATCGGGGCTGGATTTATCGGAGTAGAAGTGGCTGAGCAATTGGCAAAGCACAAGGACAAGGTCGTTCATTTGGTCGAGATGCAAGAGCATTGTCTTTGTGCAGCTTTCTCTGAAAAATTGACATCTTTGGCCGACACCTTGATTCAGAAACAGGGTGTAAATCTTCATGTATCCAGCAAGGTCTCCGAAATCCTGGGAGCAAATGGCTGCGTTAGCGGAGTAAAACTCGCTGATGGCAGTGTCCTGAAAGCGGATCTGGTGATCTCTTCCATTGGTTATTGCCCAAATACAGAATTGGCAAAGCAAGCCGGCTTGGAACTCAATTGCAATCGTGCGATAGTAGTTGATCATTACATGCGTGCCCCGATGAAGGATGTGTTTGCAGTGGGTGACTGCTCGCAGAGTATTGGCTTCATCACTGGCAGAGCAGATAACATCATGCTGGCATCCACCGCTACGGCAGAAGCCAGAGTCTTAGGCTACAATCTTTTCAAGATCAATTTGATCCATACATTTTATGGAACTCTATCGGTGTTTTCTACCCAGATTGGTGATACGGTTTTGGCCTCTGCTGGAGCGATAAAACACGCTGCGGAAGCAGCCGGGATCAACTATATCAGCGCAGAATTTGAAGACGTAGACCGTCATCCCGAAAGCTTTGAAGATGTATCCAAACTCTGGGTAAATCTGATCGTATCTCCTGATACCGGCCTGATTATTGGTGGTGAAGTGTGCGGAGGAAAATCCGTGGGTGAATTGATCAACGTAATCGGGCTTGCCATTCAAAAGGGTGTCACAGCTTATGAATTGATTTCTTATCAGATCGGAACTCATCCTCTGTTGACTCCCGCACCAACCAAATATGTATTGATCAAAGCCGCTGAAGTGGCTATAGCAAAGATAAAACACTCATAACAGACAAAGCAACAACAGATGAAACAACCAACCCAAGGAGGTAAGGATGCCAAATCGTGACGGAACAGGCCCAATGGGCGATGGCCGCCTCGGAAGGGGATTGGGAAATTGCCGCACTCCCAGAAGATCAGAACGATCTATCAGAGGCGTAAATGATACTAATCATAGCGGTTTTGCCAATAGCGGAATAGAGCTTTTGGTAGACGCTATCAAATACTTAATCAACAGAAAAAATTCAAGCAACAGGAGGTAGTGATGCCTGGTTTTGATGGAAGTGGACCATTTGGTGATGGTCGTCCCGGAAGAGGCTTAGGTCCTTGCGGAAGATTCGAAGGAGCCGGTTATGGCGCCGGTTATGGCGGCGGTAGAGGGAGATTTGGCTTTCGCAACCGCAGACGTTTTTATGATGCACCGGTAAACTATGCTTATCGGGAACCAGTTTATGCTTATTCCAAAGAAGACATGCTCGCCCAAAAAGAAGAATTGCAAAGACAGCTGCAATGGCTAAACGAGCAACTTGCAAAGGAAGAAAGCCAATAGCTTAGCGCAGATGAGCAGGCTTGATGCATCAAATATCAAGCCTGCCAAAAGAAGGTGACGGGCAAAATCGTCACCTTCTTATTTTTGTAATACAAAAGGAATTGCCCATGAAATATCTTTTTGGTCCTGTCCCTTCTCGCAGATTAGGAATCTCTTTAGGCGTAGATATTGTCCCCCACAAAGTCTGCACGCTGAATTGTGTCTATTGCGAGGTGGGGAAAACCACAAATCTCACCCTGAAACGCCGGGAATATGTACCTATCGCTGAGGTGATAGCAGAATTGGATTCATATCTTTCGCAAGGACCGGATCTGGATTACATCACATTCTCGGGACAGGGAGAGCCTACCCTGAATAGTGGTTTGGGTGAGATAATATCGTTTCTCAAAGCTAAGTATCCGCGTTACAAAGTCGCAATCCTCACCAATGGCACGCTATTTTGGGACAAAGGTCTTAGAGCCGAAGTTTTGCCCGCAGATGTAATCTTACCTGATCTCGATGCGATCTCAGAGCTTACTTTCAAGAAGATAAACCGTCCTCACAAAGATCTGAAAAACGAAGACATCATAAATGGCCTGATAGCACTGCGTAATGAGTTTCAAGGCAAGATTTATCTGGAAGTATTTCTGGTTCCAGGAATCAACGATACCCCAGCGGAGCAAAAACTCTTGAAAAAGACCCTCCTGCAGATTGCTCCGGATCTTGTGCAACTCAATTCTCTGGATCGTCCGGGAACAGAAGCTTGGGTAAAGCCCTGTTCAAAAGACTGTTTGCAAGATATTGCGCGAGACTTAAGCCCCCTGAATGTCGAGATCGTGGCCAAGGCTCAAAGTCGCAAGAAAATCCAGAGTTTTAACCAAAGCATTGAAAAAGAGATCCTTGCCACCATTAAGCGGCGTCCTTGCACAGATCAGGATCTCTGCGCTATCTTGAATCTGCATCAGAATGAGCTGAACAAATACCTTAGTCAGATGCTAAATGAAGACATGATTGAAGCCTTGGAAATGGATAGAGGAGTGTTCTTCAGGATCAAGAATTAGCCAAAAAAGACGGAACACAAGCAGTAGCCAGATTGCATTTATGAGTGCTCCAAATTCCCCTGCATAGCCTTTTTACTTGACATCCAGCCATCATACCCCAGTTTCGTAAAAATTACATAATGCTATGAGTAAGAGAGTATTGTCGATGTATCACTGGAATATTGTCAGCTTCCTTAGTTGGAAACCGTCATGTTAAAATCACCATCATTGATGCGTGCCAATCAAGAGCGCTTGAAGAAGACCATAGACATGGTCACCCGGCTTTATGTGTATAGTCTCAAAGGTGACGATGATATTAGCTCCAGTGAAATCGGCATATTGTATTCGCTCTTGATCAATCTCTTTTCACAGGTGGATGTATCTTGGGAAGCTTATGTGCGACAGATCATGGAGACTCCCTACGAGATTGAGGAAGTGCTGCTTTATCTGGATCGGCATCTTTCCGTATTTGATAAGATCCGCTTGATTCAGTCTTTGGTGATCATGGCTCGCACGGAAGGAGATTTTGCAATCTCTGAGCTTACTGAAATCATGGAATTCAGTAAGAGCCTGAATATCTCTTCCTCAGCTTTTTTGCCCCTGGTAGATCACTTCGAAAATCACCGCAAACAGCTGGTGAATATTCCTTGCCGGCATCATCTTAGTCATCTCAGGCATTCCGTCTTCTCAGATTATGTGGTTTTTGGATCCGGTTCTGAGGCAGATATTGCATTCAGGGACGAACGGCTCAGTCCCTATGAATGTGCCATTTTTGCCATAGATCAGCATTTCTTCCTATCTGTGCCTACCAGCAGCGAAGTGCTGATCAATTCACAATCACCAGAACACAATAGCATCATCCTTTTGAATCCCGATTCAGTCATATCTTTAGCAGGACGCGACTATCCTTATGCCTGTCTGCAAAAAATGTATCTGCTGCGAGCAGAATCTGATGATATAGTCTTCAAAAAGAGCAGTTACAATTTTATCGTGCACAAAGATAGGAATCACTACAGCTTCGTGGTCACAAGTGGTTCGGTGGCTCTGAATGGCAAAGAGATGTATCATGGCAAGCGTTACGATGCTTTTTTTGATGATACCATGCAAATTCGCGGTTATGCACCTTTTAATCTCGGCATGGTGATAGAAAACAGAGGCAGCATTGGCATCGAGGATTACATCCCTCAAAAGCTCTATATCTTGCATGAAAAGGGCTATTTCAGTGCCAGCCGGGAGTATGCGGAGAGCAGTATCGCTCTTATCGAACTCAAAGCTCAGACCTACTATGTATTACCTCCCAAGCAGGGTTACAGCATCTTTGTGAATCGCAAGATCGTGACCGAGGCTACACCGGTAAATCTGAATTCAGATATTATCACGATCAACAAACGTAACTATCGCATCAACAACTTTTTTGACCTGATCGAGACTCCCTTTGAGATCGAGACCTTTTCTGTGACCGATATCAAGCATTTTTTCCCAGATGGCAAACTCGCCCTGGATTCAGTATCTTTTGAAGCTGAAAAAGGCCAACTCATCGCCATCATGGGCCAAAGCGGTTGTGGAAAGTCCACCCTTACCAATATCCTCTCCACCGAAATCAGTCCCACTTACGGACAAATCCTCATTGATGGCAAGCCAATCTACTCTAATCTAAACTACTTTCTCGAAAACATGGCTTATGTGCCTCAAGATGACTTGCTCTATCCCAATCTTAGCGTGTATGAAAACCTCTGGTATCGCCTGAGATTGAGAATGCCAAAGCTCCAGCGCCACATGCTTGAGCAAAAAGTGAACAACATCCTGCAGCAGGTAAAGCTCAGCCACCAACGAGATACCATCGTGGGAGAATTTAAAACCAAAAACCTCTCGGGAGGAGAGCGCAAACGGCTGAACATTGCTCTGGAATTGCTGTTTGAGCCCACCATCATCATCTGTGATGAACCCACCAGCGGTCTCTCCTTCAACGACGCGGAGCAAATCATCGAAATCCTGGAAAACTTATGCCAGCAAGGCAAAATCGTAATCCTCACCATTCATCAACCCAATAGCTCCATCTACCGCAAATTTGATCGGGTATTGATGATGGACATGGGTGGAAAGATTGCCTACTATGGAACTCCGGCTGATAGCTTTGCATACTTTGATGAAGAGCTCAATACCCTCACCAACAAACGTAACGAAATCGAGACCAAACGCCATCTGATGACCTCGGACTATTTTTACGATATCATCACCTATCCCGAGTATAACAAACACGGCTTGCCAGTTTATGAACAGACCCAAAAAACTGTCCAGTCAAAACGCAAATTCCCTCCTGATTATTGGCGGGATAAATTCAAACGCAAGATGCTGTATGAGCTCATTCAAAGCGATGTCCCTGATCCTGCCTTGAGCCTCAGCACCACCAAACGTCTGAAAAAACCTCTGGGATTCAAGAACTACTTGATTAGCTTGATGACCTTTATCTCCCGTAGCTTAACGATGAAATTTCGCAATAAGACAAATAATTTCATCACCTTCTTCGAAGCGCCCTTGCTGGGATTCATCATTGCTTTCATTTTACGCTTTGCTCCCAGCCGCGATTATTCTTACTTTGAAAACAACAACATCTTTATCTATATCTTTGTCTCCATCATCGCTTTTATTTTTCTGGGGATGTCAAACTCCATCGAAGAGATTCTCTCGGAACGAAAAATCATCCTGCGTGAGCGACTGATGAATCTTAAGATGAGCAGTTACCAGATCTCCAAATTGCTCACTCTGTGTTTTTTCGGATTGCTGCAGGCTATACTTTACCACATCATTGCTTCGGTGATCTTAAACATCAGAGGTATGACCATCAGTAGCATCGTCTATTTCTTTCTGGCTTCTCTGATCGGCAATTCTCTGGGCTTGATGTTTTCTGCTTTCATCAAAGAAAACCGCGCCATCATCAATATCCTGCCTCTGATCCTGATCCCGCAAATCATCTTCGGGGGCGCTGTCATTGAGTTTGAACGCATGAATCGGAATCTCAAGCTGCAACAGCAGAGCCCGATCCCGGAAATTGTGCAGGTCATACCCTCGCGCTGGCTCTTTGAAGGACTTACTACTGCTTATGCCAAAAACACCAAGTTTCATCGCGCTTTGAGAAGTATTGAAAAAAAGGAATTGACATATTTACAGGATTACAGGAATGCTGTTATCAGTTCCGATGAGTTTCAAAATCGCAAAGCTGAGATATACTATGCCAAAACGGCCGCAGCAGAAAAATGGAATCCGGACAAAGTGTTTAATCGTTATTTGAATTCTGCGGTAAGCTTGATGGATGGCAGAGTGTTAAATAGTGAACGAAATGAATTTTTATCCAGTTACAAGCTCTGGCGAGATCGCCGTTACCGTACCTGGAATTATAATGCCCTGGTGATTTTGCTTTTTGCCTTCGGGCTGAATCTGATCACATGGATTAAATTGAAGTTTTATTTTAAGGAATAAAGGAGTGAACTTATGAAAACTCGGATTGTCATCGCACTTGTGTTGATCGTGCTGCTGGTATCTGTAGCCTGCAAAAAAAAAGCAGAACAGGCACCGGATACTGAGCTCAGCCAGCAGATTACCACCTTTGCTCCATTACCCTCATTCAAGCAAGTGTATGAGGTTTTGGATCACATTCAGGTGAGAGATATTTCGGCCGCGGTACCTGCTACAATCTACAAAACCAAACAGGAAGAAGTGCGCAACGCCTTTTCCCTGGGCTTGTTGACCGCTGATGCCGTCCTGGCAGCCAAGGGCAGAAACAAAAGTAAACTAAGTGACATCTCTGCTTCCATGATGAATCTTACGGCTCTTCTGGGACTGGAATCTGAAGTTAATCGCTTGGGCGACCAGATGAAGACTATGATCGAAAATGAGCAGTGGGAAGAGCTGGACAAAGCTCTGGATTTTCACAAAGCAGACGTGGAAAGCAAACTCTGGGAAAACGAGAATTTTGATAATTATACCCTCATGCTTTTGGGTGGATGGATAGAAGCTGCCAATCGAGTGGCCTGGTTGATTCACCAGGATTACAATGCTGAACGCTCCGAAGTCCTGGCCCAAAAAGGCACCTTTAACAGCCTGTTGCAAAATATGCGGCAAATCAGTACAGCACACATCATTGAGCAGGAAGCATTCCAGCAGACTCTTAGCCTTTTGGAAGAAGTCAAGACCGTGATAGATAACGACAACAACGGTGTGTATAGCAAAGAGCAATTGAAAGAGATCATCACTGCGACCGATAAAATCAAAGCTGCTTTTCAAGCATAAGTATTTTTTGCATACTTGTTGCTTGACCTTGCTTGCTCAAAGCCGGGTAGATGCGTCTGCCCGGCCTTGGGATAAATTCTTATCTCAAAAACTACTTCAATTCTCATGAACCCAAAGAATCTGCCCTAAAAGGAGACTGCCAATGCGATATGGCATCTTGATTCTAATCTTTATTGCCTACACCAATCTGATGATGGCAAATGTGTTTAGCGCTGAAGACACTCCCTGGGACGATGGAAAATCCATCGATCTGAGCTGGGAACTAAGCCCCATGGTCGAAAAAGTGGTCATCAGTCGCACTCAAGCTGATAATAGCACCAAAGTCCTTTTCACCAGTACCGCGAGCTCGGCTGCTTTCCGCGATAACGAACTGGAGCCCGGCAATGAATATCATTATCAGCTTCTGGCCTATCTCGATGGTGATAGCCTTAGTCTTGCCGCCAGCGCCGAAAGCCAGGAACAATGGTTTTTTATGGGCAAACTTGGCTTCCTGATTTTCCTGCTACTGATCTGCGTGGCAATCGTCTATTACATCCAGTCTGCCAGGCAGGGCAAAGAGTTCTTTATCCGCAGAATTGCCGGTCTGGATAGCATGGAAGAAGCCATCGGTCGCGCTACCGAAAAAGGTAAACCCATCCTATATGTACCAGGCATCAGCGATCTGGACGATATCCAGACCATTGCCAGCCTCACCATCCTGAGTCATTTAGCAGAGCGCAGCGCAGAATACAACACGGATATCATCGTGCCCTGCCGCTTTTCCATGGTGCTTTCTGCTGCCCGGGAAGTGGTGCGGGAAGCATATCTCAAAGCCGGAAAACCTGATGCTTACCGTGAAGACAACGTCTTTTATCTCACTGACGACCAATTCGGCTTTGTAGCCGGCATCGATGGCATCATGATGCGAGAGCAACCTGCTGCAAATTTCTTTATGGGCTCTTTCTATGCTGAGTCTTTGATTCTGGCAGAGACCGGCTTTGCCACCGGTGCGATTCAGACCGCAGGCACAGCTCAGGCACATCAATTGCCCTTCTTTGTAGTGACCTGTGATTACACTCTGATCGGCGAAGAGCTCTTTGCCGCCTCAGCCTATCTCTCCAAAGACCCACAACAGCTGGGTAGTCTCAAGGGACACGACTTTGGCAAACTCATCTTTATCATCCTGATTATCCTGGGAGTAATATTGGAAATCTTGGGCTTCTCAAATCTCAAAGAATTTATCGCGGGGGCAATATCATGAAACGCTCTTTCCCCCTTGTTTTCGCTTTTATAGTAGGTTTTATCGTTCTGCTATCAGAATTCATCCCCCATCGCCCTTTCAATCAGATAGTATCCACTTTGGAAGGCTGGTTTATGATTATCTCAGGTTTTGCCATTCTCTTGGGGCAGATTAGCCTGATCCGCATGAATACCCACAAGATCGTAAACAAACTGCCGAATTGGCCGTATCACTTAGCAGGATTGATCAGTTTTGCCATCATGCTCACTTTTGGCATTTTGTGGGGCATGCGGGAGACTCCCGGGGTCTTGGGCGATGGAGCCCAGATCTCCGCCTGGCTGGGGCTTAAGCCTTTTGACTATTTGTTTGATAACGCCTATCTCCCGCTTTCAGCCACCATGTTTTCGCTTTTGGCTTTCTTCATTGCCTCAGCGGCTTACCGTGCCTTTATCATTCGCGGATTCGAATCCAACCTGCTCATGATCACAGCAATCATCGTGATTATCGGTCGCACCAGCATCGGAACCTTGCTCACCGGCTGGCTACCGGAAGGCTTGAGATTCTGGCATTTTCCCAATCTGGCGGATTTTATCATGGAGTTTCCCAATACTGCAGCTCAGCGAGCGATTCTGATCTCGGCCGGGCTGGGCATTGTGGGTAGCTCGCTGAGAATCATTTTGGGAATCGAACGCAGCTATCTGGGAGGTGACAAATGAAGCTCTCAGTCTTAGCTGAACGCAGGATCATATTCCTGGTTCTCTTCATCGCGGTTGCTCTGCCCCTGCTCTTTCCTTTGGGTCTCAAAACCGAAGTATCCGGTTACACAGAAATGGCTTATGAGCTGATTGAAACCACTGCAGAAGACAAAGTGGTGATTGTCTCTTTTGACTATGATCCTTCCACCATGACCGAGCTTCAGCCCATGGGTGAAGCCATTATCGAACATGCCTTCAAGCGGAATCAGAAAGTGATCACCACCGCCTTGTGGCCAATGGGCGTTCAGATGGCAGAACAAGCTCTGGAAAAGGTATTGCTGGATTATCCCGCCAAGCAACAGGGGGTGGATTATGTGAATCTGGGCTACAAGGTAGGCGGAATGGTTACCATTCAAGCCATGGGGCGTGATCTCAAAGAGGTCTTCCCCCGGGATACCCGAAACACTTTTTATGAGGATATCCCCATGCTGGATGGTATCCGCCGCCTCAAAGATATTGCCTGGATCAGCTCGCTTTCCAGCGGTGTTCCCGGACTCAAGGAGTGGATGATGGTAGCCAGAGATTCTTACAATGTGCCTGTTACCGGTGGCTGCACGGCAGTGAGTGCTCCCGGCTTCTTCCCTTATGTAAACGAGCAACGGCAGCTTACCGGACTTTTGGGTGGGCTCAAAGCTGCCAGTGAGTATGAAAGCCTGATCGGGAGAATGGGTAGTGCCACCACCAAAATGGATGCTCAATCTGTGGCTCACCTTTTGATCTTGATCTTCATTGGTCTGGGCAATATCAAAGCCTATGCTACAAAAAGGAGCAAGAAATCATGATCAGCATTATGACTACTCTCGGAATCTGGCTTGCCGCCTTTTTCACTTTGTGCATCTTTAGCTTTTTGTACAAAGACAATCCCTTCTACAAGTTTTCGGAACAGGTCTTTGTGGGTCTATCTGCAGCATACTGGCTGGTTTACATCATCTATTCCATCATGGTGCCCAATCTCTTTGCAAAATTGGTGGGCGATTTTTCCAGCAATATCATCCTGCTCATCCCTGCTGCTTTGGGGATCATGATGCTGATGCGCATTCACCCCAAGACCCAGTGGATTAGCCGCTATCCGATCGCGATCATGGTGGGTACCACAGCCGGAATATCCCTGCTCCGTTATATGAAGAGCGATATCCTGCAGCAAGTGACTGCCACGATGATCAATCCCTTTGCTGCCGATAGCACTGCTGGAGTGATCGGTAACCTGCTGCTCATCATCGGCACTGTCTGTGGTGTGTACTTCTTCTATTTTAGCAAAAAACAGGAAGGAGTATCAGCTGTTCCTTCCAAGATCGGGATGTGGTTTTTGATGATCAGCTTTGGCGCCACCTTTGGCTACACTGTGATGGCACGTATTTCATTGCTTATTGGCAGACTGGATTTCCTCTTGGGAGACTGGTTACACTTGATAAAATAAGGACAGATTATGCTACAATTACATCAACGCTTTATTCAAACCGCCAAACGCTTTCCCAACCGCATTGCAGTTCATGACAAAGCTACAATGACGGATTACAGCTATTCCAGAATGTTGATAGCCAGCTTCATCCTCAAACAGCATATTGGCAAAATCAAAGGTAAGTACATCGGCATCTTGTTACCCACCGGAGTCGGGGCAATGCTCACCATCCTCGGCACCTTGATGAAAGGCAAGATCCCGGTGATGATAAACTACGCTACGGGTGCCATCGAAAACTGCATGTATGCGCGCAACAAGTGTCAGTTCAAGACCATCATTACCAGCAAGAAACTTCTGGATAAGCTAAACTTGGAGCCTATCGATCACATGATCTATGTGGAAGACATCCTCGCCAGCGTGACCCTGAAAGCCAAACTCAAAGCTGCCTTGACCACCAAGCTGCCCTTCTCGCTGCTCAAAGATATGGTGCATCATGGAGATCCTGGCGAAGTCTCGGTTATTCTCTTTACCAGCGGCAGTGAAAAAGAACCCAAAGCAGTGCAGCTTTCGCATCGCAATATTCTGCACAATGTGAACGCCTTCCCCACCATGATCCGGCTGGATGAAAACGATGTCTTTGCCTCCATCCTGCCTATGTTTCACGTCTTTGGCCTCACAGTGGATTTCTGGTTGCCAGCTTTGATCGGAGCCAGTATGGTTACCTATCCCAATCCTTTGGAATATCGCACTGTGTGTGATTACATCCGGGATTACAAGGTTTCCTTTATTGCCGCCACTCCTGCATTTTTCTATGGTTATCTG
Organism: uncultured Candidatus Cloacimonadota bacterium; assembly: GCA_964501025.1. Classification (GTDB taxonomy): domain Bacteria; phylum Cloacimonadota; class Cloacimonadia; order Cloacimonadales; family Cloacimonadaceae; genus UBA5456. The sequence goes on along the minus strand of CAZCRD010000063.1, from coordinate 1,720 downwards.
CAAAAATCCCAGGCCGGTGACTTTGCCTCGGTCAAGATCGCCATCGCCGGGGCAGACAAGCTGCCGGATAAGCTCTATGAAGCTTATCTCAAAAAGCATAATATCAAAATGCTGGAAGGCTATGGCACCACTGAGACCAGCCCCGTGATTTCTACCTGTTTCCCCGGACAGCACAAACCCGGCTCCATCGGCAAACCCATCCCAAATACTGAAGTACGCATTCTTGATATTCACACCGATAAGATCCTGGGGCCAAACCAGGAAGGTAAGATCCTGGTCAGAGGTGATCTGGTGATGGAAGGCTATCTCCATGATCTCGAGGAAACCTCGCTCAGGATTCATAATGGCTGGTATGACACCGGGGATATTGGCCTGATGGACGAGGATGGCTATCTATATCACAAGGGTCGCCTCAAGCGCTTTGTCAAGGTTGGTGGGGAGATGGTATCTCTGGTCAAGGTGGAAGAGCATTTGAGCCACTATCTGCCAGATGATGTCATCTGTTGTGTAGTCGATGTGCCGCACCCCGTAAAAGGTGCAGATGTAGTAGCGGCTGTAGCAAATGGAAATTTTGACAAACACAAGGTACTCAAGCAACTCAAGAAAGAACTTCCCGCCATCGCAATTCCCAAAGAGTTTTACGTGATCGAAGACATCCCCATGATGGCCAGCGGTAAGGTCAATTTCCGCGAGGTGGAAAAGATAGTTCGGGAAAAAGGTGATACGCAGCACTAATGCAGATTACAAACCTTCATCATCCTGCTTTTCGCCAGCTACTACAGCAGATTGCCGTAGTATCCGGACACATTCATGCTTATGGTTGGGCCGAAGCAAACGCCGGTAATCTCAGCATCGACGTCACGGATATCATCACCAGGCACAGAGATACCCAAAACAAATGGTACATTGTCTCCCGCACCGGCAGTAGATACAGGCAAACTGCTCTTGACCCCATCGCAAATTTGCTCCTGGTGGCATGCGAAAAGCAGCAAGATACATACTATCCCCCTGATGCCAAACCCAGCAGTGAGTGGATTAGTCATCGCAAGCTGCAACTCACGCATGATGAATTCTCGGTGATCCTGCATACCCACCCGGCTCAGATCATCGCGCTTTCAGCTTTGAACATCGCCCAAGAGAGCTCCACCTTAAACCAAATGCTGGCTGAGATCTTGCCGGAATTTTCGCTGTACCTGCCGGAAGGAGTGGCGATCTGCCCCCAAGAAGCTCCCGGCTCTGCTGAACTTTGCATAGCCAGTCAAAAAGCCCTCACCAATCAAAGAGCACTGATCTGGACAGGTCACGGTCTGCTGGCCTTTGCCAATGATCTGGATTTTGCCCTGGACTATCTGGAGATAACCGTCAAGGCTGCAAAGCTGCTTTTTTTACGGAAGGCCACATCGCAGTAAGCCCCTTGCACCTCGCTGAAAAGTAAGGCTCTCCTTCTGCCTACTGGATGGCAAAGGTCCCCGTTTACCAAGCGGCAGAGCCGCTTTCACCCGTCAGCGGAAACTCCAAAACACCACCGCAAACCCCATCTGCTATCACACTATCCCTGAGATATCTTCCTGGTAGCTAACATATTCGGAAGCATGCCGCCTTCTCCCATATTTACCTCACTCCGACACAGGATGTGTCGAATCCTGAAACCTTACCCCCCTCTCCGTCATTCCTGCGAAAGCAAGAATCCAGACCCTCAACCCTCCGTCATTCCTGCGAA
>CAZCRD010000062.1:0-26707 GCA_964501025.1 uncultured Candidatus Cloacimonadota bacterium | reverse complement strand
GGATTTGGATAAGCCAAAAAAGTTGAGATTCATCGAAATCAGACTTGACAAGTATTGCCCTGCCTTTAAATGGGACAAATGAATTCGAAATACTTACTTATCATCATATTGACGGCCTTCGTGATCGTGGGATTGTACCACCTGACCACTGCTGGCCAATTTAACTACCCGGAGTTTAGACTCAAAGCGGGACAGGTTGCCGAGACTGAAATCATCGCGCCATTTGACTTTCCGATCTTAAAATCACCAGAACAACTCAGCTCGGAACAGGAGCAAAGCATCCAAGCTCTGCCTACTCCATACCGGATCAGCGATGAGCCCTTGTTTGAGGCTTTAAGTGCGCTGGATCGCTTTGGCGAGCCTGTCTTCCGTCATTCTGACCTGGATGCCCAAGAACTCGCCCGTGTGCTGGGCACTGAAGGTTACGATATCCCTGCTGAAGCTCTGGATTTTGTACAGGACACAAGCACTTGGAATCAGCTTTACGAGGATTTGAGATCACAGCTGAGTGTGTTTTACAATCAAGGTCTTTATAAAAAATTGGAGGCAGACAGCCTTAGCTTTTGGAGATTGGGCAAAGAGCAACGCCGATCCATAGATGACTTTATCAGCATCAAAGCTGCGCGAGACTCTTTGATCTCGATGCTCCCGGAGGCCAGAGGCCTGATCCTTGCGCTTCAGGATTCACTGTTTAGAGAAAACATAGCTCCGGATTATGAACTCCACTCTGAGATGAGTCAACAGCGCCTTCGGGAGATTCCTGAAACGGAAGGTGTGGTTTTGCGAAATGAGGTGATCATCCGCAAAAATGCCCGTGTAGCTCAAAGTGATATTGACAAACTGGAGTCTTTGCAAGCAGCATATCGGAGTCGCAATGTGGAAAAATCACCTTTTCGGCAAATGCTATTGGCTCTGGGGATGCTCATATATTTCTTTATGATCCTGCTCATGGCAAATCATTACTATGGAGTGAACAACCGCGAAGAAAAGAAGCGAATGGCAGACTTTTTACCGGTAAATCTTGGCTTTATCTTGCTGGTGTTGTTTGCTTTGCTGACCAATCACGTGTTCAGCCTGAATAGTCTGCTTATTCCTTTTGCCCTTACCTCAATCGCAGCGGCAATCTTGGTCTCGGTTGATTATGGAATTTTATACAGCGTTTGTTCGATGCTCATCGTCAGTCCTTTTATCAATTGGGAGACATATCCGCCGGTTATCTTTATCCTGGGTACGATCTCGACTTTGATCCTGATCAAGCGACAAAAAGCACAGCACGAGTATCTGACCATCTGGTTCTATCTGATTCTAACCGGTACGATGGTAAATCTGGCTTTGTCCATCTACAAGAGTGATTCGCTGAATATCCTCTTTCGCAATATCGGATTTGGCATGATCTCCTCTGCGTTGAGCATCATGGGCATCATCATGATCGTGCCATATTATGAAAAATTGTGGAACCGTGCCACCAAACAGACCCTGCTGGAACTATTGGATTTTAATCATCCTCTGCTCAAGAAGCTGGCCACCTCTGCGGTGGGTACATATCATCATAGCCTGATCGTGGGAAACCTGGCCGAGAGAGCTGCTGAGGCCATTGGTGCAAATCCGCTATTGGCAAGAGTTGGCAGCTATTATCATGATATCGGCAAGATCATCAATACCGAAATCTATACTGAAAACAATGAAGATTCCTCCGAGATTCATGATAAAATGCCACCGGATAAAAGCGCTGCACTGATCAAAAACCATGTATCCGAAGGAGCCACCTTAGCCAGGAAATACAAGATACCCCAACCCGTGATCGATATCATCATGCAACATCACGGCAATAGCAAGATCCGCTATTTTTATGATCAAGCCGAGAAAATGAAGCTGCCGGCAAATGCAGAAAACTACCAATACCCTGGTCCCAGACCTCAAAGCAAAGAAGCTGCTTTGGTGATGATTGCAGATGTGGTAGAAAGCACCACCAAAGCCAAGACCATCACCTCGGAAAAAGACATTGAGAAGATCATTGATGACACAATCTCACGATTGATTAGCGAGCAGCAGTTCAACGAAGCACCAATCACGATGAAAGACCTGGCAGTGATTAAAGACTCCATGCTTCCGGTCTTGGGCAGTATTTATCGCAAAAGGCTGGACTATCCTGAAGACAATGACAAAGCTTGAGATTCTGGGAGATTTACCAGATAAGATCAGCGAAGATCAGCTAATGGAATTTTCTGATTACATCCTGCATCAAGAAGCAGGAGATTGCTGCTTTGAGATCTCGCTGCTACTCACAGACAGCACTCAGATGAGAAAATATAACCGAAAATACCGGGGGGTGGATTCCACTACCGATGTCCTCAGTTTTGTGGGTGAAAACCTCGATCTGGGAAACATGAATCTGCGCATCTGTGATATTATCATTGACACAAATCAAGTCCTGAAACAAAAGGAAACAAATACATATAGTGAGGAATTTTGGCAGGTCCTGATCCATGCACTGCTGCATCTGGCAGGCTATGATCACATACGACCCGCAGACAAAAAGAAAATGGAAGACGCAGAAGACAATTACCGAAAGCAAATTCCCGGAGATGTAAAGCATGGATACTAAGATCTTGTATCTGATCGCTCTAATGTTTCTCTCCGGCTTCTTTTCGGGCAGTGAGACAGCGATGTTCTCACTTTCCCGGGTGTACTTGAAAAAACTCGAAAACAGTGGAGGCAAAAGCGCAAATCTGGTCTTGAAACTCTTGATCAGGCCCAAGCGTCTCCTGGTTACACTGCTTTTAGGCAACACCTTTGTAAATGTAGCGATATCATCATTCAGTACCTTGATCGCTTACGATCTGGCCATAGAATCTGGCTGGGATGTATCCTTGACCATTACCATACAGATCATTTTGGTTACAATTGTTATCCTGTTTTTTGGGGAGATCGTACCAAAGCTGATAGCAGTATCTTTAGCAAATCAGATAAGCCTATGGATAGCCTATCCGCTGCGCGCCATTCAGTTTGTGCTCGCTCCTGTGGTCTGGATCTTCGAACGGCTCAGCATAGCAATATCCCGAAAAGGTTCTAAAGACAAAAAGGTGGGGCAACGCTTCACCCACGAGGAATTTCACAATCTAATCCAGAGTGAATCCAGCTCCGGTTCTTTGGAGGAGCATGAAAAACGTATGCTCGTGGGATTGTTTCGTTTTCGAGAAGCTGAAGTAAGCGAGATTTTTGTCCCCAGAGTTAAGATATCCGCCATTGAAGAAAATCAGTCTTTGGAAGAGCTGCGCGAATTGGTTGTGGAAAGCGGCTATTCCAGGATTCCGGTCTATCGAGAGACTATCGATGAAATCATTGGCATCATTTATGTCAAAGATATTTTGCTGTTTCCAGAAAAAGAAACCATTACCGAGCTAATGCGTCCCGCCTGGTTTGTGACCGAAAACATGAAAGTACAAAGTCTCTTAAATCAGTTTAAGTCCAAGAAATTGCAAGTGGCAGTAGTGGTCGATGAATACGGTGGAACCTCAGGAATCATTTCCCTGGAGGATATTCTGGAAGAAATCGTGGGTGAGATTCAAGATGAATATGACGCTGATGAAACTCCGGAATTTACCAAGCTTGAAGACAATAGTTATCTGGTGAGTGGGAACTATAGCGTACGTCAGTTCAATCAGGAGTTTTCGCGCGAGATATCGGTCGAAGAATATGACAATATGGCAGAGTTTTTGCTGGCACAATTCAATCATGTGCCTCAAGTAGGCGAAGTCTATAGTCTGGATGAAAATTTGGATTTTGAAGTATTGGATAGTGACGAGAAGAGTATCAAACACATCCGGGTGAAGTGTTTCTAATATGCACAGAATCCTGCCCTGCATCATAATTCTGCTTTTTGTATGCTCTTTGCAGGCTTATAGATTGGAGTACAAGATCACATCTCTGGGCATGAAGGTGGCAGATTTGCAGATCGATATGCAAGAGGATAAGATCATTACCCGAGTTCAAAATGAAAGGAGATTGAGCTTGTTTCCCCATTTGAACAATTACTATGAGATTGAGCTGGATGAGCAGATACGTCCCCGCAGCTACCTGAGAATCATTCACCAAAGTGAGCTTATCGATTCCGTGCTTACACTCTACGATCCTCCGCAAGCCACAATGTATCAGAAAAGTACAGCAGATACTATGGTGTATCAGATTAGCGCTGAAAGCAGAGATTTCTTCAGTTTCATCTGCTACATTTCCAGATCCAACAAGCTGCAGGGAAAGCATCTTTTGGATGGCAATGGTGCAATGTGGCAGGCCAGTATAAGTAAGGTTGATCAAGAAAGCATAAAGACAGCATTGGGCAGCTTTGAAGCACGTAAACTTGAGATCAGAGTGTCCCCGCTAAGCCAGGAAAAAGCACCCTACATCGATATGCTGACCAATAACTTCTTCTCTGAAGATATTCGGATCAGCATCTGGATTTCAGAACAAGGATTTCCGGTGAAAGCCAAAATGAAAAAGAAAGCTCTGGGTATGAATTGGGAGATCACCAGTATCCAAAAATGAAAGCAAGACACTATCTTATCCTAACGCTGCTCTGGATGTGCCTGATCTGGCTGATATCATCCCTCCCATCAGATGATATCCCATCGCTAAAGATCTTTGGCATAGACAAGCTTGCCCATTGGGGTATATACTTTTGTTGGGGCTTGTGGGCAGTGCTATATCTAAATAAAATAAATGTCTCTTCTCCACGGGCAATAATGGTATTTTCTGGGATGATGATGATCGCTGCTCTGGACGAATATCATCAGTTTTATGTGCCCGGACGCCAAGTATCCATCTATGATCTCTTTGCAAATTGGCTTGGCCTGCTATGTGCACTCAGCTTCTTTTACATATTAAAGAAACGGAGGCACACTTGATCGCAGTGAAAGGACTCAGACTAAGCCTGGCCGGACAAGAGATTCTAAAAGGAATTGACTTTGTCTTGCCGTTTTCTGAAAATCTGGTGATTCTGGGCAAAAGTGGATCCGGAAAAACTGTCCTGATCAAAAGTCTGCTGGGCATCTATCCTCCGGATGAAGGAAGCATCATCATCGATGGCTGTGATCTCTACAACTGCTCAAAGCATGAACTAAGTTCCCTAAAAAAGCGTTTTGCCATGGTCTTTCAGCACGCAGCTTTGCTGGATTCTTTTACGGTTTATCAAAACGTAGCTTTACCATTATATGAAAGAGGTGAAAAGAACGAAACGTTCATCATGGAAAGAGTCTTGGAATGCCTGGAGCTGGTGGGGCTGGAGCATACTCTGAAAAAGTTTCCTGCCGAATTGAGTGGAGGTATGCGTAAGCGCATTGGAATAGCCAGAGCCTTGGTCTATCAGCCAGATTATCTGATCTTTGATGAACCTGTTTCCGGGCTGGATCCCATCACCGCTGATGAGACTTTGTATTATATGACACAGATTATCAAGAGCAATACAGCTACCATGATCACCATCACTCACGACGTCGCTACCATAGACCAGTTAGGACAGAAAGTGCTGTTTATCAACGAGGGTGAGCAGAAATACTACGGCTCCTATCACGGACTGATCAATAGTCAACATGATGTTATTCAGCAGTACTTTTCCCAATGAAACCAAAATATCTGACCCTGTTAGCATTTTTGACCGCCACGGCTTCGGTAGTTTACATCGTGGAAAGCTTAATATTTAGAATGCTGCCTTTGCCCTTTCTGCGCTTGGGGCTTTCCAATATCGTAATCTTGTATCTGGTCTGGCACAAGCGCATATTCAGTGCCATAATTGTCAATCTGGCCAAATCCATCATTGGCGGGATCGCTACTTTTACTTTGCTCAGCCCCACGGTGATGCTATCTCTGGGGGGAGGCTTCATCGCTGTCCTGATGATGAGTATAGGGCTGATGATACGTCCTCGCTTCAGCCTGACCGGAATCAGCATTTTGGGAGCTATCTCGCACAATATCATGCAATTAATTTTGGCCAGAGTGTTCATAATCACCAGCGATAGCCTTTTTGTATTGACACCTATGCTGATCTTGTTTGGATTGGTTAGTGGAATAGTAACCGCTTTCATTTGTTATTATTGTGAGGACAAAATTCCTGGCTTGAAGGCTCAGATATGAAGAAAAGAAAAAAGACAAACCGACTTGGCTTGGTGCTAAGCATTATCGGGATTGTGATAAGCGTCATGATAGGCACAATCGCGGGTACAATCTGGTTTTATTCAGATACCTTGCCGCCTACCAGTGAGCTGAGAAACTTCACTATGCGTAGCGGATCTGAGGTGTATGACCGTAATGGCAACATGGTCTATCTCTTTGCATTCGAAAAGCGTAAGCTGGTATCTCTGAAAGAATTGCCTCCCTATCTGGTGGATGCATTGATTGTCACTGAAGACAAGAATTTCTACCAACATTTTGGCATTGATATTATGGGTAACATCAGGGCATTGGCCATCGATATCATGCGGATGGATTTTTCCCAAGGTGCCAGTACTATCACCCAACAGATGGCGCGAAACATGTTTCTCACTCTGGATAAACGCATATCAAGAAAGATGAAAGAGATCCTTCTGGCAGTGCGTATCGAACAGGAATTCAGCAAGGATGAGATCCTGGAGATCTACTTCAACAAGATCTTTTGGGGTGGTCAGTTGCATGGAGTAGAAGCCGCCGCTCTGAACTATTTTGGCAAACATGCCAGTGAGTTGACCCTGGCAGAATCTGCCACTTTGGTAGGTATGATTCAGCGACCCAATTACTTTAGCCCTATCAAACATCCTCAGCGGACTCTGATCAGACGCAATTTAGTCTTGGAAAAGATGTATGAAGCCGGAAAGATTGCCAAAGAAGAGCATGAACTGGCCTCAGCTGCCCCCCTGCGCAAAGAAGGCAGCTCGATGCGTCAGGCAGCTTCGGATTACTTTATCGAGCACATTCGGCTCTATCTGGAGCGCAAGTATGGCACGGATCGCCTGTTTGAGGGGGGACTTCGAATATATACTACTTTAGATCAAGAGCTTACTGTATATGCGGATTCGGTGCTAAACAACTACCTTACTGAGGTAGAAAACCGCTATAACTATAGTCATAAGCTCGCCGATGTAAGCCCGAACTCATATAACATCAGTACCCGTTATCTTCAGGGAGGATTGGTCTTGATGGAAAATGACACCGGCTATGTGCGTGCTATGATCGGAGGCCGTAACTTCGCTCACAGCAAGTTTAACCGCATGACACAGGCCAAACGTCAGCCTGGCAGTGCGATCAAACCCACCTACTATACCGCCGCCATAGAAAAGGGCTATACCCCAGCTACAGTGATCAATGATGAAAAGATCACCCTGATTGCGGGTGATGGGAAAGAATGGACCCCCACCAACTACAGCAAGAAGTATTATGGCTTTGCCAGGATGCGAACCGCACTCACCCATTCCTACAATGTCTGGGCTGTCAAAGCAGCAATTGATCTGGGATTCGACACCATGACCGATGCCTTCTACCGCTTTGGTATCCAACGCAAAGTAACAGATTATGCTGCGGCCCTGGGAGCTTATGAGATAACCCCGATTACTTTGATCTCAGCTTATACTACCTTCCCCAATCAAGGTACCAGAGTAAACCCTGTATACATCGTCCGGGTCGAGGATACAAAAGGTAGAGTGCTGGAAAGAGGTATCACTACCAAGAGCAAAGTTACCACTGAAGAAGTAGCCTATCTGATGACCAGTATGATGCAATCTGTAACTACATCCGGTACTGGATCTGCTGCCCGAAACAACTATCACTGGCAGGTAGCCGGGAAGACCGGAACCTCAAGTGATCATCGAGATGCGTGGTTTATCGGCTTTAACAAAGCCTTTACTCTGGGCATTTGGAATGGCTTTGATAGCAATGCCAATATCTCAGCCAGCGCTGTCTGCGCACCCATCTGGGGCAAGATCATGACCCAATGTATCAAGCTTGAGCACAACGGAAAGTTACCCAGTAACGATGATCCCCGCTATGTCTTTGAGCGGCCTGAGGATATTGAGACCCGCATGATAAACCCCAAGACCGGCTTTGTGACCGAAGCAGGCGGAATAGAAGAATACTTCATCAAAGACAACATTCCCCCAGTCGTAGCTGATACTCTGCTGTTTAACTTCTATCCTACGAGGTGGGGATTCAACGATGAGCTGGAACTGGAATAAGCATGTTTAGCAAGATCTTGTATTGGCTGCTTCTGATTCTGGTCTCATCCGGAGCTTTTACCTATATCCTGTTTGTGATCCGCTTTTATCTGGGCTGGAAACGCTATAAACCTAAAGTTAACTTGCAAAAGAAACGAGTCTCTGTGGTGGTGGTAGCAAGAAATGAAGCAGCAAATCTTCCCCGGCTGATGACTTGTCTGCTATCTCAGGATTACCCTGCTGAGCTTTATGAAATTGTCTTGGGAGATGATGATTCTTCAGACGAGACCGAGGCAATCATCCGCAATTATATCAAAGCCGGACATAATGTGAAATACATAAAATCTCTGGGCAGGGATGAGGTAGTATCGCCAAAAAAGATAGCCCTCACCCGAGCTATTGATGCCACGGAAGGTGAGATCATCCTCACTACCGATGCAGATTGTATAGTACCTACCTCCTGGATTTCGAGTATGGTATCCTGCTTTGATGATGATGTGAGCATGGTAGCCGGATATTCACGAACCTTGATTCCGGTGTGGAGTAGAGCATCCATTTTGCAAAAGTATGAACACTTGGATTTTGCCCTGACCTACATGGTCTTGGGTGGTGGCTACACCTTAGGTAAAAGTTGGGCTTGCATTGGGCAAAACCTGGCTTATCGCAAAAGTGCCTGGCAGGACGTGGGTGGCTTTTCCAAGATCATGCACTTGATCAGCGGAGACGATGTCAATCTCATGCAGCTGATGCGCAGAAAGGGGCATAAAATCATCTTTAATTTCTCCCCAGCCTCCTTTACTCACACCTACCCGGTGAATAGCTGGAAACAGTTTATCAATCAGCGCAGCCGCTGGGCTTCAAACATGAAGTATCAGCTCACTTTCAATCCGGAGTTCTTTTTTATCCTGTTTTCTATGGCTTGCCTGTATTGGGGTGGCATTATTCTCATGTTTGTCAATTTCTGGCTGGGACTGGCAATTTTTATCTATCGCATCGCGGTGGAGCTGTGCATGGTTTCGTATTCGCGCAAGCACTTTGGTGTAAGTGCCAGGATGCTGAATTTCTATCCCGTCTGGCTGGTGATCCAAACCTTTATGCTGGTCTTTACTATGATCTTAGGACAATTGGGCGTATTTGTCTGGCACGGAAAGCGCCCCCCAAAAGGAGCACGTAATGCACATTGTAATCTTTGATGACCATGTTGAAAGATCCTTTTATCCTATTTCTCAAACCAGATCTGTGGGAGATCTGCGCTGTGGAATCCTCAAGCTCCGGCAACGCCTGGAATATGAATTTGATGCCAAGGAAACCATCCTACTCCTCAATCCCAGACTGGAAGAACTTTACCAGCAGCGTCATCCAGATTGGATGGTCAATCGTGTGCCAGATGGCGACAAGCTGTATCTGAACTCCCGCATCAAACTGGATGACAAAGCAATAGCCGAAATCCGCAAGCTCGACGCAGATCAAGTGCTCGAAGCCACAGAAGGAACAATTGCCATCAGAAGCTCAGAGCCGCTCAAACACGGATTGGAGAATCTACCTCAACTGCACAAGATCCCCTCGAATATCGGCTTGTACCGGCATTTGGCAGATATTATCCATGATAACGCCCGCCTGATCAACCGGGACTTTGAACATGTCTTTTATGAAGAGGACAATTTCTTTGAAACTGAAACTGGGGTCAGTGTTCTGAATCCCTACCAGGTCTGGCTGGCAGAAGATATTCAGCTGGCGCCAAATGTGGTTTTGGATGCCTCAGGTGGTCCAATTGTAATCGATAAGGGTGCCCGCGTGATGGCAAACAGCGTAATCATGGGTCCTGCATATATTGGTAAGAATAGCCTGATCAAGGTGGGCGCCAAAATCTACGGTTCCACGTCAATAGGCCCTATATGCAAAATTGGCGGGGAGATCGAAGGGAGCATCTTTCAGGCTTTCTCAAACAAACAGCACGACGGATTTTTGGGTCATTCCTATATCGGTGAATGGGTAAACATCGGAGCTGACACCAACAACAGTGACCTCAAAAACACCTACAAGAGTGTGAAAACCTATAACTACCAAAGCTCTGACATGATAGATAGCGAAACTCAGTTTATGGGCTGCGTAATGGGCGACCACGTCAAGACTGGGATCAATACCTCGCTGAATACAGGTTTGGTTATCGGCACCGGATCAAATGTATTCGGAGGAAAGCTCTTTTCCGGTTTCATCCCGGATTTTTCCTGGGGTGAAGCAGATAGCTTGACAAAATACCGCTTTTCCGCCTTTTGCGATACAGTAGCCATCGTCAAAGGACGCAGAGGCTTAACGCTTAGTGATCAAGAGACCCGGCTGCTCAAACATCTTTCTGGAGAATAAATGCAAGATTATATAGAAGTTGAATTCCGTTCCGGCAGAATGGGCTATTACCAAAACCCGGACAGCCTGCAAATCCAACCTGAAGACCTCATCGTGGTGGAAGTGGAACGCGGTGAAGACATTGCCCAAATCGTCCACATGGCAGTACCCCGAGATTCCAAAGACCTGCACGAGGCCAATGGCAGGGTTTTCAAGATCCGCCGCACTGCCACTAATGATGATCTGGATAAGCTGCATAACATCGGCTATGAAGAGGAAAAGGCCACAAAAACCTTCAACGACATCCTGCTGCGCTATCCCTTTGAGATGAAACTGATTGAGACTGTGTATCAGTTTGACGGCAATAAGCTTACTTTCTTTTTTACCGCTGATGGCCGCATCGATTTTCGCACATTTGTCCGGGAACTGGCCACCATTTTCAAGACCAGAATCGAGCTGCATCAAACCACCGGCCGCGATGAAGCCAAACGTCTGGGTGGCTTTGGCATGTGTGGAAATCAGTACTGCTGCAGCAGTTTTCTCAAACGGTTCAATCAAGTAACCATCAAGATGGCAAAAGATCAAAACCTGGCCGGAAATCTCTCCAAGATCTCGGGACCCTGTGGTAGATTGCTGTGTTGCTTGAATTTTGAAGAAGACTTCTATGTGGAAGCCGGTAAAGACTATCCCATCATCGGTACTTGTGTGATGCACAAAGATCAGAAGGCGATGGTGTTTCGCATCGATGTGCTGGCCCACAAGATCTATCTTACCCATGATGATCAGAGCGTAGCCGATATAAGTATAGAAGAATTTGCCAAACTAAAAATCATCAGCATCCCAGATCTGGAATCATGCCAGTAAACATCTTCTCCTTGATGCCAGAGGAGATCAAAAGCATCCTCACAAAGCAGTTCCCCGCCTTTCGCTATCGGCAGATAATGCACTGGCTTTACGACAAGCTCGTATTTGATCCCGAGCTGATGACAGAGCTACCCAAATCGGTGAAGGAGTATCTGAATAGTAGTTTTAGCTTTGATTTACCTGAGATTGATCGGGAACAACGTGCTGCAGATCAGACCACGAAATACCGCCTGAAACTGAAAGATGGCGAGATCATCGAGATGGTCATCATCCCCGACACCAAAAAACGAACACTCTGCGTATCTTCCCAGGTAGGATGCGCCCGAAATTGTTCTTTTTGTGCCACCGGAACAATGGGCTTGAAGCGCAATCTATCCCCCGCCGAGATCGTGGGTCAGATCCTGATGGCATCCTCAATCTGTTTTCCGCAACGCCTTACCAACCTTGTGTTCATGGGGATGGGTGAACCTCTGGACAATCTCCAAAACGTGATCCGGACCCTGCGAATCATCCAGAGCGATGAAGCCCTGTCCTTTAGTCCCAGACGCACCACCGTCTCCACTTGCGGTATCCCTTCCGAAATCAGAAAGCTTGCCGACATTAAGATCAGAACCAAACTGGCTGTGTCACTAAACTCCGCAATCAACGAGAAGCGTGATGTTTTGATGCCCGTGAACAAGACATTCCCTCTGGATGAGATCAAATCCGCGCTGCAGTATTACCTGAAAAAAAGCCCTTTTCGCGTGACCTTTGAATACATCCTGATCCCCGAAGTGAATATGGGAGCGGAAGACATCAAAGCCTTAAGGCGTTTTGCCGGAGATCTATCCTGCAAGATAAATTTTATCCCCTACAATGAAATCCCGGCTCTGCCCTATCGCAGCCCCACCGAGAGTGAGATAAACCAGTTTTTACAACAAGCGCAAAGCCTGAATCAGGCCATTACTCTGCGGCGCAGCCGGGGAGCAGGCATCTGTGGGGCCTGCGGCCAATTGGCCGGAACCTAAAGGAGTGAAACTATGAAAAGTATCGAACAAATAGCCCGTGAGTTTTTTCCCGGAGACGAGCCAGCCCGTTGTGGTGGAGCCCACAAAATCTGCCTGCACTGTGCCAAATGCAGGGCTGATGAACCAGATGAACTTTTTGACGAGAGCAAAGGAGTGGCAGCCGTGATCGATGCCACCATCCTCAAAGCTGATGCCAGTAGTGAAGATGTATCCCAGCTATGCCAAATGGCCAATGAATATGGCACTGCATCCGTTTGCATCAATTCCTACTATATCCCCCAGATCAAGAAGCAGTTGCAGGATTCCGTGAAAAGCTGCACCGTGATCAACTTTCCCTTGGGCTCGGGTAGTCGCCTGGCAGTCAAGAAAGAAGCAAAAGCGGTGCTCGAAGCGAAAGTAGATGAAGTAGATATGGTGCAAAACCTTGCTGCCCTCAAAAGCAAGGATTATGACATGGTGCTCGAAACTATCAAGGCTGTAGCAATCCAATGTCTGGAGCATAAGAAGCTGCTCAAAGTGATCTTGGAAACCTGTTACCTGGATCGGGAAGAGCTCATCATCAGCTGCCTGATGAGCAAAAAAGCCGGAGCGAAATTTGTAAAAACCTCCACCGGATTCGGCAGTGCTGGAGCCAAAGCAGAAGATATCACCCTGATGCGCGAGGTGGTCGGCCCCAAATTTGGCGTAAAAGCCAGTGGTGGAATTCGCAGCGCTGAGGCCGCCAAACTCATGCTGGATGCCGGAGCAAACCGTATCGGAGCCAGCAGCGTGAAAGCTCTCTTATAGCATAGCTCTATGAAACTTATCGTTGCAGGATACAATATCGACAGTAGCTTGATCGCCAAGCTCAAGCAAGAGAATGCCAGTCCGGAAGTCATCTCTGCCGCTTATGCTCGCATCAGTCGAAGCAAAAAGAGCGTGGTAGAGCTGCGTGCTGAAGCCTTGAATGAAGTAGAGAAAGCTCGTAAATCCAACGAAAACATCATTTTTGAGATGGGGCACGCCTCGGTAGCCGAGCATGCAGTGTTCAATCTTGATCTGATTGATGTTTCCAGACTGCTCACCGAGCTGATCCAACGTAGCCGTCTGGCCTCATACACCGAAAAATCTCAACGCTATGTGACCTTTGGCAAAGACTATGTAGTTCCTCCCGAGCTGGATAAAAAACCAGCCCTGAAAAGAGCATACAAAAGCATCATAAAGCAGCTGTTTGAAGCCTATGGATTAGCCTTCAAGGACTTGTGCGAACACTACCAAAAAACAATGACTGATCTCAAACCACGACAGCTTGAGAACCTGGCGAAAGAGGATGCCAGATACATCCTCCCACTGGCTACCAAAACGCAGATGGGGATGACCATGAATGCCCGCAGTCTGGAAAACCTGATTCGGCGTCTGGCCAATAGCCCCTTACAGGAAGCACAGAAACTCAAGGAACTGCTATTGCAGGAATTGAAGCCCATAGCCCCGTCGCTGATCCGGCATACAGATCCTGATGGATTTCTGGGACAGATAGATTTGAACAGTGTGGGCTTTAGCGGGTTTTTGCAGCAGGAATTGCCCTGGCTGGCAGAACTGGATTTGGAAAGCAAAGCGAGATTGATCTCAGCCCCAAAATCCGCTGATGACAAGGTGCTTGCCGCCATTATATATGCTCAAGGCGAGCTTTCCTGGCAGGACAATCTGGACACGGTATCCCGCCTCCCCAAACTGGCAAAAGAACAGCTCTGGCAACAAGCCTTCAGAGGTATGCGTGCCTGGCATAAGGTGCCACGTGCTTTTGAGACTGTGGATTTTGAATTTGAGCTTTCCATGAGCGAATCCTGCTGGGCTCAGTTCAAACGCCACCGTCAATGCACGATTCTCAAAAAAGGTGGTTATCCTGGCCTGGTGATCCTCCCTGATGCGATCCGCCAAATCGGTCACCAATTACTCTGGGAAGACTTGATTTTAAACTGCACCAAAGTGGCTGATAGCATGCCGGCATCGCTGGGACACATCCGGGATTACTTGAAACTCAACGCTACTCCCTGTAAGATCTACGCAAAGATAAACCTGCGCGAGATCTACCATTTTGTCCGTCTTAGATCCGATGCACATGCGCAATGGGAAATCCGCGAAGTATCTCAAGCTATCTGCAAAGCAGTGCACAAACATGCCCCCAATGCTGCCCGTTTACTGTGCGGAAAAAGCGAATTTATGCAAATCTATTGACAGAATTACCCATTAAAAAAAGTATGATTACTCGATTTTGCGTCCCTGTAGCTCAGCTGGATAGAGTGGCACCCTCCGAAGGTGAAGGTCAGGCGTTCGAATCGCCTCAGGGACGCCATCAATATCATATTAGATCCATTTTTCTCAATCATTGTACACAGCATCTTTTATGGCTCATGAAGTAATCCTCACTGCAGAAAATATTCACGTCGCTTTTGGTGATCGCGTGATCATCAAAGATGCATCATTTGGCTTGCATGCTGGCGACAAGCTCGGTATCGTGGGCGTAAATGGCTGCGGTAAAACTACTCTCCTCAAAGTGCTATGTGGCCATCTCCAGCCTGGCAATGGTACCATCACCCCTCGCAGAGACCTCAAGATAGCGTATCTGGAGCAAGATCCTGACGTGGATCCCTCTTGCACTGTGTTGCAACACGTATTACCCGCTGATCCCAAGATTCTCAAAGCGGAGCATCACTACAAGGCTTTGCTGACCAGGCTGGGGATGAATCTGTATGATACACCCTTGGGGATATTGTCCGGGGGCCAGCGCCGCAAGGTGGATCTGGCCAAAGTCCTGGCTCTGGAACCGGATCTCTTGCTCATGGATGAGCCCACCAACCACCTTGATCTGGATAGCATTGAGTGGTTGCAGGATTTTCTGGTGAATACAAAATCCGCCTTGATCTTTGTAACTCATGACCGCTATTTTCTGGATTCCATCTGCAACCGCATCCTCAATATAGAGCGTACAGAGCTCTTTTTTTATGAGGGCAATTACAGTGGTTTTTTGAAAGGGAAAATGCTCCGCGAACAGGATAGCATGCGCAAAGAAACCCGCCGCCAGGCTCAATTGTCCAAAGAACTCGCCTGGCTGGCCAGAGGTGCCAAAGCTCGCGCTTCCAAGCCCAAAAATCACGTGGATCGGGTCAAAGAGCTACTCAGCAAAAGCTATCTGATCTCGCAACAGGAACTGGACATTTCCTTTCAGACCGATCGCTTGGGACGCACCATCCTTGAGCTGCATAAATTGAGTAAATCTTACGATGGAAACACCCTGTTTGAGGACATTGATCACAATTTTCAGCCCCTGGAACGCATTGGCGTTTTGGGACCTAATGGTTGTGGAAAAACCACGTTGTTAAAGCTGATTATCGGTGAGGAAAAACCAGACCTGGGCAGCATCAAGGTGGGACAAAACACTCATTTTTCCTATTACAAACAGGAAGAAGATAGTTTTGAGCCCAAACTGAGTGTGTATGACTACATTGCTCAATATGCCGAGAGCATTCGCACAGCTGATGGCACCAAACTCAGTGCCACTGAGATGCTGGGACGCTTTCTCTTTGATAAAAAAATGCAGCAGATGAAACTCTCCGCTCTTTCCGGCGGCGAAAGAAAACGCCTGTATCTGCTGAAATCCTTGATGTTTGGAGCCAATTTTATCATTATGGACGAACCCACAAATGATCTGGATATCCGCACTCTCGAGATCCTGGAAGACTACCTTGATGCCTTCAAAGGCTGTCTGTTCATCGTTTCTCACGATCGCTTTTTTCTGGATCGTACCGTGGATTACCTTTTCATCTTTGAAAACAAGGGGATCCGAAAATTTGCTGGTAACTACTCTGATTACATCCTGGTAAAACGTTACGAAGAAGAGCTGAAAACCGAAAATCCTGAACCCCGGATCATGAAACCAAAACAGAGGATCAAAGGGCTAAACTACAATGAACAGCGGGAATTCTCGCTTCTGGAAAACGAAATCAATGAGCTCGAGCAAACGCTATTTGAATGTGAAGAAAAGCTCTCACATTCCGGACTGAATCCTCAGGAATATACTGATCTGGCCAAACAGATGGAAGAACTGAATCTGCGCCACGAACAGGCTTTGTCCCACTGGATTGAGCTCAGCGAAAAAGAATAGATATTTTATCCTGCAGATCAACGTTCCACCTCCGTCATTCCGTTCGGAACAAGCCGAAGCAGAGCGGAGGCTTGTGGAGAATATCCGGGATCCAGTCTAAAACGATGCGAAGAATACGGAGCTTTGAGAAAGGCTACGCAACGGGTAACGGAGCTTTGGAAAGACTACGCAACGGGTAACGGAGCTTTGGAAAGACTCCGCTACGGGTGATGTGCGATCCTCTCGCCAACAGGGAGACGTGACGAATCCCGCAACCGCTCGTTTCCCATTAGCATCGCTGGGGCATTGCACCTGCGAGGCGCAATGGTGGCGCAGTGCTGCCGTAGTGCCAGGCGGGTAGATACCTCATCATCACGTGTGCACCCAGATCTGCGCTTTGTGGTTTGGTCTGACCAACTGACAGACTACCCACTTGACTTCAAGACATAGCCTTAAAATTATAGATTCACTTCCACCCAGATGCCAAGACTGAATATTCTGGAGCCATCATCGCGTTTGCGGTCACTATTTATCTCGTAGCTTGAGGTAAGACCACCGCGGATATTCTGATCAAACTGGTAAGTAGCACCCGGCGTAATCACAAATCTGGAAGTAGCGCGGTCCACCTGTGAAGTATCTCTTCCCTGAGTGACATCCTCGTTGTTTTCGTAAGTAATACCCATCGAAGACGTAAGTTGGTTGTTTATATGGATCTTTTTGCCGGTAAAGGGAATGGTAAAGCCGCGTCCGGCTGTGAAGCTATAGGACAGATTCCCGTTTATGGCTTGAGTGTTTGAAGTCTTGACGATATCATAAGAATCCATATCAGTGATGTTTTCAGTTTGAGACAGGGAAAAGCTGACATTAGTATTGAGCTTGTTCATGATGTTTCCGGTAAAGCCAATCACAGGGGACATGGAGATGGTGGTGGATTCCTGTTTGGGCTTCACCCAATCGATATCTCCGCTGGCACGGGTAGTGTACTGAAATCCGGTATTTAGACGTGCTCCCTGCATATACTCGGACAATCCCACCCAAGGCTCCCAATTCATCAAACTCAGTGTCACATCCGGAAAAGTGGTGGAAGTATTTTGCTGGCTGGCATTCGAATATCGGCGATTGAAGCTATGAGCAAAATTTATCGTGCTATCGAGATTGCGTCCCAAGAAAAGCCCGGATGACAGCGTAAGCGTGTTGTCATTGCCGATGGCATCCAGATAGTCTGTGGGCATGGAGTGCGGCACACCCAGCTGGAAGGCAAAATTAGGCAGTTCGTTTTTCCGGGTATAATTCATGGTATAGCCGTTTTGGTAAGAAGCGGTAATGTTCTTGATCCGAGCCAGATAGTCGATAAACATGATCAAGGGATTGATGCCCGGGCCTTTTTCCTCTTCCTGGTCTTCATCTTTGTCCTCTTGCTCTTGTTTCGGATCAATATCCTCTTCCTTATCTACCGGGATTGTATCTTCGTCTGCGTCGGATTTGATATCTTCAGGAGATTCCTCATCCTTCTCTGCGCCTTTTTCGGGTTCTTTTTGATTTTCATCACTTTCCTTGGTATCTTCTGTGGGAGATTCCATATTTTCCAGTTTCCTGCGCTCTTCCTCTTCCTGCTTTTTGCGCAGCTCTTCCTGCTGGGTTTCCATCAGTTTTATCTCGCCATCTGTAAGTCCTTCGTAAAGCTCATCCTTATTTTTATCCTCATCGGCCTGAGCATCTTTGGGGGAAGCATAAGCGGGGTTCTTACTCTTTAGCTTTTGTAACAGACCGCTGAGTAAGGTCGAATTCATCAGCGATATATTGGTGCGAATACCACGATTCACATTACCATCACTTTGAAAGACCTCCACCTGTTGACCATCCACATTTTCGTAATACTTGCGTTGCATATCCGTATAACGCGCCGTTACACTGCTGCTTACATTCATCACGCGAGGGAAGTAATTGGGGTTGAAATTGAGTCCCAAATCTTGCACATACTCGGTTTGCTTACCGATGTTGATACCGCTCAGATAGTGTTTCTGGACCAGGTCGCGTTTGGTATTGAACCTGGCAGTTGCGTTGAGATCGCTGGTCAGTGGCCAGGTAATGTTGTTATCACTTGTAAAGATTTTGGTATTCACGGAGTAGGATCTGGGATACCAGCCATATTCGCCTTCACGCAGTTCCCAGTTCCAGCTATTAGGCTCATTGTTGTTGATGGTAAAACTATTGGAAAAGGCGGAGGGCAAGAATCCCAAGCGGTAATCTCCAAAGAGCGGGAAGCTGACCTTATCTGCAGGAAAATTCAGATTGTAGCCCAAAGTTCCCCTCCAGGCAAAAGTGGTATCCACTGCAGTCGAGGTGTGGCTATAGCGCTGTTCGGCATTCCCCGATACCGATAGCTTGCCCAAACTGTATTCCAGAATCTTGCTCTTGGGTGGAGTGCGCATGCTGTAGCCAAATTCTCCGTAATAGGACAAAGTCTCGGTTCTTTCCCGCTCGCGCTGTTCGGGATCGGTGATATTGGCGATCAAAAGGTCAGAATTTGCCCGATATCGTGGCTCTCCTGCCGTGTGATTACGCCTCAGGGTAATCGGCAAATCCAAGCCCCAGGAATTGGGGAAAAACTTGTTTACAAAGAATTTGTTGATGATATTCAGAGTCTGGGTCTGGGTGTAAGTATTGGTTCTACCCCGCTGGATGACGGGATTGAAGTTTTCGCTTTTGGATTCAAACTCCACATCCAGAGTAGAGAAATCGGCAAACTTGGTATTTAAGCTGACCCTTTGGGCTACTCCGATATCCTGATAAGGATCTGCTACCCGCATATCATTGAAATATATGGTCCCGCTCAGAGCTTCGTTTTGAGTGTCGGTACGGGGATTGATCACACCCAGAAACAGCTCTCGAATCGTGGTAAGTGTAGGCCGACCTCGATAAAAATAGGTTTTGTCTCCCACAACCAGGGTATCTGAAGTGGCTCCGGGATTGAGTTCTTTGAGGGCAGTAATCTGTTGCAGATCATAATCAAGCTCTTGCCAGAAGTTTTGCTCCATCTTGTTTTGATAAGCTACCACCGGTATACGCTGGGTGATCTGATAGTAATTCAAGGAATCAGCTCCGATCCGGAAGAAAACATCCAGCTCCTCCAAAGTGGAATCTTCATCGACCTCAGGATAAACCCAATAGCGCAGGCTTTCATAGGATAAAAGGTTGTAGGAATCGATCAAACTCTGTCTGAGCACGATCTGATGGTCGCTCTGAAGATTGGCAATATCTACCGATAGAGCAGATTCAGAGGATTCACGACGATCTTCTGTGTAGACCGTGCCAGGAGGTGAAGTATAGTGATTTGAGTTTTTCTGATTGTTTACAATACCGGTGAGATAGCTGGTATTAAAAGCCGCCAGCTCGGATTCTGAGAGGATTCTACCACTCAGATCACGGACAAAGAAATCCTGCCACTTGTTCCCCACGACCGAGGCATCTGCCACATACACGCGCACCGGAGAATCGCTTTGTAACCAAATCCTGGCATAGGATATCTTCTTCAAGCTGGGCTGAGCTCCGGTGCTGGAATTGTTGACAATAGTATAATACTCCGGATCCGTCAGAGGAATGCGATACAGCACCCAACCATCATGATTTTGCCCGGTAGTATCGGCTAAGGAAATGCTGTAACTGAAATATCGGTCAAGCTGATTTAAGACCCCATTGCCATCCAAATCTTCAGTATCCAGGACCCGATTGCCTTCAGTGCCGTTAATGCCGGGGTAATCGCCATTGCCATCTATATCCGGATTGGCGAGATCAAAGGGATCGTGACCCGGCTCTCCATAAGGAATACCATCCAAACCAATGTCTTCATCCAAAGTGAGAACTCCATCCAGATTCTCGTCCTCGGTATCAAGACGATTCAATCCCCCGAATTCAGTGTAAAAATCTTCGTTGATATCACCCAGATCCACTGTCAGGATAACATCCGGGCGGGGACCATCTTCACTATCATCCACCTTGACCAGAAACTCGATGTATTTCTTTTGGGAAAAGTCCAATTGATTGCCCAGATACTTCATCACACCACTCCAGCTTTGCACTCCGCTGCCCGGAACATACAGGCTGTTAGGCCAGTGTCTTAGAGCAAGCACTGTGGCAGTCTCTCGGCGCTCTCGTTCTGTGAGAGTGGAGGGGTCTTCAATCTGTTCACGGCGGATATTTTTGGGATTGTACCAATTTGCCCTGCCCTTGGCCAGAGAGGTACCAAACGGCTTGCTCCCCCTCACCCAAGAGGAAAAAGTAACCCCCAAAGGATATGAATCCATGATTGATTCCATGTCATCCACATAAGAGATCTTCTTCTTGGTATCGGAATCTCCATAGATATTGGGTATGGTGTAGGCGATCTCTCCACTTAGGGTTATCTCACTTTCACGAGTGGTGGATATGAGAGGCAGAGCATCGATCCAGCGCGTGATGAAGGCGGGCTTGAACCCCAGACTGCCATCCACATTGGCCATCCACATCTCGATGTTTTCGTTGCCGATGCGAGGTCTTTTATCCGCCACCGTCTCAGAGCGGTAGATCAACGTACCACCTAGTTTTGCATAGTCCGTAATCTCCCAATCTGCTCTCATCCCCGCCAGAGTCTTGCGGGCTACATCAAACATCGATCTGCTCTCATAATCAATCTCGATCTTGGCATCGGGATCTTTGCCAGCGGGAGTCAAGAAAGTGATACGACCAAAATCATAGTCCACCAGATAATCAACGTTTTCCCGCTGCTCCAGGCCATTTACTTTTACTCTTACGCTGCCCTTCAGGATGCCGGTTTGAGAGAGATCAATCGCTTCCCGGCCTATCTTACCCTTTACAGACAGGTAGAAACTGATATCCTGATAGCTGATACTCTCGTTTTCTTCTTCATACAGCACATCATCACCCAAAGGGCGGAAAGGCTCGATAAAGGGAAAGAGAATCAGCCCGGCAGAGAGGTTGATCGTGGTGTCATCTCCATTGATCAGGCCATCACCAGTGCTATCCAGCCTGAGATAATCCATGTAGGTAATGAACTGTCCGGTATTCAGGCTATCAGGAAGATTGTAGTTCCTGGTATTATCTACATTCAGGGTATAGACATCAAGCTGGAAGCCATCGCTTTTGATATTGGTCTTGTTCATGTTATAGACATTACGCATCTGATAATGCCATACGTTATCAGGATCATCGGGATTGTGCTCCTGATTTCTGCGCCGGATCACAAAAGGATAGATCAGCTCGTTATCCGGAGACTGTCCCTCGGTATAGAAATCCTCAGAGCGCACTTGTATCCCATCGCGACGATCATACATCACGCCCAGGGTAGCGCGGCGATCAATGCTTTTGAGCAGAGTGATAAACCCCGCATCGTAATCTGTGATAAAATCCGTGCCTTCGATCAATTCATCATAGTAGGGCACATAGTAGTCGTTTTGGCTGAAGAAGATGGTGTCCCCGGGAGCAGAAGCAACGTTGTTGGCAGCGTTGGAATCGTCCAAAAAAAGGCGCACTGTACCATATTCGGGCAGGAGATTGGCGTTGTTGATGATCCATGCTCCGGCGGGATCTGTTGCAATCGCATTGTTGATCCATCCTTGGGGTAGGGATCCAATATTGCTTTCATCATATACTTGATACAGATCATAGGGATCCGCAAGGTAATACATGGTTCTGGCAGCGTAATCCCGAGAGCGGAATACCACACTATCTGCCTGAGCCTGTCCCACATAGCTCATCGAGTTTTTCTGTCCTTCTTCCTTTGAGGCGATTACAGTAAGATCCAGATCACCATATTTGAACTTACTGGTGACCCCAAAGAGACCTTGAGAGCTGGTAGAATAGCTGATATATCTGCTGCCGGAAAGAGCAAGAGTGATATTCCCTGCTTCGATTGAGCGCACTACCTCGTCTTCATCTCCCGTGTATTTGATATTGACGTTGTTGGGATCAAAAAGCTGCTCATCCTGATTTGAATTGTACTTCAGATTCACCGATATCTTGTCGCCGATAGTCCCGGTCAGACGGAGATTGGTCTCTTGCTCCATCTTGATATCAAAGGTGCTGCGATTTTCGGTCTCATAGATAGGTATCTGTTTGCGCTTGGTGCTGCTGACCTGGAGCGTAACCTTCTGAGTGCCATCCAGATTGAGCCGACTGGCACCACTTCCCAAAACTCTCTGCACAGACCTGGGCAACGCCACCGAGGGCAGCTCCAGCACAAATTCGCCAATGAGACCACTGGAGGTAGCTTCTGCGGTCTGAGTGTAATCCTTGATGTTTGCATTTAGGGATTTGCGGAAAACGTGGTACTGCAAATTGCTCAGATACTGATCAAAACTGAGCGGTATCGGAGGATGCAGATTGATACCCTCGACCAGGGAGTATACGATAATCCTCTGCTTTGCAAAATCCGGCTCTTCTTCATAGCTGATCTTGAGTGCGGGTATCTGGAATGGTTTTTCCCGATAGATATGTAGTCCCTTATCCAGCTTGTATATCAGTGGCCGATTATTGATCAGCGGATTGTAAGCTTTGATGTAGAGTCTTGGCGCAAAGGTCTCTGCTCCCAAACACAAAGGGATTAGTAGCAGAAGGAAAAGCCAGCGTTTGCGCATATACTATTAGGATTCGTTTTGGATCAGAGTACACATAGCCAGGAATAAACCCTCCAGGGTGAGGTTCTGATCCACCACATAATCAGCAGCACACATTGGCGCAATGATCGAGGCAAGGCCTCCGGTAAGAATCACCTTAAAAGGGGCATATTGGGAGTAGTTTACCTTGATCTCCGAGATGAAGCCTCGCAGCATCAGAGCGTGCCCGGTGATGATCCCTGATAGCAGAGCGTCTTTTGTGCAATTCCCCAAAAGCTGTTTGGGTGCTTGTAATACTACATTCTGTAACATAGCAGCTTTTTCAAACAGGTGACTTGCCGCAGTTTTGACCCCAGGAGCGATCACCACTCCCGCATAAAGCCCATCGCTATCGATCAACTGGATTGTAGTTGCAGTGCCCAAGTCCACTACCAGAGTGGATCCATAGTACTTCTTCCAGGCAGCAAAAGCATTTGCCACCAAATCCGGACCCACCACCGATGGATCTTCGATTAGATAGCGCAAGCCCAGTGGGGAAAGCCCGTTGATATCATAGATCCTGGCCTCACTGTGCTGCAAAATCAGTTCCCGCCAAGTTTCGCGGAGCTTGGGCACGACACTGCCCATGGCCACATACTTGAAATGGGCCAGAGCATGATCACGCATTTTTTGCTGGATCTGGCTGTAATAATCTTCGGCAGTTCTGCTGGAGTCGGTCTCAAATCGATACCTGATCTTCAGTTTGCCTTGATCAAAAACGGCACAGACTATGTTTGAATTACCTATATCCACCACCAAGGTGGGGTCAGTTTTCACGCTACTTGGCATAATTCCTGCTCAATTTAGATTTTTGAATACAAAAACAAAAGAAATACTGCCGTAGGCAATTTGTAGGATGTCGAAATTGTGTCAATGGATTTGTGGCTAAGGCAGCCTCTTTAAGTCTATTTCGGGGCTTGATTGTGGATGATTTTCCACTTATGCTGTGTAATATAGACTCAGATCCCCACGCTGGAAGCCAGTGTCACCAATGCCATTAGGGCATTAAACATCACCCCGTAATCAGCATGGCTATAGCTTATGGTTTTGCCGTCAATGCGTTTGGTATCGGGCATCAGACATGCGACATCAGCCATTGCTGTGGAGTGAAATTCCAGCTTGAGCTCGATCGGAGATTCAAAGCGATACAAGGGCAGTTGCTTTATAGCTAAGGCGGCTTTGATCCCATTTTTGAGATCCTCTTCTACTTTGAGCGTAGAGTAGCTTTTTGCTGCAAACTTACTAATGCCTTCTTTGGTAGTGACATATTTTAGCCAGGGCATTGGAGACATCAGCTCCAGCCTCAAAGCCAGATCCCCACTCACCAGCCCCACAGGGACGTTGTGATATCCGGCAAATGCAGCATTGATCAGCGCTTCATTCATAGACTCGCCATTGATCCAGATCTTTTGAATACCGCTATTTGAGTATGTGTGATCCATATTCCCTTTCAAAGCTCCGGTTCCAGCATGATAACCCAGAAGAAAGACCATCGAAAAGCTATCATCAAATCCCGGCATCATATACTCCGGACGGGGGTCACCGCAAATCAGTGATATGCGCTCATCCAAGCTGGTGATGTCATAGCTGAGGTTATCCCCGGCGGAGTGTGAATCAGCGATCACGATCTGACTGATATCCTTGCCCTGATCGCTATTCAGGATTGCCTTTACTGCGGTGGTAATATGTGTTTGCATGCAGCTTTGCACGGCTTTGCGATCAATCTTTTCATGCTCCCAGTTAAAGGTTCCGGGAATCCCTTCCATATCGATTGAAATGAATATTTTCATGTTGTTTCTCCAGCAATCAATGCACCGAGTCTAACGTTGTTTTTTAGCAAAGCCAGATTTGCCTGGACACTTCTACCACCGGTAGATCTGGCAAGATAGTCCAGCAGAAAGGGAGTGACAGCTTTGCCACTTATACCTTTAGCATCCTGTAAGGCTTGTTTGATATAGGGCTCAATCTCAGCATAGGGGATCTCATCCGCTTCAGGGATGGGATTTGCAATCAGCATGCCAGAGCCCAAGCCAGAACACAGGCGGCTCAGCCTGAAGGCCTCAGCGATTTCTTTAGTATTTTGTATCTCAGGGATAGTATATCCGCTGCTTCGCGAATAAAAACTGGGGAATTCCCGGCTTTGCCAGCCATAAACCGATACCCCGGCTGTTTCCAAAGCTTCGAGGGTAGCGCCGATATCCAATATAGCCTTGCAGCCGGCACAGATGACGATTACGGGAATCTCAGCCAAAGCCTTGATATCCAGAGATATATCCAGAGTATCCTGCCACCTGCGATGCACCCCACCGATGCCTCCGGTGGCAAAGACCTTGATGCCTGCCATCTGCGCCAAAGCCATGGTGGCGCTGACCGTGGTTCCTCCGCTTGCTTTTCGTGCTATAGCCATCGGCAGATCACGCCAGGATAGCTTCTGAATCTCAGCGTGATTGAGCATCTTGTGTTTGAGCCGCTCAATATCATTTTGCTGCAGACCGATCAAGCACTCACCATCCAACACACAGATTGTAGCAGGAACCACACCCTGTTTTTTGGCTACATCTTCAAGTGTGGTGAGAGTTTCAAAGTTTCGCGGATAAGGTAAGCCATGCGTGATCACAGTGGATTCGAGGGCCAAAACTGGCTGTTTGTTTTGCAGAGCTTGCCACACTGGAGCAGATATGTTCAAAGGAAGAGTTGACATCGTAGCGAGAGTGAGAGATTGGGGATAAGATCTAAGCTTATCTCGCAGTGAATTGTTCTTTGTATTCATCATTCTCAGGGTGAATGATGAAGACTTCTACAGGAGCAACACCGGGGCGGATCAAGCCAATCTTTTTGGCTGCAGCATAAGAAAGATCAACGTCACGTCCAGGAGGGTAAGGACCTCGATCATTAACCCGCACTTCCACGGATTTTCCGTTTTCAGGATTGCTGACGATCAAGATGGTGTTGAAAGGGAGAGTTTTGTGGGCACAGGTCATGGCGTATTGGTCAAACACTTCGCCATTCGCTGTGGTTCGGCCGTGAAAATAATCGGCATAATAAGAAGCGACCATGCTCTCGGGTAGAGTTCCTGGTGGTTCCTGTGTATGCATTGAATCTATCACCAGAGCAGTTTGATCCTGGCTGATTTCTTCACTGCCAATACCTGTCACTGATTCTCCTATCACAGGTCCTATCAAAAGGATCTGCAATCCCAAAAAAGTGACAAAAAGTTTCTTTCTAAGTTTTCTCATAATTTCCTTATAGTCTTTGCATTATTGTATGTTCTGGTGACAATGAATTGACTGAGATGATCTGTCAAGCTAAAAATGCTAATTTGTGACCTAAGTTTCACTAATACAAGGGATTATGCGATCAGATAAAACGGCATAATTCTCCAGAAAGGGCACTGATAATCCAGAGAACTGGCAAGGTGAACAGAAGAAATTATTTTTGCCCATCCGACCATTCTGCACACCTCAGGATGACTCAACTTCCCCATTCGCACTACGGCAGCACTGCGCCACCAATACGCCTCGCAGGCGCAATGCTCCCGCTATGCTATTG
>CAZCRD010000061.1:0-4598 GCA_964501025.1 uncultured Candidatus Cloacimonadota bacterium | reverse complement strand
GATAGTCCCCGATATCCGGGCTGAGAGAGCGGCGAAGCCTGTCCGGTGGTAAGCCCATAAGTCCCGTTGTTGTGCAGGATCAGGGTGATATCCATATTGCGTTTGGCGGCAAAGAGGGTGTGCTCCAGGCCTTCACCCAGGCTATCTCCATCTCCGCCAAAAGTGATTACTTGCAGGTCAGGATTGGCCAGTTTGATGCCCTGAGCAGTGGCCAGAGCACGACCATGCAAGCCGTAGATCCCGGAAACATTGAGATAGTCAAAGATCTTGCCATGGCAACCGATTCCGGATGTCATTACAATATCCGAAAGCGAAACGCCATCTTCCTGAAGGCTTTGAATCGCCCTCTTGACGGCGGCAAAGAGTCCAAAATTTCCACAGCCCCTGCACCAGGTGTTTTCTTTGGTAGTAGTCAGATTACGCATTTTCGGCCTCGTGAATGGCTTGCACCAGTTCTTCCGCAGAGAAGTGGCGTCCATCATAGCGCAGAATATCGGCTTTGATTTTGACCCTTAGCTTCTCTACCAGCAAACGTGAGAAATGCGGGAGGGAGGCGTGTTCCACCACGATCACTTCTTTCCCTTCATATTCAGCCAGTTCCGCATGAGGAAAGGGCTCCAGATAGATGGGCACAACCAGGGTGAAGGGATGATACTTCTGAGCTTCTCTGAGTTCGAGCGCGGTGGAGCCATAGGCAAACACTATGCTTGCCCCGCTGCCATAGCTGGCGACGCGTTGATATTTCCTGGTAGCCGCTGTGATGGTGGCATATTTCCGCTTCCGTTTATCTCGCATGGCGACAATGGCAGAGGCTTCATCCGTGCGCACTCCGCTTTCCAGATGCTCGTTGCTGTTCCACTTGATTACATCATCATCAGAGCAGTTATCAGCACCGGGAAATTTCAAAGCTGACACACCGGAATCCGTAAAGGCATAACGTTGATAGGGTTTGTTATCTGGCATGGGCAAGGGCATTGCGGGAGGAATATCTTCGAGGGGAAAATGCACATCGCTCAGGCTTTCGCTCAAGTGTTTTTCGGTGAGCAAGATCGCCGGGCTTTGACACTCCCAGGCCAGATCCAGCAGTTCTGCCGCCAGGCTAAAAGCACGCTCAAAGCTATCGGGAGCGGCTACTATCCTGGCAAACTCTCCATGCCCCTGATTGAGGGCAAAATCCAGGTCTTCCTGAGCGGTATATGTGGAAACTCCTGTAGCGGGACCAGGCCGCGAAGAAAGAATGCAAAGCAGGGGTGCTTCCACCATCCCGGCCAGCGAAAAAGCCTCTTGCATCAGAGCAAATCCACCTCCGGAGCTGCCTACCATCGCGCGTTTCCCGGCAAAGGCAGAACCGATGGCCATATTGATCGCTGCCAATTCGCTTTCCACGTGGATTGCCTGCACCCCGTGGCTATCTCTCAGCTTTGCCAGATAGTGCAAAATCGATGAAGCCGGAGTCATGGGATAGGCATAGTAAAAATCCAAACCACCCGCCCAGGCGCCGAGAGCAATCAATTGATTTCCGCTATAGCAACGAGCAGGCACACTCATCTGGGGATGAAGCAAAAAGAGCTGCTTGATCTTGCGCTGGATTATGAGCTGGTATATAGCCGCCGCATATCGGGAATTTTCTTCCACTCTGCGCTTAAATTCCTGGCTGATGCTCTTTTGCATTTGAGCTTCGCTAATGCCACACACAGCGCAGAAGATGGCTATGGCAGCAAGAGACATATTGGCTGCCCCGCTATAATGCTGTTGCATATATTCGCTGAGCGGCAAGGGAATCAGAGTAGGATCTTCCCCATCGCCTTCATTGCAAAAATGCAGAGCAGCTTCTGCCCTATCCTCCAGATGCCGATTGACGCTACGGGCATCAAAACTGATGATCAGACTGGCTTTTTTGTAGCTATTATAGAGCTTATCAGGGGATATACTCACCACACTGAAATTGTGACCACCCTTGATCAGAGACTGGTAGTCATCGCTTTGAAAGCTGTGATATCCCAGCCCGGCTGCCAGATTGCCAATCACTTGAGCGGCTTTTTTGATCCCTTCTCCAGCTTTTCCGCCGATCAGGATTGTGAATATATCAGGGTTCAAGCTCAATTACTCGCGGGTTGGTCAAGTCACTTTCTATCGCATCCAATGTCAGCAGATAATCATCAATTTCATAGCCCAGCCGGGATCTCCCTTTGTTCAGCACAGTCCGCATTTCATCCACTTTATCATATTTTTCGGCATAGTGCAAGGTGAGATCGGCAAAGTATGATTCATTGGGGTAGGATAGCAGACCTTTTTCGATGAAGGGAACTGCGTAGTCCGTATGGTTTTCCATCAGATAGGCCAGCACATAACTGATGTAGATCCGCCATCCCTCGCGATGCTTGAAGATCACTCTATCCACAAATTCATCCAGCTTTTCCCAATCACGATTTCCGCTATAATAGCTGGTGTAAAACTCGGTAAGCTTGATCTCTTCATCGATAAAGATCTTGCCACGATCAATGTATGAAGTAGCTCGTTCATACTCGCCCTGCTCAGCAAAAAAACTGGCGGCACGCACAAAGCCGGAGCCATAATTTAGCACCAGCCGGCGCATATTGTCGTCCTTGAACACCCGGGCATCATCGATGGATCTGTATTCATAGATTTCGTCGATGTTTTCGAGCAACCTGGGGATATCTTCCTGATCATCCTGCTCAGTGGCCACGACCCGGGCTACCATGCCTTCATTGCGGGTAAAATCTTCAAAGCCGATGTAGCTCTCGCAGGTGACGGCAAAATATATGGGGCGATGGCCAAAGTTGTCTTTGATGATCTGCATCACGGCCAGATCCGATACCCGATAAAACGACTCTTTGGGACGCCACTGTGGGGTTTCTTCGAGCTGCAGGGTAAAGCCGCCGGTGGCTTCTGTGCCGGGCACCACGAGGTTCTGCTGCAGTCTGGTGATGCTCAGATCATCGATACTATCGTCAGGATAGCTGAAGAGAATGCCTTCCTTATCTCTGATCTGGCGGATATACCAGGGTGTATTCAGCAGCGATAGATTGGCTATGGAGACGTCTTTGCGGATGCCTTTGAGATATTTGTTCTTGTATTCCATGGCGCTCTGCATGGCATCTATAGCTCTTGCTGAAGGCATCACATCACGAGCGGGATAGATATGCTCTTTGGCAAAGGGATCTTTTACTGCCTGAGCATACCAAAGCGGGAAGGTATCGTTGTCGCCATTGGTGAAGATGATGGCATTTTCTTCGATGGAATTCAGGAAGTTCACGCCATAATCCAGGGCGATAAACTCATTGGAGCGATTGTGGACATGATATTGAGAGATCATATTGCCGATGGGCAAGAGCAAGAGCACCGCGGCCACGAGGTATTTTACCCGATCACTTTTGAGCAGAGTGATCAAAGCCAGAGAGCCAATGCCCAGCCAGATCGCCCACATATTGTAAGCCACCACAAAGAAATAATCACGGTCTCGCACTTCAGCATTGGAGAGATTCATCACAAAGACCATGATGATGGTCGTGAGCAGGATCACCACCAAAAAGTAATTGAAACTGTGGCGGTTGCGCTTTTTGTGAAACATCGCACCGGCAAAGCCCAAAAGCGCAATGAAGATGTTGCCAATCCCTTTGCCCAGGCTCTGCCCCATATTCACCAGCGGAGCCAGGATCCCTTCCGGAAACCATTGCATGCCAAAATAGCGCAAGAAGTGATAATTCATCTGATCCCCAAAGAAAGAGCCACGCCGCTCCACAAAGCTGGTATTGCCATATTGTTTGCGCAAGACATAATCCCAAAATGCGCTCAATGTGCTGGGGTGTCCTTCATTGATAAAGGGACGGTCT
The DNA here is from genome assembly GCA_964501025.1 of uncultured Candidatus Cloacimonadota bacterium. Classification (GTDB taxonomy): domain Bacteria; phylum Cloacimonadota; class Cloacimonadia; order Cloacimonadales; family Cloacimonadaceae; genus UBA5456. Next base: position 744 of record CAZCRD010000061.1, on the reverse strand, counting down.
GCGGCTCGGATCATCAGGTAGATATGGCTCGAAAGTCCCACCAGAACGAGCATGATGGACATATACCAGAACTTTTTGCCAAATACATCTCTGAGCTCGTAGCCCAGGATGATGAGAGTCACCAGGCCAAAACCCCATTTGTCAAAATCATCTATGGCCAGGCTCTTGCCGATGGCACCAAAGATGAAGTATCCTGCCAGAATGGCAGCTGTGTATCCTACCACTTTCATCCAGAAGTCGTCTTTGCTCACTCCCTTTTGCAAGAGCGGATATACGACGATAAAAAGGACGGCGGGGGCTATCTGCAGAGCTGTCTGATGCACACAAAAGCCCAGGAAAAATAGATACACGATGAGCAGCAGAATGTTTTGATGGTCATAATCCCGGCTTTTTTCTACCCAGAGTAGAGTAAGCCAGAGGATCAGGTTTACAAAGAAGACCAATCCGGAATATACTTCCGCTTCTATGGCATTCATCCAAAAGGTAAAGGAAAATGCTGTATAAAGTGCTGCCACAGTTCCGGCAAACATCGCTTCCCATGCTTTCACCTTGAGCATACTCACCAGTTTTACGGTAAACAGATAAGTAAACATCACTGCAAAAGCTGAGGTCAGCACAGAGATGAAAGCCGCTATAATGCCATGGGGCACCAGCCAGCCAAACAGCGCTACGATAGCACGTCCGAAGAGGATGTAAAAGGGATTTCCCGGAGGATGAGGCACACCCAATATGCTAATGCAGGTG
>CAZCRD010000060.1:0-19452 GCA_964501025.1 uncultured Candidatus Cloacimonadota bacterium | reverse complement strand
TCTATGTCTCCACTATTGGTAGCGATGATAATGACGGGCTAAGCCCTGCCACGGCACTGAAAACCATCCATGAAGCGATCTACCGGGTTGCCTCCGATAGCCTCAACCAGAATACAGTTCACATTCTACCCGGAGACTACTCACGCACTGATAATGGTCAGGTCTTTCCTATCGCCATGAAAAGCTGGGTGATCGTGCAAGGGAGCGGGATTGACACGACCACAGTGATCGGAGAGCCACATCCTGAGATGTATGAAAATACTCCTACCTGGATATTCTCTATGGCGGGAAAGCCCAATACCTTCCTATCAGACATGTCCATTACGGCACGCAACACTCTTAGCAATTGTGTAGTGATGAGCAGTGGGCAAACATACTCGAATATGAATTTTTCTAATCTTCGAATCCATGATATTGCGCCACACGAATCCTATACTAGTTCGTATAATATGATACTTCTTATTGCAACTAACGAGAGGGAAAGTATATGGGATAATGTCATAGTAGAAGATATTAGCATTTACAATGGGAACGTAATAAATATCATGGAAGGGATCAGTGAAAATGGCACGATCTCTGCCTTCAAAGGTACTTTTAGAAACTTTGTTTTCCGTAATGCGATAAGTACCTATACTTCCTCATCGGTTTGGGCAATGCCACTTGCCAGCATTACCTGTGATAAAGAAGTAAGTTTTGAAAACTGTGAATTCAGTAATTTAACCATTCAAGACGACAATTCTATCGCTATACAAGTTAATGGAATTCAGTATCCGCAACAGCAAAACCATTTCTCCTTATACAATTGCCTTTTCTCCAATAACACATCACCGGGTGGAGATGTAGGGGGAATTGTTTCGATATGCTCAACCAATAACCCCCGCATAGATATCACGAACTGCACTTTTGCCGGGAATCAAGGCGATGCTTATACTCTGAAAACCAATGGAGAAGTGAATATTGTCAATTCCATCTTCGATAACGATACGCCCTATCAGATCAAGGTGGAATCCATGAATGGCGATCCCAACGAGCATACCAATCTTACCATAGATCATTCCCTGATCAAGGATGGCATCGCTGGCATCCTGCCTTACCCGGTTCCGGGCAATACCATAGATTTTCTTCCTTCCAGCATTGATGCCGATCCGCTCTTTGCCGGAGGCTTTGACATCCATGATCCAGAGTATTACAGCTTATCAAGCGCTTCTCCCTGCATCGATAGCGGCACTCCGGATATATCTGAGCTGGGCTTGCCGCCCTACGATCTGGCAGGCAATCAGCGGATCTGGAATAACATCATCGACATGGGTGCATTTGAATATGGCTCCCAGCCTTGGGTTGCCATTGACGATCCGGTGGCTCCGGCAATGTCAAAGGCGAGCATCACAGTCTATCCCAATCCCTTCAACCCCAGTACCACGATCAGCTACAGCGTTCCCACAGATGGTGATGTAAGCATTAGCATCTATAATGCCAAGGGGCAGTTAGTAAACACAGTGGTGAGTGAATACAAGAACAAAGGACACTATCAGGTTGTTTGGCAGGGAAAAGACTCTAATGGCAGATCAGTCGCTTCCGGCCTTTACTTCAGCCGGTTATTAGCGAGTGGCAAATCCCTAAGCTACAAAATGCTCCTGATGAAGTAGTATCCTTCATTATCAAGGGTGGAACCAAAAGAAACCGCAGATAGAGGAGATCGATATTTTTTGCTGGAGATACCTCTCAACTGCAGGGCATCATAAAGAACCGTCTCATCGATTTCTACGACTCCAAGTGGAGCATTGAAGCGGTGATCGACCAGTTATCCAAATACGATCTCTCACTCCGATACTGGGATGCATCTCAGCTGCAAGATCCTGAAAAAAACGCAACCGAGCTGCGAGGTACTGAAAAAAAGCAACCGAGCTGCGAGGTACTGAAAAAAAACGCAACCGAGCTGCGAGATCCTGAAAAAAAACGCAACCGAGCTGCGAGGTACTGAAAAAAACGCAACCGAGCTGCGAGGTACTGTCCTCCCGTCGACACAGGATGTGTCGAATTCTATCTGACGCCATCCTCAAAACCCATTGTATCCCAATAGCATAGCGGGAGCATTGCGCCTGCGAGGCGTAATGCTGGCGCAGTGCTGCCCTAATGCTGATGGGAAAGACACCTCATTTTGATTTATTGCATCTTGACCGGGTGTGAGCAGAACATCGCATCTCTGGCAGATTGGGAGACAAGAAGATATTCGCACTTCAGTAAGATGTTATTCCAAAATTCCGGAACAGACAAAGGCCTTGATCGAGAGTGGGACACAAGGCAGCAAATAGCTACTGTCAAATCACATATCAGAGCGTAGCAAAAGTGTGCGCATGCAGGACTTTCTGACTTTTATTATCAGATAGTCAAAAAATGCTTGACATGATAGCCTGCTTTTTGAATCCTTACACCTCATAGCACATAGCTCTTTGCAAGTATCACAGGGATAGTACTTTAGCTTACTTGCGAAGATCAGGCATAGCTTTAAATATGGAAAAGGAGATCACAGAAAAAGAGATAACTATGAATCAGGCAAAGGATAAAAAACAGATGATCCTCGAAGTTGCCACGAGGATTTTTTCACGTTTTGGCTATGCCAAGACCTCTCTGGATGAGATTGCGCAAGATGCACAGATTGCCAAGGGGACCATATATTATTATTTCCCCAGCAAGGAAGAGCTTTTCATGCATGTGGTGCAAGCTCAGGGACAGGATTTTGTGGATGAGATGCACAGAAATCTACACAAGATAGAAGGTTTTGAAAATAAGCTTCGCTATTTTATGCACGCTCCAATGACCTATGTTTGCGAAAAAATGCCGCTGTGGGTGGAGGGTCTGAAGACCATCCCCTTCAATTTTCAGCAGCATTTTGATAAGTTCCGCACGGAAAACAGGGAGCAGATGCTTAAGCTTTTACTGGAGATCATGGATGAAGGCATCAAGAAAGGACTGGTCTCGGATCTGGTGCCTCCGGATCGCCTCTGTGAGGTGATTAACGATTGGTTTTTGATGGGTAATCTCTCCATTGTGGTAGTAGATTTTGAAGAACTTTTGAACCGTATCAAGCGGGATCACGAAGCAATAATGAATTTAATAATGTATGGAATATTGAAAAGAGGTTAGAGAATGAAAAAGTGGATAACCCTCATTCTGGCAACAGGATGCAGCCTTGGCTTGAGCGCTATAAGCCTGCAGGAAAGCATTGAACTTGCCAGAGAAAATAACAAAGACTTATTGATGGCAGCAGATGACGTGCAAATGGCAGATGCCAAATATCGGGAAGTTCGCGGATCACTGCTCCCGCAATTGAGTCTGGGCGGTCAATATGGCCTGACCAAGACCTATCTACCAGATAGTGCTACAGGGGCAATGCCCTCGGTATCAGACCTGCTGGCAGATGAGCCCACGGCAAATGATGCTGACCACTTGATCGGTGGTACTTTGGATGGGATTATGGCTGGACTGATGCCCTCTTCGCCCCAGAAAGAAGGCTCTCTGGCTGCTCAAGTAAAGATGGATCAAGTGCTCTTTCTGGGCGGAAAACTGATCAATGGGATCAAGGCAGCTAAACGCTATCGTAGCATTCAAAGCTTGAATTACAAAGTGACTGAGCAGGACGTGATCCTTCAGACCATCGAGCTCTTTTATCAGACCATCCTGGCCGGGAAGTTGGTAGAGATTCAACGTGAAGGCCTGGAAACAGCAGAGCGTCACCTGGCGCGGGTGGAATTACTGGGTGAAGAAGGTCAGGTTTCGGAATTTGATCTACTCAGCGCAAGATTGGAAGTAGCAAAGCTGCAGCCCCAGTTGATGGCCGCAGAGAATCAATATGAGATAGCCTTGGAAGCATTTCGCAATATGATCGGTTCCGATGATCCGGATCTGGTACCCGAAGCAGAGTTTGTGCTGCCCGAGATCTCGCTGATGGAGCTAAGTGAAGCCACCCAGCAGGGTCTCAGCGCTCGCACAGAACTGGATCTTTTGGATATTGCCACCCAGGTGAAAGAGATTCAATACAAAGCCGAAAAAGGCAATTTTCTACCCAATGTGGCGCTAAATGCCAGTGCATCCTTGTATACTGCAGCAGATGAGTATGCCATTGAAGCGGATGATTTTGGCACATCATACGCTGTGGGCATCGGCTTTAGCATGCCGCTTTTTACAGGACTTTCAAACAGCAGCAAGATTGCCTATGCGCGACATGATCTGAATAAGGCACAATTGCAGCAGATCCAGACTGAAGAGCTCATCGAGCTACAGATCAAGCAAAACCATCAGCAGCTTGCACATGCTTTGAAAAACTATGAAGTGCAAACGCAGAATATCCAAATGGCAGAGCGCAATCTGGAGCTGGCACAATTGCGCTATGAAAACAACGTGGGGATCCAGCTGGAAGTGTTTGACGCCCAGATGACCCTTTCATCGATGAAACTACAATATTACAGCGCGATCTATGAAGTGATCGCCGCTGAACGAGCTTTTAGCAAATCAATCGGACAAAATCTGATCGCGGAGAGATAAATGAAAAAGAGTAAGATTTTCCCCCTATTTGGCCTGATCATGATCCTTATCATCAGTGCTTGCGGAAAAAAACCGGATGAAGCCCGTAGCATGGAGCAATTGCACAGTGACTTGGGCGTTCCGGTGCGTGTAATGAGTATCGAGAAAGGCACTTTTGAGCAGAATCTACGCTATAATGCCGTCTTGAGTGGTAGCAAAGAGAGCACCGCTTCTGCCATGCTCAGCGACGTAGTAAGCAATATCCACTTCCAAGTGGGAGACCGGGTAGAAAAAGATGATGTAGTCATCAGCTTCCCCACCGACAATCCCTCGGCGCAATACACTCAGGCTCGCAGTGCCTTTGAGAGCATTGAGGCGATTCACAACCGCATGCAGCGCCTTTATGAAGAAAACGCAATCTCGCTGCAGGATTATGAGAATGTGCGCACCCAGTACCTGGTCTCCAAAGCGAATCTGGAAGCCAGCGAACAGATGATCAAGGTAAAAGCCCCGATCAGTGGAGTGATCACCAATATCGCTGTCTCTACTGCTGAAAACGTGTTCCCGGGAATGGAGCTCTTTACCGTGGCAGCCACCAGCGGATACAAAGCCACCTTGATGATTCCCGAAGCTGAGATCAGCAAATTCAAGACCGGTACCCGGGTAACGGCAAAATGGGAAGGCAAGAGCATTCCGGGACGCGTCACCACCATCGCCCTGGCGATGGATCCTGCCACCAAGGCCTTCCGCGTGGAAGCGGAATTTCCCGGCAATGCCGGCATTCCATACGGAGTGACTGCAGAGATCAGCGTGGAAATAGCCCGCAAAGCGAATACCTTCACCGTGCAAAGACATCATCTGGTGCGCGAGAATGAAGATTACTATCTCTGGCTGGCGGATGGGGATAAAGCAAAGCGTGTAGCAGTGGAAATCGGTTTGGACAATCAATTGGAATATGAGATCACATCCGGCCTTTCAGAAGGCGACCTGATGATCATTGAAGGGATCAAATCGCTTTCTGAGGACAGCAAAATCCGGATAATCGAAGGGAGCTAAGATGTTTTTGGCAAAGCTATCCATAGACCGGCCAGTGCTGGTTACCATGGCCATCATGGTCTTTGTGGTATTCGGTGCCATGGCCTATCTGGGCATGCCGCTGAACCTGATGCCAGATGTGGAATTGCCCTACGTATCGATTCAAACTGTGTATCCCGGAGCGGGGCCAAATGAGGTGGAGACACAGGTCACCACAAAGCTGGAAGAAGCGGTGGCCACCGTTCCACAGATCGACTATATCCAGAGTTATTCGATGGAAAACGTCTCCATCATCCTGGTGGCATTTGATCTGGATAAAGATGTAAACGTGGCCAGTGCGGAAGTAAAAGATAATATCGATGCGATTCTGCGCGAATTGCCGGATAGTATTGAGCGTCCTGCTGTTCAGAAGTTTAACTTCAGCAGTTTCCCTTTCATGGATCTGGTGCTAACCGGAGATTTGGATCCGCGCGAGCTCTATGAGCTGGCAGATGGAAACTTGAGGGAACGGATATCCCAGATCCAGGGCGTGGCCCAGGTCAGCCTTTCCGGAGGCGCCAAACGCGAGATCTCGGTCCGGCTCAGAGATCGGGTGGTATATCAAAACAAGATCTCGATAGCCCAGATGAACCAGATCCTGGCTGCGCACAATATGGACATGCCAGCCGGAAACTTCACCCGAGGCAATCAAGACTATTCCGTGCGCCTCAAGGGCGAATTTGCCAGCGTGGAAGAGATAGCCGATCTGCAAATCCCCACTCAGTTTGGCAATGTGAAGCTGGGGAATCTGGCAGAAGTAAGCGATAGCGCAGAGAAGATCACAGAACGCGCCATCTATTTCAATGCAGATACTCAGACCAGCAACGACAGGGTCGTGCGGATCTCGATCACCAAAAGCTCGGATGGGAACGTGGTGAACATTGCCGAAGAAGTGCGCAATCGCCTTCCGGAGCTGAGAGCTGCCATGCCCGAAAGTGTGAGCTTGAATATCATCCGGGACGATAGCGAGTTTACCCGCTCTACCGTGAGCGACACCTTGATGACACTGTGGCTGGGAATCCTGCTGACAGGAGTGATTCTCATGCTCTTCCTGCATGATCTGAGATCCACCTTGATCGTGGCACTTTCCATGCCGATCTCCATCATCTCCACCTTTATCTTCTTGCAGGCAGCCGGTTTTACCCTGAATATGCTGACATTGACCGGATTTTCCACAGCGGTGGGTATCCTGGTGACAAACTCGGTGGTGGTGATCGAAAACATCTTCCGCCACAAAGATATGGGCAACAAACGCAAAGAAGCCGCCTACAAGGGCACCAGCGAGATCACGGTGGCGGTCCTGGCTTCGACTTTGACCAATATCGTGGTGTTTCTGCCCATTGCCTCGATGTCCTCGATGATCGGCGGTTTCCTCAAAGAATTTGCGCTCACAGTGACTTTTGCCACCATCTTTTCGTTGATCTCTTCCTTCACGATCACGCCCATGCTGGCATCTTTGATCATCCCCGAAGGCAAACATGACAGCCGTTGGGGTTTGAAGTTTGACGCAATGTTCGAAAAGTTCAGCAATCTGTATCAGCGCTTTATGATAGGTGTGCTGAAGAGTAAGCCCAGAAGCTTCGGCATCATCTTGATCTCGGTGCTATTGCTATTGGCAAGCTTTACCCTGGTCCCCGGTCTTGGCTTTGAGCTGATGCCGGAAATGGATCAAGGGACGGTAAGCGTGACGATAGAACTGCCGGAAGGATACGGCCTGGATGAAACCGCAAAAGTAGTGCAGACAATAAACGACCGCGCCAGCAAATATCCGGAAGTGGCACACATCATCAGCAATATCGGTTCTCAAGGCATGATCGATACCGGCTCAAACCTGGCCAGTGCCGACATCCAGTTGGTGGATCGCAAAAAACGGGATCGCAGCACACTGGACATGGTAAATGTGTTACTGGCAGATATGGCGGATATCCCCAACGCTGAGATCAGAGTTAGCGCTCAGAGCAATATGGGTCCCGGCGGAAGTGGCGTCAGCTTCTACCTCCAAGGTCAGGATCAGGATGTGCTCGATGATCTTAAGTTTGTAGTTATGGACGAGATTCGCGACATACCTGGTTTGATAAACGTGGATAGCAGCTCCAGACCTGGTACTGCCGAAATCACTCTATTGCCCAAACGTGAGCGACTTGCCGAGATTGGAGCTACTGTATATGACCTCGCCATCGCGCTGAGAAGCAATATCGAAGGTATGGTGGGGACATATTATCGTGAAGGCGGGAATCAATATGATATCCGGCTGAGCCTCGCCGAAGAAGACATCAATCACCCGGATAAGATCATGAACTTGAATGTTATGATCATGGGCCAACCCTATCTGCTATCGCAATTGGTGGATATGGAGTTTGCTCCGGGCGCAAGCAAGTTGATCCATTTGGATCGATTTAAATCCATTGAGATCACCGGTGACGCTGCCAAGGGATATTCTACCGGACAGATCAATTCCGCTATTACTCAAAGAATGAACGAAGTGGATTTCCCCGAAGGCTATAAGATCGCTTGGGGTCAAGAAGCCAAAATGTTAAACGAGACTATGGCAGATATGGCAAGGACTTTCCTTCTGGCAGTGTTGCTTACCTATATGCTCCTGGCCTCGATCCTGGAAAGCTTTGCCCAACCACTCATCATCCTGGCTACTGTGCCTTTGGCCATCATCGGCGTGATCCTCGCGCTTTTCCTCTCCGGAGTGGGCATCAATATGTTTTCCATGCTGGCGGTCATAATGTTAGTTGGCATTGTGGTAAATAACGCTATATTGATATTAGACTACGTAAATATGAAGCGCAAAGAAGGAATGTATACGCACGACGCACTTTTGGAAGCAGGAAAGATGAAGCTGAAGCCCATCATAATGAGCACGCTTTCCATAGTTATCGGCATGTTGCCCATGGCTTTGGGAATCGGTTCTGCCGGCCGGGAATTCAGAATGTCCATGGGTATCGTGTCCATAGGTGGACTGATCGTTTCCACTTTCCTGACCCTGATTGTGATCCCTGCGTTCTACTACCTGAGTACGCACAACCAAGCAAAAAAGGAGATCTGTAATGAACAGAATCATTAAGTTGACAAGTATCGCCATGTTGGTGGTAATGCTCACAGTGGGCGCGGCAGGTTGTTTTGGCAATTTTGCCGCAACTCGCAAGGTCTATGATTTCAACCAGAATTTTGGTGGAAAATGGGAAAACCAAATCATGTTTTGGGTGCTTAATATTGTCCCAATCTACAATGTTGCCGCCACTTTGGATGTTCTTTTCTTCAATACTCTCGAATTTTGGACCGGCAGTAATCCCATCGCTATGGCCCCCGGCGAAGAGATCATTCGCTATACCTCCCAGGATGGCAAGGATCTAAAGATAATCATTCGTCAAAACCAGGTGATCGTGGAAGATTTGGACAATCCCGGTCAGGAGCTGGCGCTCGATTACCGGCCCCTCGAAAGATCCTGGTATTACACCAGTGCCGAAGGCAAAGTAAAGATCGCCACTCTTTCAGAAGATCAGGCCGATTTCTTCCTTCCTTCAGGCAAATCATACACCTTAGAAAAAGCAATGTAAAGGAACTGTAATGATCGATAAGACAAAACTTGAAACCGTGTTGGATAAGGTTCGCCCTGCAATCCAAGCCGACGGTGGCGACGTGGAACTCGTAAATATCCGTGAAGACAATGTGGTGGAAGTAAGGCTCAAGGGTGCTTGCAATGGCTGCCCAATGGCTACTCTCACCCTCAAAGCGGGGATTGAGAGAATCGTCAAAGAAGAAATCCCCGAAGTCGTGGAAGTAATCTCAGTAAAATAAGAAATCAATAGCATGATAAACCCTTCCGAGCATCAGCCGGAAGGGTTTCTCTTTGAAAGAGCGTTGCACATAGCTGGAACTGAAGGTCTGCAGATGGGTGCCAGCCAATCCCAATCCACGTCATTCCTGCGGAAGCAGTTTCCGGTGGCCAAAGCCAACCGGAAATCATCTTGATTGACCGTATTGATCATCGAGACACGGCAGCTAAAGCAGCCGCCTTTCATCTTTCAGACCCTGCGGGCGACACAATATCCCCTATCCATCTGTGAAATTATGAACCGGGGTATTTTTGTGTTGCCCCTCTGGGGCTTGGGGCTCAATCCCCTATCTGTCAATCGATTGCTTTCTGAAATGCCACCTACAAGAGTTTAGAAAGTAAATTCCACCGTGAGGGCAAAGGAGCTGATCACTTCGGTATCGCCTTTGATCTTGCCATCACAATTACTATCAATGTAGATTTCACTATAACGACCTACCAGATCTGCTGATTCTGAAAGGTTGTAGACCAATATTCCGGAGACACTGGCACAGCTGGTGCGCAGATGACGGAAGTCTATATAGGGAACATGAGCCTGGCTATAAGTGATGCCGGCTTCCTTGAGGTTCAATACGTTTTGCGGATTGGCTGTCACATTGATCCACAGAGATTTTCCGGTATTCATTTTCTTGCCATACATGTCTTGAAAAGCCATTTTTACATAGCCCAAATCCAGCACTTCAGCGCGCAGATAGCCAAACCAACCCAGAGCGGTCCTGGAGGTTCTCAAAAACTCTTCTTTGGTGGCGAGGCTATAGACTCTGTTGTCGCCAACTTGGGCAATGGACACATTGGAGCGCTGTTCATCGTACAAGCGGTTGAAGTAGCCGGGCAAAAACTGATCTGAAAAACTGCGAAACTCCAGCTTGGTATCAAAGATCAAGAATTTGCTGGAAAACCCGGGAAAGATGATCCCATTTCCGTATGTATCGATCGTGGCATATTCGCCATAATGATCCAGATAGAAAAGCGGGGTTTCTACCAGAGGCAAAAGGTAATCCACACTATAGATGCTAATGCCCTTCCAGCTGAAATATTTCTGTGCTTGATCGGGAGAGATAGACCAGTTAAAATCATCCGGATCCGCATCCTCAGTGATATTGGGATAGGTCTGGGCTACATAGTCATTGATGCTGGGATGATCTATCAGCCCGGTACCATTGATATCAATATCCACATTATCGGCAATGCCATCACCATCGGTATCCAGATACTGATTCGGGTTGTGGGGAAATCTATCATAGGCATCCGGCACTCCATCCCCATCCTGGTCTGGATACTTGCCAAATTGATTGCGATCCCTACCGACATTCACTCCCAGCTTAAAATTTCCCAGCGCTGGGATTTGGCTGTAATAGAAGGGATTGGCATGGAGGCGGGCTGAGATCACTTCATTCTTATGGACGTTGTGAGTAAAGATCTCGAATCCTGCTCCCAATACCGGCGTATTGATGCCCATAAAACCGCCGACATTCTTGTCTTCAGGATAGCGCAGCATATTGGAATAGTGATCAAAGATCAGGCCATGCCCCAGAGTGTATGATGGGATGCAGCCGGCTTTGAAATAGAAAGGATCTCTGCGGTTTGCCCAACGGATAAAGAAGATTTTGTTTAGATAGTCTTTCCAATCATTCCAGTCTTCTTTACGCAGGTGACCCTCACTATTGATCAGAAAATCAAGATCCAAGCCAAAGCCCATCTTGCCAAAATTGAGCTCGGGACGCAGACGCACCTGAGAATAAGTCTCACCATTGATATTGGTGGCACCCACCACCCCACTCATGCCATAATCCACTTCATCAATATCTTCATAGTCTTCGTCGGTGGCGGGATCTCCCGGAATCGTCTGTTGAGCTCCCTGTGCCCAGATCAGCACCGGCAACAAAAGTAGCATCAGCAACCAAGTTCTGCGCATTTTTACCTCCCTTGTTGGGATGTTGCAGTGAAAACTCACACTGAAATCATGTCAAGGTGATTTTCGCTCCAGCTTTTTGCAGCAAATTATTCAGACTTGCACCAAAAGCGCTTTCCCGATAGCATTGCAGAATCAATCCACTATCAATACGGATCGTGACCCGTATTGATACCGTAATGCTAAGGGGCAAGAGAGCAGATTGCAAAAAGGCTGCCAAACTCCGAGATTACATAGAATCAGCACATTGCTTGTGCGCAAAATCCTGCGCCTGGTGTGGCAAATACAATATTCCAGCCCAAATGTCACACCAAGCTGGAGCAGACACCAGGATAATATGCTCTGAATCGGGCGTTTTTGCTTGACATCATCTGCCTGTGGATATTTTGGGGAGATTGGTGGCTGGAGTCTATATCAATATGCCGAAGTGGAAGTTAGAGTCTCTTATGATCTGCTGCCCAATATAGTATGGATTCCATTGGAGAAAAAGATGAGAAATACCTGTTTGATCCTGATCATGTTGATCATGCTTGCTTTGAGCGCTTTTGTGCTGAGTGCCTGTGCCGGTGTGGATGCTTCTGTCTTGGACACAGCAGAGTGCATGGGCAAGGGCCAGTGGGGCGTGGGTATGGCATACACCATGGGCATCGAAGTTCCTGATTGGCTGGAGATCGATGCGCAAGACATCTATGCCAGCGATTCTGCTACTCTGATGCAATATGCAGAGATAGAATACGGATTGGAAGAGGATGTGGATGCCAAATTGCGCTTTGGGCTCGGGGTCAATGGCAATAGCGGCAAGCTTCTGCTGAAGAAACAGATCAGTAAGATGGGAAACACCAGCACTGCGTTCGTCTTTGGTGGTGGAGTGGTTTCTGCCAATGAAGACTTCTGGGAGCCGGTGGAGCATTATGGGCAGGATATCGATTACACCCTGTATAGCTCTGAGGCTCAGCTCCTCTATACCAAAGAGTATAAGCCGGGCTTTTTTGCCACAATCGCCGCCAGGGGAAACTATCATTTTTTGTATGAAAAGACAGACGATCTGGCTACGGTAAAACGCGAGTTTTATCATGGCGGCATCAGAGCAAATCTGAAGCGATATTACAAAGGTTTTTGTGCTATCATCGAGCTGGGCGCAGAAGCTCCCTTGAGCGTGGAGGGCTGGCAGAACGTCTATCCCTGGGCGGGCTTGAAAGTTAGCTGGGATTTAAAAAAGAAGAAATGAAAGAAAACAAAATCTACGTCCTGGAAAGCATGCCGGTGCCGCGGGCAATCATGAATCTGGCGATCCCCACTGTGCTGAGCATGATGGTCAATATCCTATACAATCTCACCGATACCTTCTTTATCGGCAAACTCAACGATCCCTATCAGGTGGCGGCAGTATCGATCTCGATGCCGCTGTTTACGTTGCAGATGGCGATGGCGGGAGTATTTGGCATCGGCGGCGGCAGTTTCCTCTCCCGTCTTTTGGGGCAAAAGGATATGGAATCCGCCAGGGAAACTCTTGCTACATCGGTTTTTACTGCGGCAGCACTCTCGGTGGTTTTGGGCATTATCGGGATTGTCTCAATCCCGTGGTTTTTGCAGATGGTGGGAGCCAGCGGCATTACCATGGAACATGCGAACAAATATATGCTATACATCTTGATCGGATCCCCGTTGGTGCTATTAAAGTTTACTTTGGTGCAATTGCTGCGTGCTGAAGGTGCCGCCAAAGAAGCCATGATCGGGCTGTTTATCGGCACCGGCATGAATATCCTGCTGGATCCGCTATTCATCTTTGCCTTTGGCATGGGAGTGACCGGTGCTGCTGTGGCCACGGTCTTGGGAAACGGTTGCGGCATGCTCTATTATCTGCTGTTTTACATCCGCAAAAAGAGCCTGGTGCCTCTTACTTTCAAGCATCTGCACATGCGGTGGGGTTGCTACAAAGAGATCCTCAAGATTGGGATTCCGGCATCGCTATCCATGATCATGCTCAGTGTGGGCAATACCATCAGTTTTCGGCTGGCAGCAGTGTATTCGGATCATCATGTGGCTTCTTTGGGCGTCGCTTCCCGCGTTTTTACCATCCCCATTTTCATCTTTATCGGGATCTCGATCGGGATCCAGGCCTTGGTGGGTTATACCTACGGGGCACGAAATTATGCACGAATGAAGGAGACCATCCGTACCTCGGTCTGGATCTCACTCAGTTTTAGTGCTGTGCTGACCTTGATCTTTGCCATCTTTCCTCGAGAATTGATAATGATCTTCATCAAGAATGAAAGCATTGTCGAGATTGGCACCCTGATCTTGCAGGCTTATGTCTTTGCCATCCCGATTGCTGCCGTGGGAATGATCATGATGACCAGTCTGCAGGCAATGGGCAAAGCTTTCCCCGCTCTGATCGTATCCCTATCCCGTCAAGGCATCATGTACATCCCTGCGATCCTGATACTAAACAGCTTGTTCAAATTTGAGGGCCTGGTGTTTGCCATGCCTCTGGCCGATCTTTTGACCACCATCCTCAGCTCCACCATGCTGATTTTGATCATCAAAAAGCTCAAGACTCCCCACGAGCTTCCTGCGGATGCCGATCCCGCTATTTCGGTATCTGAATCCTGATTCGCAAATATCCGGCCGAGCTATAGCTGCTACGAAGATTTTTCCAAAGCCTGGCCTTAGACCTCAAATGATTGTCCTTGACATTTAATCTGCTTTTAAGATAAGTGTTTAAGATAGAGAATATATCATAAGAACATGGAGGAAACATGTCAGAAGAACTTAAATATGGAAAGATTAGCACCCGCGAATCAATGGAATTGGAAGAAAAGTACGGTGCACACAATTATCATCCGCTGCCCGTAGTTCTGGCAAAAGGTGAAGGTGTATTTATGTGGGATCCCGAAGGAAACCGTTATTACGATTTCCTGTCTGCATATTCTGCAGTCAATCAGGGGCATTGCCACCCCCACATCATCAAAGCACTGTGTGACCAGGCCCAAGAGCTCACCCTTACTTCCCGGGCTTTTTACAATAACAAATTGGGGGAATACGAGAAATTCATCACCGAATTCTTTGGCTACGATATGGTGTTGCCGATGAACAGCGGTGCTGAAGGCGTGGAGACAGCCATGAAGCTTGCCCGCAAATGGGCTTACAACGTCAAAGGTGTGGAAAACAACAACGCCATCATCGTCTTTGCCGAAAACAACTTCCATGGTCGCACTCTGGCCATCGTATCTGCCTCGTCGGATCCGGATTGCTACGAAGGATTTGGTCCTTTCACACCGGGCATCGTGAGAGTGGCATACAACGACGCCAATGCTCTGAAAGAATATCTACAGGAACACGGAAAGAATGTGGCAGCCTTCATCGTGGAGCCGATCCAGGGTGAAGCAGGAGTATTTGTGCCGGATGATGGCTATCTCAAAGCCTGTTTTGACATCTGCAAAGAGCATAATGTACTCTTTGTGGCGGACGAGATCCAAAGTGGTATCGCCCGCACCGGAAAGCTTTTGGCCTGCGATTATGAGAATGTTCGTCCGGATATGCTGATCCTGGGCAAAGCGATCTCCGGCGGTGTGTTACCTGTATCCGCTGTGCTGGCAGATCGTGAGATCATGCTGCAGATCAAACCGGGGCAGCATGGCTCCACCTTTGGTGGATTCCCGCTGGCTTGCGCTGTGGCCAAAGCCGCTCTGGAAGTGATAAGAGACGAAAAGCTGGCCGAACGTGCGTTTGAACTGGGTGAATACTTCCGGAAAGAGCTGCGCGGGCTCAAGCACCCGATGATCAAGCTCGTGCGTGGTCGGGGATTGCTCAATGCCATCGTGGTGGAACCCAAAGACGGCATCGAAGCCTGGGATGTGTGTCTCAAGCTCAAAGAAAAGGGTCTGCTCTGCAAACCCACCCACCGCCACATCATTCGCCTGGCCCCGCCTTTGGTGATCACCAAAGAGCAGCTGGATGAATGTGTGCAGATCATCAAAGAAGTATTTGCCACTCTGTAAAGATTGTTTGATGGGCGGGAGCATTCCCGCCCTGATACTTAGATGAAAGACTTCACAGATTTCAAAAGCGGCTTTGTCTGCATCATTGGCCGTCCCAATACCGGTAAATCCACGCTCATGAACCGGATTTTGGGCGAGAAGCTCTCCATTACCTCTGCCAAACCTCAAACCACCCGCTATGCCATCAAGGGTATCTGGAATACGACACAGCATCAGATCATCTTTATCGATACCCCCGGGTATCTGAAACCCCGCTATGAGATGCAGGAGCGCATGTCCCGCTTGATCAATGACAGTTTTCGGGACGTGGATCTCTTGATCTTCATGACCCAGATTCAGAGCTTCCCTACGGATTACGATCTGCAGGTGCTGGACTTGATCAAGAATGTCCGCAGCCCGATTCTGGCAGTATTTAACAAGACCGATCTGGTGGAGGAGTATGATGCCGAAAGCCTCAAGGCTCAGATGCCTGCGTCAGTGGAAAATTGCCTCTTCGTTTCTGCCAAAACCGGAGCCCAAATTCCGGAACTGATGGACACGATCCGGCACTATATGCCCTATCACGAGCCATATTATGATGAGGATCAGCTCTCGGATCTCCCGCTGCGCTTTTTTGCCAAAGAGGTGATCCGCGAAGCTATCTTCCACTTCTTTGAAGAGGAGATCCCTTATGCCACCGCGGTGCTGATCGAGCGTTTCCACGAAGGCGCAGACAAGATCGTGATCGATGCCGTGATCTGGATCGAGAAAAACAGCCAAAAGCCGATCATCATCGGCAAAGGCGGCTCAAACCTGAAGCGGATCCGCGAATATGCCGAAGCGCAGCTGAGCGAATTCATGCAATTCCCGGTGCAGATCCATCTCTTTGTCAAGCTCAATGAAAATTGGCGCAAAAAGCCGCTGGCATTAAAGGAATTAGGGTTTGAGTGATAGCTCTGGGTTGAGCACAGCTGATCTGAGGCCTTAGACCCGAAGCTATTGATCAGGCACTGATGATCGCAGAGATCAGGTTCTTTTCATCGAGCTGGATCAGCATGATGTTGATTGCCGAGGTCATAGGCACAGCCAGGATCATACCCACGATACCCCAGACCCAGCCCCAGAAGATCAAAGATACCAGCACCATGATCGGACTGAGATTGAGCCTTTGTCCCTGCAATTTTGGCTCAATCACATTGCCAAAGAGCATCTGAGTGGCGATGATCAGGATGCTAAACAACACTGTCCTGAAATCAAACCCGGTTTGCAACATACAGATCACAATCGGCACTCCACTGGCGATAACACTACCGATATTGGGGATAAAGTTCAACACAAAGAGCAAGATCCCGCACACCAGCACAAAATCCACACCAAAAAGCAGCATCAGGATCATCCCGGTGATGGCTGTGCAGAGGCTAATAATGGTCTTGGTAAGTAGATACTTCTGGATCTGCAGCTGGATATTCTCCAGGGTCCGCGTGGTGCGCAATTGATCGTCCGGATTCAATACCTTCTTCAGCTTGGTGCTGAGCCGCCCATCTTGAGCCACGATGAAGATCAGGAAGATTACGATGAGGATGATGTTCCAGCCCACTCCCACGGTGGTGGTTGCCACATTTGAGATCGCTTTGGAGATCGAAAAACTGCCCGGAGACAGCATCTGCGTGATATCAAACTGGGGGTAGTTTTCGATGGCAATATTGAATCTGTTTGAGAGTTCGGTGAATGACTCCATCCAGCCCTGAACTCTGAACATGAAGCTGGCTTGATAGCGGGGAAATCCCGTCACCAGTGAATTTGTGGCAGCAGTTAGTAGCAAGGTAGAGCCCAGCATCATCAGCACGATGATCACCAGCATCAATGCCATCACCAGACTGATGTGGACGTTCTTTTTGCGCAAGTATCTATTCATAGGGGCAAAGACAAAGCTCAAAAACACGGCAAAGACCAAAGGGATAAAGATGGACTTTAGGGTCCGAAAGATAATCACTATCACCGGAATGGCGATAATAGTCAGCAAAATGCGGATCCAGCGCATTTCTTTTTGGCTGTCTGCCATGTTTCTTCCTTCCTTATACTTTGTTAGCCTTAGTCTTAGTTCCTCTATTGAGTGGTTTGTCTACCATGATTAGTCGTCATAGTTATCCACTCGGCTGATCCTGTCAAGATCAATCTACCTGATCCGTGCTCAGAACTCAGTCTTTCCTTTTCCAGCAGGTGATCTGAAGTAATCTACTGTCATACTGACGCTGACTATGGCGAAGGTTTTGCCAGATCTCAGCAGGCTCGGTTATCAGCTCAAAATGAGCTCCCAATACATCCTTGAGCCAGTCGAGAGCACGATAAGCTTCGCCATCTTTGCGGATATTGGCAGGAGGATCCTGAGTTTTGAACAGATAGCTATCTGCTATGACCAAAATCCCTTTGGGGTTCAAGCGATGGTGAAGCCCTTCCAAAAAAGCATTAGGGCGCAGCGCTTCTTCCAGAGTGTTCACCGCCAGGATGAAGTCATAGCCTGAATATTTTGCCGGGAGATTGGAGGCATCTGCCTGCCAGAACTCCACCTGATCTGCTACTTGCTCCAAATTCTTTTCCGCCAAGCTGTGTTCTTTGGTCTGAGTGATCTCTCCAGCTTCGGTCTGGATATAGCGGATGTAGCCTTCTTCTTTGATGTGTACTGCCAGTCTGATGATGCGTGCGCTAAAGTCCAGAGCCGTTACTCGCTCAAAATAGCGGCTGAGCTCAAAGCTGAGACGGCCGGTCTTGCAGCCCATATTCAGTGCATGTTTACCGGTGAAATCAATCTGAGAATCCTGCAATTTCTGAATCAATTGCACAGCAAAATCACTCTCCCAATCCAGATCGCACCAGGGCACCACATCCGCGTGGTCTTCATAGAGATTTGCTTCTTGCAATACTTCCGCTTCACTATGGATATAGCGGAATCCGGCATGCTGGTAGAAATGCCGCCGGAAGGCATAGCGTGCCTCGCGGATGGCTTCATTGCCGGTGGAGATAAAGCTCCCGCCTTTGATGATATTGTGCCTGGTATCGAAGGTGGGAACGCTGAAATCGTCATAATAGGGATGCGTCTCAAATCCCGGAAAAGCCGAAAGCGGGGTCTCGGTCCACTGCCAGACATTGCCAATGAGATCATAAAACTGTCCAAAGGCAAAGCGGTTTACCGGACAAGTTCCCGCCCAATACTCCAGATTGATGTTGCCCGGAGCTTGCTCCCAATAAGCTTGATCCGTATCCAGATTTTGATCCCGCAGCAGATACCATTCCGCTTCGGTGGGCATGCGGATTTTCTTGCCGGTGAGCTGGGCTTTCCAATTGCAAAAAGCTTTGGCTTCCAGGTAGTTGACCTCCACAGGATGGCTCCAGGGCAGAGCAATCAATCGGGCAATCGTGCGCAAGAAGTATCGGCCCTCTGCATCCCGCACCCAGAATCTGGGATATTCTGCCTTGAGATAAGACTTCCAGGCCCATCCCTCAGCTGTCCAATACTCCTGGCAGTGATATCCTCCGGCTTCGATGAATTCGAGAAACTCTTGATTGGAGACCAGATAGCGCGAAGCTTCAAAATCCTGGATGGAAAAGCTCTGCTGCCCATACTCCAGATCCCAGCCATAGAGCGGATTGTCCCGGCTTTTGCCCAGAGTGATCTCAGCGCCTTTGACCGGCACCAGCTCATTGACTGGAGCTTCCGGGTCTGCGGTGCAAATATTCCAGAAGTCCATGGGTTTTACTTGCTCAATCGGCAATTGCCGGATCAGGACCGACGAGGTTTCCAGATGGATGCGCTGATGCTCGATCCCCATCACAATCGCCCACCAGGGGCTATCCCAAGTCACTCCGCCTTCCGGAGCCGGCATGCTGCGAATGAGGTGATCGACAAAATCACGCACCTGAGAGCGATACTCTCGCACCTGCGCCACCGCCGGCCAATTGTAATGCGCCTGATTCAGATCATCCCAGCTCATTTCATCCACGCCCACGGCAAACATGGATTCAAATTCAGGATTGATGCGGGTTTGGGTGATGCCAGCGATATTGAGTTTGTTCAAGTAAAAGACTGCTGTGTGTCCAATATAGAAGATCAAAGGGTGACGCAA
>CAZCRD010000059.1:0-5354 GCA_964501025.1 uncultured Candidatus Cloacimonadota bacterium | reverse complement strand
CTGGCATGATATCGACCAGCTTTTGAGTACCGATAATGGCGGTTTGGGATGGGACTATACGCGCTTCACCTATGATATCTCGCCCTATACCACAAATCCTGCTTTCCGCATCAGATTCCTGGCTTCCGGGGAGGACAGCTATTCGATTAATTATTGGTGTCTGGATAACATCAAGGTGGAAGCATTGCCGAATCCTTTGCCCTGTCCTGTGCCGGAGATCACCTCTGTGGGAGACCAAATTCTGCTTTCTTGGGATCCAGTGCCCGGTGCGGATTGGTATCTGATCTATGCAGCTGATGACCCTTATGACGCTTTTACCTATCTGGGTTACCTGCCGGCCAAAGCAGACAACAGCCTGCTGCGCCCCTCCGCCACCAGGAAGTTCTTCAAGATCAAAACCATGGCTATAGAAACGCCGGAAGGAAGCCAGCTTGTGCCATAGAAAAAGACACTAAGCGATAAAGATATTGACAGTAATCGGGGGATGAGGGATATTGCAACCATCATTACTGTAACGGTGGTTGCAATATGCGTTTCTACGATCGTGAATCTGAGTTAAAGGCTCTCTACAAGGTGAATGAACAGCTTCAGCACTGCTCTCGTTTGTCGGTTATTACCGGGCGACGGCGGATTGGGAAGACCCGTCTCATCAGACAGTTCTGCATAGACAAAGAGAGTCTCTACTTATTCGTCTCCCGCAAGAGCGAAGAGATTCTCTGCGATGAGTTTATGGGATATATCATGGACTTGGGAATGCTGCCTGCCTACGGCAGAATCACCCGTTTGATCGATATCTTCAGTCTGCTCTTTGACCTTGGCGCACAGCGGGAATTGATTGTCGTGATTGACGAGTTTCAGGAGCTCTTGCAGGTCAATCCTGCCTTTTTTGCGGAGTTCCAAAACCTCTGGGACAAGCGTAAAGAAGGCAGCCATCTGCATCTCATCGTTTCCGGTTCGGTATATTCGATGATGCACCGGATTTTTCTAGATTATGGACAGCCGCTATATGGCCGGGCAGATCTGCTGATCAATCTTAAAGCCTTTCCCATCAGCACCCTGGCAGAAATCCTGGAAGAGGAAGCTGCCTATTCGGCGGAGAACCTTTTGGCCTGCTACATTCTGAGTGGAGCAGTGCCGCGTTATCTGGAAATCCTGCGCGACAACAATGCCCTGGCAAAGGATCGGGCGATTGATCTGATCTTCTCACCTTATTCAGTATTTGCCGACGAAGGCAAACACCTTCTGATAGAGGAATTTGGCCGAGATTACGGAGTGTATTTTTCCATCTTGGAGCTGATTGCGGGAGGGAAAAACTCACGCGTTGAGATGGAGTCGATCATGGAAAGCAGCGTAGGGGGATATTTGGATCGTCTGGAAAACGACTATAAGCTCATTTCCCAATACCGACCCGTGAATGCCAAAAAGGGCAGCAGATCGGTGAAATACAAACTGCATGATCCTTTTCTGGCCTTCTGGTTTGCCTTCTTTTACCGCTATCGCAGTGCCATCGAAAGCTCAAACATGGAGTATCTGAAACAGCGGTTTGCGGAAAACTATCCGCAGTTTGCCGGATACTGGCTGGAACGGCTCTATGCTGACATCTATCAGCAAAGCGGTGAATACAATATCATCGGTTCCTATTGGGAAAGCGGCTTCCACAACGAGATAGATATCGTGGCCATCAACGATGCGAAAAAGCTGATGGTCCTGGCTGAAGTAAAAATGCAAAGCAAAAACATCCGGAAAGAACAGCTGGTCAAAAAATCAGAAAAACTCCGTCGGCAATACCCGGATTACCACATCGCATACCACTATCTGAGCCCGGATGAGCTCTTGGGAGCAATCACCAAACTGAAGAAGTGATCTCGCAAGCCGCGCTATCTTGCGGCCAGGATGGCCATTGCCACATCGTACCAGATGATGACGTCACAGATCTGGCTGAGAAGTGACTGCATCGTGTGTTTGGACAGGCTTGCCGTGCTCAGACTCTCGATATCAATGGCTTTGCTCAATTCATGGATGCCGCAATCGCTGCTGATCTCAAAGATGGACAGACAGGCATTGCGGATGATGGAATTGTAGCCGATGTGATATCTCTGATCGGTGCCGGGTAAGCCAACAAACGAGCTGCCCTCTTTGAAGCCTTTGATGAAGGACTTGGCTTGCAGCTGTTTCTTATTCTTATCGTTCCAATAACCCGCGTCCAGTTCGCCGATCTGATATGCGATATGGTGCAGCAGATTATCCAGCAGGTTCCGCAAAGCAAAGAGAAACTCACTTTTTTTGTCTGCCATGTGATAGCCCACCATCTTTACGAATTGGTTCACATCCTCTTCGCTCAATCTTGCCCGGAGTATATCGCAGTGAGTCCGGTAGCTATTCTGGATCCGAAAAGCTTTCATGTCCTTCAGAATATCGCAGATCCTTTGTTCCGCGGTGGAACCCTTTTCGATGATGTGCTGATCTGCAAAGCTATTCATATCCAGCATGGTTTGCAGCTCGGATGAGCCCCGCAGCGCGTCACTGGCATTTGCGGTCAGATAGTAGGTTTTGTCCTTATAGTCCGGATTTATTCGCATCAGCAGGAGCAGTAAGAGATCTCCCTCGCGCTCAAAATAATCCAGCAGTCTGTCTGCATGGAACTGAGGCCAAGCCTCTATGATCATGCTTGATAGCTCTTGCAGTTGATCATCATAGCCATGCAAGCTAAGATTGCGATCTATTATGATGAGATCATAGGATTTGTGATAGGAAAGCACCTTTTCCACTGCCAGGGGGAAGCTGTGCACCACGTCCAATTCGCTGCAATAGCGGCAAGCCTTGATCACGTCTTCCGCATAAAAGCGATCGCTGCTCTCCAGTTCGCTCAATTCCGTGTTGATCCGCTTGTCCTTCAGAACGGGGGCAAAAAGCTTCTGAATAGTAGAGATGTTCTTGGTGAGTTCGTCCTCAATATACAGGATCTTAGGCATCTTTCCTCCAGATGTCGTCAAATTCCATTTCGATGGAATAGGTCTCAGCTTCGGTGATGATCTTGGGCTCGCAACCCAAGACTTTAGCAAAGTTTTCGATCACCAGCTTACCAACTCCCGTGGTTTTGGCCCGCACTTTGTCGGAATAACTGTTTTTGACCAGCAGCCGCAGCTTTGCACCATGCCGGGTCAAGGATATGTGCACAATCCTTTCATCATGGGGCATGAAAGAAGTGTATTTCACAGCATTGAAGATCATTTCCTGGAACAGGATCATCAGCTTGATGGCAGAGCTTTTTTCGTTGCCCACATGATAATCCCGGGAGTCATCCAAATCCAGCTCCAGCTTGAAGAGCTGCTTATCACAAAAATCCCGTACGGCATCAATCGACTGCTGCGCTTGGTTCCATTCCTGCTTGATGGCCTCAAAATCAGCTTTGATCAGCTGGCGCGGGAAGTAGTTTTCCGCATAGATGGGGAAATAGCGGAAATCAAACATATTGCCGATGGAGTATTTCAAGCTGTCCGCAATCATATCCTGCAAGCTCATGCTCTCTTTTCCGGGATTCAGCACATCCCACTGCAATTCGTCGATCGTGGTCTTGAACGAAAGATTGATCGCATTCACGATCTCCCGGATGAGATTGGCACCCTTGATTGCATTGTCAATGATCGCGGCTTTTTCCGGAATCTCCTCGCGGAGGGTTTGCAAAGGACCAATCACTGCTTTCAGCATGTTCTTGATGCTGTGGGATAGATTTGATAGAATACGGTTGCGCTCAATTAGCTTTATACCCTCTTCTCTTTCATGGATCTCAATAGTTAATTTTCTAATGAGATAAGATATAATATCCTCAAGGACGCTTACTCTTTCCATTACTATGTCAACTTCATGGTTGTAGTAATAGCCATCTTCATCATCATCGTTCTCCAGTACTCGCTTGATCATTATTTGCCTGATATTCTGAAGAGTTTCATGCTGCTTTGTAAGCGTCTTTAACCTGGGGTTGGACACAGTATCGATGATCTTGCTGTTTGATGAGTTGTCATGCAGTATAGATCTCAGTGGAATGATAAAATAGTCATTATCCCAGTCTAATAGTTCAATAAACTTTCCAAAATCATGATTTTTCCAGAGGTCATAGTATGTCGTTGCTCCAGAGTTGGCAATGGTATAGTAATAGCCTAAATCTTTATCAATATCCCAATGAGATGAATCAGTACTTGGTAAAATTCCCAATAGAGAGCGATACAAGTCGAATGGGGATAGTTCGTCAAAGGAATAAAAGCTTTCGTCCTCGTCAACATTATTCGGATCATTCTCACAGTATTGATACATCTGCTTTAGGCAGCTGAACACCTTAGGGATGATTGCAATCACCGTGTCAAAATCTTCTATAGGCACCTCTGGATAGAACCACAAGTAATCAATTTTATAAGGAGCGATCATATTTAATACATCCAGTTTAGCCTTGCCTTGGATGATCTGACTAATCTGATGAAGCTCCAGATGATCTTTGTCGAAACTGAGGTTTTTTAAAAACATTGCCTTACTCTCTGACATTATATAGTTAACGTATTCTGCAAGACGCTTGTAATTATCTGACGATATAGGAGGGTCTTGCTCAAGCAAATAAGTAAACTTCTCTATCAGAGGATCAATTGACCGAGATGCTTCTTTATAATTGGCAGAATGTCTAATAACTGAAGATAAAGACAATAAAACATCTATGCATAATATGTCATTTTCGTGTCCTAATTTTTCTACTTCTTGTGTAAACTTATCTCTTGTCATTATAATCTCCTCATGAATCTGATTCAGTAATATGCAATGCACGATCCATATAATGCCCCACTTACTAAGCACCTCCAAATAAAAGGATTATAGGTAATTCCAAGCATTACAGATGAATCAATCGGTAACTATCTTTACTTCATGAGTAATGATGTTTACTAAGTGAGAGGTTCCTTATTCTCGCTCTGAAAGTATGCGGTTTCAGGCCTAATAATCTGGCAGCTTCAGCGGCATTGTTTCCTGATGCTTTCAAGGCTGCTTGATAGTATGCGGGGAGCACTTCATTATCCAGGTCAATGCCTTGGGGCGGGATCTCAATGCGGCAAGGAGAAGCAGTGGCATCCGGAAGGAGGATGTCTTCGGCTGCGATCCATTCCGATCTGCTATTGATATATGCCAGCTTCACGATGTTTTGCAATTGACGCACATTGCCGGGAAAGTGATAGTTCAGCAGCTTGTGCTCGGCCGCTTTACTGAACTGCTTTTCTTGCTTGTTTTGCAGGCCATAGCTTTGCAGAAAGCGCTTTGCCAGCAGCAGGATGTCCGAGCCTCGCTGTCTGAGCGGAGAAAGCTCCAGCTGGGCTTGC
>CAZCRD010000058.1:0-13705 GCA_964501025.1 uncultured Candidatus Cloacimonadota bacterium | reverse complement strand
ATGCGGATAGTAGATCGCTCCAATATCGGGAGGAGTACCATCGGGATCAAATTGAGGAACACCGTCGATCTCGGGGCATCCGGCATTGATCAAGGGGCTGCGTATATCGCTTTCCATATTCCGAGAATAACTTGGGACACTAAAAAAACAGATGGCTAAAAGTGCTATGGTATAAGTCGCGCAAGCTTTTTTTGCATTGTGTTTCATGCTGTCAAGACCCAAGCCCAGCGAGGCATACTTCTCATACAGGATTAACAACATAAGATTTTGGGGATTGAGTTTCGCATTTTCCCCAAAGCGATCCCCATGATTGATACTCTCATTTCTTTCTCCATCAGCATTCATCTATGTCACCGCAATATTTCGATGGCAAGTCCATTAATGGATACTTTATAAAATCTGTCAAGCGAGAAAGATAAGATAATTCTAAGACTGATCCGGCATGAGGAAATATTTCAACACTGCAGCTGTCCCTGAGTCCGGCAAGGAGGGCATTCAGGATAGTCTAATGTTTTTATAACATGAAAGATATGGCTCATAGAGAGTTGGATAGCGGATGGAGTATTTTTGGTGATAACTGAAGCTTGAGCTGCGGGTGAAAGTGGCTTCGCCACTTGGTAAACGGGGACGTTTACCATCCTGTGGGTGGCCTGTTTTGCTGGGGAGAGGTTTTCTCACTGGATTCGACACATCCTGTGTCGATGTGAGCTAACTTTTGGGGGAGCTGAGTCTTGCTAAAAGAAGGATGCTTGGGTTTTCCCGTTGTGCATAGTAGCCTCAGGATATATCTTGATATAAACTCGGGTTTCAGTCCTGATCAAGTCCTGATCAGGAGAGTATCAGGACTTGATGTCGAGTCAAAGGTGACTTGATCGATTGGGAATGTGAGCACAATTTTGTGCCCACATTAAATGAAAAAGGGGAACTACATTGATGCTGCTTCGGAAACCTGAGACGTGGATAATACCTTTTAGAGATGCTTACTGTCATCAGATAGGCACAGCCTGGATCGGAACCATCACTCGCATTTTACACCAAAAGCAAGACCTCCCAAGTGGGAGGTCCTGTCTGTATCTTGTGTTTTGGAAGGTTTATTGCCCGAGCGTAGCGACCATCACAGCTTTGATGGTATGCATACGGTTTTCAGCTTCATCAAATACTACGGAATTGGGACCTTCGAAGACCTCATCCGTTACTTCCATAGCGGTAAGGCCAAATTTCTCATTAATTTCTTTTCCGATAGTGGTCTTGAGATCATGGAATGCAGGCAGACAGTGCATAAATAGAGTATGAGCTTTTCCTGTTTTTTTCATCATTTGGGTGTTTACCTGATATGGTTTGAGCAGTTTTATCCTTTTTTCCCAGACGCTATCCGGTTCGCCCATAGAGACCCAGACATCTGTATAGATCACGTCGGCGCCCTTTACACCCTTTGTGATATCATCGGTCATGGTGAGTTTGGCACCGGTTTCCCTGGCTACATCCTGGCATTGTTTGAGCAGCTTCTTTTCCGGGAAAAGCGATTTTGGTGCCACAATCCTGAAATCCATACCGGTCTTGGCTGCGCCTATCATCAGGGCATTTGCCACGTTGTTTCGTCCATCACCGGCATAGACGAAAGTCATTTCGTTGCAAGGTTTATTCAGATGTTCCATGGCCGTGAGAAAATCTGCCAAAACCTGGGTGGGATGATCTTGATCTGTGAGTCCATTCCAAACTGGGACACCGGCGTATTTTGCCAGATCTTCTACGATTTCCTGTCCAAAGCCACGGTATTCGATGCCATCATACATTCTGCCCAGGACTCTGGCGGTATCGGCAATGGATTCTTTTTTGCCCATCTGGCTGCCGGTAGGACCCAGGTAAGTGACATGAGCACCTTGATCAAGGGCTGCCACTTCAAAGGCGCAGCGGGTTCTGGTGCTGGCTTTTTCGAAGATCAGGGCGATGTTTTTGCCTTTCATTCTTTGCTGCTCGCATCCGGCATACTTTGCTTTTTTGAGATCCAGGGATAGATCAAGCAGGAATTTCACCTCTTTGGGACTGAAATCCATCAGGGTGAGGAAGTGTCTGTTTCTGAGATTATAAGCCATGATAAGCTCCTTTGTATTTATTTTATCATTTAGGGAGCCATTTTAAAAAACCAGCAATTCCGGGCAAGGATTTTCCTTGCCGAATTTTGTACTTCCTTTTCTTTTGCACAATATCAGGATATTTTGTATGAATCCCAATCTTTCATGCAGGAAAACCACTCTGATGATGTATAATGGTAAAATGATACAAACCGGAACACAAAAAAATGCAAGAGGAAATATGAAACACTATCTGATTCTGATCATGCTGCTACCTGTAATCATGGCAGCAAATGTGTATACTCTGGATCAATTGATCGAATACGGTATGGAAAATAGCTTTCAGATCCAAAAAGCTGAGCTATCCAATACCAGCAGTCAAAGCTCGTTGCGTAGCGCAAAATGGAATCTGGCTCCGGAAGCCAATCTTAGTGCTGGTCTGAATCAGGATTTGGATCCACTATCCGGCAATAGCGGGCTCACCAGCTCTGCCGGTTTTGAGATCAGCAAAACCATCAGCCTCAATGATGCGGCATATTTTAACTACCGCTATGCCAGCTTGGAAACTGATACTGCCCGGCTGAGACTGAAGCAGGATTATAGTTCATATGCATATCAGGTATTTTCTGCCTACATCGAAGCTCTTTCTGCCGCCAAACGCAAGAGTGCTCTGGAAGAAAATCTTGCCATCCAAAACCGGGTGTGGGAGCAGAGTCAGGTGCTGCTGCGTCTGGGCAAGACCACACCTTTTGAGGTAAAACAAAACGAAATATCGGTGATGAATTCACGCATTAGCCTCATCCAGCTGGAGAATACCATAGCCAATGCCAGATCCCGACTTTTTGCGCTAATCCAGATGGAAGACATGGGCTACCCGCTCGCGGAGCTGGAGCTCGAGATCGATAAAGCAATCCCCAGCTTCTCTACTGCCAATATGAATGAGATAAATATCCTCAAGCAAGAACTCAAGAGCGATAAGATAAATCTCACGCAAAACTTTTTGGAAATCTTCCCCAGAGTCTCGCTCGGCTATGGATACTCACGGCAAGTAAGCGGAGCGGATTTTGATTTTGATAGCTATAACACCGTGCATAGCGTAAACCTCAATCTCTCATACTCGATCTGGAACTTTTTTACCAATCGAGAATCGGGAACCCGCGCCAGGATCAATCAACAGATGACCGAGCTGAGCATCAGCGATCAGATCGAGCAAAGCAAGCGAGAATATGATAGTGCTACTCAAGAGCTGGAATATCTGCTGCGTCTGGATGAGCTGTATAGTGAACGCCTGGAACAATCCACAGAGCAGATCCGCATCGCAGAAGAACGCTATCGCCTGGGCATGATTCAACTATTGGAACTGGATCGGACCCGCACAGATTACATCGAAGCCGATATCGAATACAATGCCAATCGCTATCAAATCATCA
Organism: uncultured Candidatus Cloacimonadota bacterium; assembly: GCA_964501025.1. Taxonomy (GTDB): domain Bacteria; phylum Cloacimonadota; class Cloacimonadia; order Cloacimonadales; family Cloacimonadaceae; genus UBA5456. The sequence goes on along the minus strand of CAZCRD010000058.1, from coordinate 10,203 downwards.
AAAATCAGGAAGCTATCAACTTCCTGCTTTCAAAGCAAATCTTAGGAAAATGGTAAAGCATGAAGAAATACATCAAATACATCATCATCCTGATGGTAATCGTAATCTCAATAGTTCTTTGGAACAATTACCGGAAGGCTAAGTATGCTCCCCAGTGGAGAACCGATAACCCTTCTTTTGGTACGATCAGAGAAGTGGTAACTGCTACGGGGTCTCTCAACCCATATATATTGGTAAATGTTGGCACAGAAGTAAGTGGCAAGATTGAGAAGCTGTACAAAGATTTCAATGATAAGGTGCAAAAAGGCGAGCTGCTGGCCAAACTCGATACTGAGATTCTGATGACCTCTCTGGAAGCATCACGGGGAGACTTGGCCAAAACCATCACCGCAATGCAAGATGCCAAGCTGGATTATGACCTGCTCACAGAATTGTATGAGCAGGATATGACTGCTGAATATGAGGTTACAAAAGCCAGATTTAAGTATGAGACCGCACAGCAAAACGTAGCCAATGCCAGACTCAGCCTGCAAAGAGCAGAAAAGAATCTCGCTAATGCTCACATCACCAGTCCCATTGATGGGGTAATCGTATCCCGCGATGTAGATGAAGGGCAGACAGTGGCAGCCAGCTTGAACTCCCCCACTCTATTTGTGATCGCCAACAATCTGGATCGCATGCAAATCACCGCAGGAGTCGATGAAGCGGATATTGGTAAGATCACCCTCGGCCTGCCAGTGGAGTTTTCTGTGGATGCATATCCCAGTCAGAAATTCTATGGTACCGTGCAACAGATCCGCCTGAATCCTACTACAGATTCAAACGTGGTAACATACAATGTAATCATTGATGCAGATAATCCACAGCGCAAGCTGCTTCCCGGCATGACTACGAATGTGACCTTTATCATCAATGCCAAAGATGATGTACTGCGTCTACCTGAAACCACCACCAGATTCAGACCCAGCAAGGAACTCTGGGAACTCTTTGGTCTGAAATGGAGTGATGATATGCTCACAGCTGGTCGCAAAGCCACTCAGGATATGATGGCAAAAGCAGCGAGTGTGAGCAAGGCAAATCCTGACAGCCTGGGCTCAAGACCTGCAGGTAAAAGAAAAGCAGACTTTGAAACTGTCCCGGCTGGATCACCCAACCGTATAGCGGTGGTCTGGATACTCAAGAATGATGTGCCTCAAGCTGTTGCGGTAAGAACCGGCGTATCAGATGGTGCCTTTGTGGAACTGATCGAGGGAGTATCTGAAAACGACAAACTGGTAACCGGAGTGATTTACAAGGATCCTAAACAGGCAGCAGCAAATTCCGGAAGCCCCAGTATGAGACGTTTCTGATGACAGATTACTTGCTGGAAACCAAAGATCTTTCCAAGACCTATGAAATGGGAGACATCCATGTGCATGCACTCAGACACGTGACTCTAAAGGTGCATCGGGGAAATTTTATCGCCATCATGGGCGCCAGTGGTAGTGGTAAGACCACTTTTATGAATCTCCTGGGCTGCCTGGACAAAGCTACTACCGGCACCTACCTGCTTGATGGCATCGCTGTGCATGATATGAGCGATGACAAGCTCACTGTGATCCGCAATCAGAAAATCGGTTATGTGTTTCAGAGTTTCTATCTGCTACCTCGAACCACCGCACTGGAAAACGTGGAATTGCCTCTGCTGTATTGCCAGAAATGCAGCTTGCACCAGCGCCATGAAAAAGCCATGAAAGCCCTGGATATCGTAGGCATTGCTGATCGGGCAAAGCACTTCCCAAATCAGCTATCCGGGGGTCAGCAACAGAGGGTCGCCATCGCCCGCGCCATCGTCAATGATCCCTCCTTTATCCTCGCTGATGAACCCACCGGAAATCTGGACACGCGTACCAGCATCGAGGTAATGGCGGTCTTGCAAGAACTGCATGCACAGGGCAAAACGGTGATCCTCGTTACGCATGAACATGATATCGCCCAATATGCGCATCGCCATATCACATTTCGGGATGGTAAGATCATCTCAGATCGCAGCAATCCCAATCCCAAGGTAGCGATAGAGGATATCTTGAATCTGCCCCGTCTCGATGACGAGGAGGAAGAGTAATGTCGATCCTCGGTATTATCAGAATTGCCTTAAAATCTCTCACCCGCAACAAAACCAGAACCTTTCTGACCATGCTTGGCATCATTATCGGTGTGGCTGCAGTGATTACCATGCTTGCCATCGGTCAAGGAGCCAAAATGATCGTGGAAGATCAGGTGAATTCCATGGGCACAAACGTAATCATGGCATATTCAAACTTTAGCCAATCTACGGTGCGCCAAGCTGCGGGAGGGGGTAATCTCCTTACGGTCGAAGACGTCGAAGCCATCCGCAATCAGCTCGATGGCGTGCTCTATGCTACACCGGTTTACAATAGCTGGGGTCAGCTCAAGTTTGAAGGAAACAACTGGCGTACCGGTATTACCGGAGTGGATGCTGATTACTTTTTGATCCGGGATATGCAGACTTCAAACGGAGACCTCTTTTATCCTTCTGATGTGGAAAATGGTGCCAAAGTCTGTGTGCTCGGAAAGACTGTGGCCGACAATCTCTTTGGAGATGTGGACCCTGTGGGCAAGATCATCCGTATCCGCAACATCCCCTTCACCGTGAGAGGAGTACTCACAGCCAAAGGCCAAAGCGTGATGGGCAATGATCAGGACGACACTGTGATCGCACCATACACCACTGTGTTTCAAAGACTGTTGGGGCACCGCTGGAGAGTATTGTCGATCCTGGCCTCTGCCCATAGCCGCGATGCAATCCATATCGTGCAACAGGATATCATGGATCTCTTACAAGCCCGGCATAGAGGCACTACTTCTGAGGAGTTTGTGGTAAGCTCCCAGACCGATCTGGCTGATACGGCAAATAGCATTTCTAATACTATGACCATCCTGCTGGCCTCGATAGCGGGGATATCGCTTTTGGTAGGAGGAATCGGCATCATGAACATCATGCTGGTGTCCGTTACAGAACGCATCAAAGAGATTGGTATTCGCATGGCAGTGGGTGCCAGCAAACGTGATGTCTTGCTCCAATTCATCATCGAAGCCGTCGCCATCAGCTTCATGGGAGGCCTTCTGGGGATTGCACTCGGTTTTGCCGCAGCCAGAATTGTGGGAAACACCATGAACTGGAATATCGTGGTCACAATGTGGTCGGTAATCCTGTCAGTGAGTTTCTCTATGGCAATCGGGATCTTCTTTGGCTGGTATCCCGCCAAAAAGGCTGCTAATCTAAACCTGATCGATGCCCTAAGATACGAGTAACAAATTCAAAGCCCGTGAGTATTGACCCACGGGCTTGATCATTTGTTGGCTCTTGCCTATGTAGCCAAATGTTTGTCCATATTGTGGTAGAAGTGCTCAGATAGCATCTTCAATCTATCCCGACAATCTTTCTCAGGCTTGATATCTTTTGCGCAGCCAATGCTCTGGCCTGCTCTGAGCCTTCCCGCAGCACCTGGTGGATGTAATCCTGATTTTGCATAAGCTCTTCATAGCGGGTGCGATATGGCGTGAGCACTTCATTCATCAGTTCAAAGAGCTCCTGCTTGGCATGTCCCCAGCCCATGCCTCCAGCCAGATATCTTTCCCTGAGTGCCTGGATCTGCTCTTTACCGGCAAAGCCCTTGTAAAGGGCAAAGACATTGCAGCTATCGGGATCTTTGGGTTCTTCGATGCTTTGCGAATTTGTCACGATCTTCATCACCAGCTTGCGTAATTGCTTTTGTGAAGCAAAGAGCGGGATGATATTGCCATAGCTCTTACTCATCTTTCTGCCATCCAGGCCCACCACGGTCTTACTGCTTTCCTGAGCCACGGGCTGCGGAATCTTGATCGCCTGCGTACCATAGATGTGATTGAAACTCTGGGCAATATCCACCGCCATTTCCACATGCTGAAACTGATCGTTTCCCACCGGGACAAGATCGGTATCAAAAAGCAGGATATCTGCTGCCATCAAGACCGGATAGGTGTACAAACCCATATTGACGCCATCATCAGGATCTTTACCACTCTCGGCATTAGCCTGGATCATGGCTTTGTAAGCATGAGCGCGATTCATCAAACCCTTGGGCGTGAAGGCAAGCAGGATCGTGAGTAATTCAAAGGTTTCGGGCACTCCGCTCTGGCGATAAAACAGCACCTGCTGCGGATCCAATCCACAAGCAAGCCAGGCCGCCGCAATCTCGATGGTCATAGTCCTGATCGCTTCAGGATCCTTGGTGCTATTCAGAGCGTGGTAATCCGCAATGAAGTAACGGGCTTCGCAGCTTGCGCTGAGCTGGAGTGCAGGTTGGATCGCACCCAGAAAATTCCCGATATGTGGGATACCGGTTGGCTTGATGCCGGTAAGTGCTATCTTTTTCATGAATCAGTTCCTTTTTTATTCAGATCAAAGAAGGCAGGACCAAAGCACCAGAGTTCATCACCCAGGGCATCCACTACCTCGACTTCGCTAAGTATAGGACTTTCGGGAGCAAGATGCTGCACATATACTATACCATCAATCTCAGGGGCTTGAAACCACAGTCTCCCCACATATGCTTCCATGCGGGGATCATAGCTTTCCAAAATCACCTGCTGCTTTGTGCCCACAAAGCGCTGCATCTTTTGTTCTTTGGCTTTGCCAATCTTGACCGCAAGCTCAGCCTCAAGTTTATCCACTCTCTGCCAGTTATAGTCCTCCGGAGGTTCGTACGCAGGCCCCTCTTTTTCCGGAGAATAACCAAATACGCCAGCGTGCAGGATATCCACTTCGTCCAAAAACCTGTCAATCATCTGCAATTCCTTTTTGGTCTCAGTGGGGTAGCCCACCATCAGGGTAGTGCGAAACACCGCATTGGGCACCTCACTCTTGATGTGATTGAAAAGATGTTTGAGCTCCTCATATCCTTTTTTTCGATTCATCAAATGGATGATGCGATCACTCACGTGCTGGATGGGGATCTCAAAATATGGAAGCAGCTTGGGATACTTGTTCCACAGCTCGGTCCACTCATATTCAAAGTGATCCGGATGCAGATAGAGGATGCGAATCCAATCAAAGCCGGGGATCTCGTGCAAGGCTTCGATCAATCTGGGCAGGGCTTTTTCCTGATAGAGATCTGTGCCATACATACAGCTATCTTGTGCGATCAGCACCAATTCCCGGCCTTTCTTTTGCAGAGCCGTGGCTTCAGCCACCAATTTCTCGATCGGCTCGGACACCAGCTTGCCGCGAATCTCGGGGATGGTGCAATAGCTGCAGTTGTTTTCACAACCGTCCGCTATTCTCAGATATACATGCTGACCGCCTTCCAGTTTTACCCGCTGTCCAGCAGCCATACGTTTCTTGGGTGTTCCCTTGGGTAAGACATAGCGGGTAAGGTATTTCTCAAAAGCTTCAAAATCCTTGAGTGTTACCCATTTATTCACTTCGGGGAAAAGATCTTGAAATTCCTCAAATCCCCGCTTGGTCACACAACCAGTAACAATCAGCTTGATCTTTCTGCCTCTGGTCTCGAGCAATATCTCGCACAAGGTGTCATCCAATTCTGCCAGAGCAGAGCAAAGAAAAGCACAGCTATTCACCAGAACGATGTCCGCTTTATCTATATACTCTGTCCGTTTGAGACCATAGGATTGCATGAGGGCAGCGAATCTTTCGCTATCTACCAGATTTTTGGAACAACCCAGGCTAATAAGCAGGTATTTCATTACTTCAGCAGATGGATAAAGAGTCCGCTACGCAGTTTGGGTTCAAACCAGGTGGATTTTGGGGGCATGATCTTTCCTGCATCGGCGATCCCAATTAGTTCGTCCATAGATGTCGGATACATGGCAAAGGCCAGCTTTTCCCGGCCACTGTCCACTCTCTTCATCAATTCACCCAGACCTCTGATACCGCCCACAAAATCGATGCGTTTGTCGGTTCGGGGATCTTCTATGCCCAGAATAGGATTGAGCAGATTGTGCTGCAGGATCGAGACATCAAGGTTTTCCACCACATCGTTTTCGTTCCAGGTTCCAGGTTTGGGGGTGAGATAGTACCAGTTACCATCGATATACATACTGATCTGATGCAGATGTGAAGGAGTAAAATGTTCACCGGCAGATACTTCCATTACGTCCCATTTCTCGTTTACAGCTTTGAAAAAATCTATCACACTCAAGCCGTTGAGATCTTTTACCACCCGGTTGTAATCAAAGATTTTGAGCTGATTGTCCGGGAAGATCACAGTCATAAAGAAGTTGAATTCTTCCTCTCCGGAAAAATCTGGATATTGCTCACGGCGCAAAAGACCGACCTTGGCGGCACTGGCGGTACGATGATGTCCATCCGCTACATAAAGATTTGGCAATTTGGCAAAGCTGCTTTGGATACTCTGGATGTCCTCGGGATCTTCCATCAGCCACAGGCTGTGACCAATGCCATCGTCTGCCACAAAGTCATACACCGGATTCCTGCTATCAACCACCTTTGCCACCACCCTATCTATCTCTTCCTTATGAGGATAGGCAAAAAACACTGGTGAGGGATGCGCATCACAAGTATCCACATGGCGGATGCGGTCTGCTTCCTTTTCGGCACGGGTATGCTCATGTTTCTTGATGGTTCCATCCATATACTCATCCACCGAGCAGAGACCAACCAGGCCATATTGTTCCTGGTTGTCCATCCTCTGTCGATAGATATAAAACATGGGTTTTTGATCCTGAATCATATGACCATCAGAGATGTATTTATATAGATTCTCTTTGGCTTTGGCATATACTGCCGGATCATAGAGATCGGTGCCTTCGGGCAGATCCACTTCCGGTTTTTCCACGTGGATGAAACTCAAGGGGTTTTTCTGCACTTCCAGGCGCGCTTCGTCCGAATCCATCACGTCATAAGGCAGGGATGCGATATCCCGGGCTTTTTCCGGAACAGGGCGCACAGCTTTGAAGGGTTTGAAGATTGACATGTCTTTACCTCTGTTTATTATTTTGTTCTAATTTTTAGCAAAAGAATTGGGACAAGACCTTGATCAGATTCAGGTGATCCTGCACTCCCGCTGTTTCGCGGATGGAGTGCATGGCCCACATCGGGTTGCCGATATCCACAGTATGGATACCCAGAGTGGCTGCCACCACCGGACCCACAGTGCTGCCACAGGGCATATCGCTGCGCACCAGAAACTCCTGATGATTCACCCTGGCTTTGTCGCAAAGCTGAGCAAAGCGCAGGCTGCTCTCACTGGTGGAGGCATACCTGAGATTGGCATTACGTTTGATCACTGGACCCTGATTCATCTTGGGGCTATAATCCGGATCATACTTCTCGGGGTAAGCAGGATGGAAAGCATGAGCCATATCAGCCGAGATCATATAAGAATTCCTCAAGGCTCGATAATAATCCTCCCGCAGTGTGCTTTGAGCCAGAGTGATGCGCTCCAGCAATTCTGTAAGCAGCGAGGAAAAAGCTCCTTGAGGGCTCTGACTGCCGACCTCTTCGTGATCGTAAAACACTGCCACAGAAGTCTGAGCCGGATTTTTTGCAGCGATGATGCCTTGCAGGATGGCGTGAGTCATGGCCAGATTATCCAGCCTGCCGCTTACTAAGAGCTCATCTTCGATGCCGACCAAGCTGGCAGGTTGAGGATCATACAGGTATAGATCCATCTCACAGATGGCTTCTTCATTGACAGAGAGCTCTTTGGCAAGCAAAGCTTTGAGCGGATTACCCTCGTGCTTGCTCACGCTGAGGATCGCCTGCAGGTGGTTTTGCTTGTTATACTCAAAGCCTTTGTTGATCTCACGGTTGACGTGGATAGCTGCATTGGGGATGATCGCCATTGGCTTTTTCAGATCCACGAGCTTACTTTGGTATTTGCCTTTGCTATTGATGATCACTTTGCCGGAAATGCTTAGTTCACGATCCACCCAGGTATGAATGATGGGTCCACCATATACTTCCACCCCGATGCGACACACGTCTTTATCCACTTTGATACTTTCGGGTTTGAGCTTCAGTGAGGGACTGTCAATATGACTGGAGGCCATGGCAAAACCGGTCTCAGATACTGCTTTGCTGCCCAATACAAAAGCAATAATCGCTGTATCCATACGACGAATATAGTACTTACTGCCCTTTTTCAATATAAATTTGTCGCATTCCTTCAATTCTACAAAGCCGGCACCATCCAATCTCTTGCCGATCTGAGCACTGGCCATAAAGCGGGAATTTCCCTGATCCAGAAAGCTCATAAAGTCTTTTATGTGTTTATTCATGCTTCATTCTCCAGACATTATTTCTTAGAATCGATATTTTTGAACCTGCATTTTGTGTCAAGGTGCTTTGCAGGATCATAGCATTATTTACTTGACTATTTCATACTGTTCAGATCTTAGTTGATTCATGATACTTAATACACAAAAAAGGATGTAACCAATGAAGAGATTACTTTTTTTACTCGTAGTTATGCTGCTTTTTTCTCAGCTTGTTGCTGATACACAGAGTATGCAAAGACTGGCGGTGCGTGCCGGGGCACGTTATCTGGATCAATTGTGCATGGACACTCTGCATCTATTGGAGCAGGTGGCTGAAAGTCCAGCAGCAAAGGCTGGAGATTGGGATGGCATCTCATGGAAATTGCAAGAGCTCTCATACCGCCTCCCCGGTGTGTACTTCTATGTATTGCCAAATGGTAATTACTACACCGTAGACAAGGGCTATACCAATCTCAATCTCAGCAATCGGGGCTACTTTGAGTCTCTGTTTCAGGGCAATCCGGTACTCGGATATGAGATCTACAGCCGCTCTTCGGGCAAAAAATCCGGCTTGATGGCAGCTCCAATTTTTGATCGCGAACAAGTATCTGGTGCCTTGGGAGCATCGATCTTTTTGGATGAATTGCATAGCAAGATCAATCGGGAACTGATGGTTCCCCTGGATTACACTTGGTTTGTGATCAGTTCAGATGGTCTCACCATGCTGGATCAGGATCAGGATTACATCTTTATGAATGCACTTACACAAGCCCCCGAGTCCATGCAAAATGCCATCAGTACTGCCCTGCGAAGCAGCAGTGGCAGCATCGCCTACAAGCTGGGAAATACTACCCGCACGGGATTTTATCAAAAACTTGCCAACCTTGATTGGTGGATGTTTTTAGTAAAAAAAGAAGGGCAGGAAAGCCAGGATCAGATTGATCTTTCGCTCAAGGTCTTCGGTTCTGAACTTCAAGCAGCATGGGATAAGCTCGATGCCAATATGCTAAGAATCATGCGTGAAATCAAGACTGATTTTTCCTCTGAAGAAGGCATCCGCACTTTGATGAGCGAAATGCTGCAAGGAAATCCCGCGATTGTAGAAATCGCCTATGTGGATTTGGCTGGCAAAATGCGCTATATCGAGCCCAAAGAATACAAAAACTTTGAGGGAACAGAAATCAGCGATCAAGCTCATGTCACTACTTTACACAAAACCAAAAAAGCTGTGTTCAGTAATGCTTTCCCCTCAGTGGAAGGATTTCAGGCTGTGAGTCTGGCCTACCCCGCTTTTGATAGAAAGGGAAAACTGGCAGGCTCCATCAGTCTTTTGATCAATCCCGTATTTATGGTCGAACCGCTGTTGAAGAATGTAAATATCCCATATTCTCACGAGCTCTGGATCATGCAGACCGATGGTTTGATAGTCTACGATCTGGATTGGCCTGAGATCGGAAAAAATCTCTTCAAAGATCCTCATTACCAAGGCTTTGATAGCTTGCTCAAACTGGGTAAAGAGATTGCCGCAAAGAAAAGCGGCTCTGGAGATTATGTCTTTGAAGCTGTAGGAGATACCGAAAAAGTATTGAAACAAGCCAGTTGGGATACGATCAGGCTCTATGGCGTGGAATGGCGCGTAGTGATCTCCGAAGAGTTGTAAGTGCAATATCCCTTTGTTTCCCATTGCAATCAGGGCAGCAATGCGCCTGTGAGGCGTAATGGTGGCGCAATGATGCCGTAATGCAATAGGGAAAGAAAAAGCATATAGTGCAAAAGGAAACCGCCTCAAGGAGGCGGTTTCCTTTTGCACAGAAAAATTTGTGTCGGGTCATGCTTGGGTTAGCATTCGATAAGATGTCGCTATCTCAGCGGGATGGCATTCTCAAAATTGCCACAGCAAACGTAGCTCGCCAAAACTGC
>CAZCRD010000057.1:0-30226 GCA_964501025.1 uncultured Candidatus Cloacimonadota bacterium | reverse complement strand
GATGGCAATAATGACTATCCTGGCTATGTCCGTCTGGAATGGGATTTCAACCCCGAGTATAACATACCGATAAACGGCTTTAAGATATACCGTAATGGTGCTCACTACGAGACCCTCAGTGATACATACAATTCCTATTCGGATTACAACGTGATTCCCGGGACCATATACACTTACACGATTCAATCCTATTATAGCAGCGAATCCGGCGATTCATACCCGGACGAAGGTTATATCAAACCCAATGGGATCATTTCCGGAAACATCAAGACTTCGAACAACAACCCGGTAATGGGAGTGAAGGTATCCATCAATCCCTCTGTGGGACATTGCCTGCACCTCAATGCCGGCAGTTCATCTTCCGGAAACATCCCCAACCCGGATGCTGAAATGAATTCCAATTTTACGTTGGAGCTGTGGGTAAACACAAGTAGCGTGGATGTCACGCTGTTCAATTCTGACACTCATAGCCTGACAATCAACGGCGATGGCATAGTTCAATATACGGATGGAGCAAATACCCTGACCCAACAGGATAGCTCGGTAAGCGTGTGCGATGCCGATTGGCACCATATCGCCATTGTGAACGACTTTACCAACAACCAGGTGCAGATGTATCTGGACGATATCATTGCTGCTTCTTCAGCCGAGTACATCTTTGGCAATTACAATCCCGCAGGGTTTAGCATTCCCGCCGGAATCACCGGATATGTGGATGATCTTCGCCTCTGGGAAGCTGCCCGTGATTCCTCCCAAGTGGTAGATGCCATGCACATCGTGGTGCCCTATGACTCTCCCGGCCTAAAAGGATATTGGGCGATGAATGAAGGCACCGGAACCAGCGTGTATGACGCTACCAATAACTCAGTGAATGGCAGTGCCACAAACTGCACCTGGTCTTCTGCGGAACCGGGAATTGCCTTGGGCGCAATCACTGACGCATGGGGAGACTATGTGATCACCCAGATCCCCTATGGCAGCGCCACAACCTTTGCCGTCACTCCAGCCAAGACTGGCCATGTATTCCAGCCGGAACAAAGATTGATTACCCTTAGCAATAGCAACATAGCTGCCGATAACGTCAATTTTACCGATAACTCAATGATCCCCATCTCCGGTCACATTAAGTTTCAGGATACCGCTGTACCGGTCGAGGGAGCAGTGATCCATTTGAACGGTGCACCTGCCTTACCCCGGGTGGAATCAAATGCTGAAGGATACTACGTCCTGGAAGTGGAGCATGGTACAGCCTGCATCGTTTCTGTGGAATACAACAATCATCCCTTCAATCGCACCTGGAATCTGGGAACTGTGACCTATCCCCGCTCAAACATAGATTTCGAGAATGTCTTTCGCACTGAAGTCCAGGTGGATGTAGTGGGCGGACAGGATAGCTATCCCATTGGTGATTTTGATGTATCGCTGAATTCTGTGGATGGGCTGTACACAAAAGAAGTAACGGGACAAAACTGGGCATCAGGAAGCATAATGGTTTCCAATATCCCGCCCCTGGAGTATAATGTCACTGTCAATCCGGGGACAAATGATCCTTTTGCCCTGGTAATTGATGACCAGTTCCAATCCTTAAAAACCCAATATCTGGACATACGCAATCCCGGCGAGACTCTGGATACCCTCAGATACGAATGGCGCGCCCCTCTTCAGATCGAAGTGGCATGGCCCGATACCATGAATCTGAAGCACTTTGTTGAGTATCCAGATAACGAATTCTATGTAGTGAATCAAAATGAATGGGTGCAGATTCGTTTCCAGGCTATTGAAGATTATAGCTATGCCGATCATCCCAATCAAGTTACTTATCTAAGCGAGTGTGATATTGAAATCGTGGATGAGGTAGGTCCCGCAAGGACATTTCTGGGGAACTTTGGCGGAGACACTGAGTTTGAATACAACTTTGCACCCTATCTGCCAAACATAAACAGTGGCTACGAAAGACAGTATCAGAAGATGATAGAGGTCACTATATTTGATGGTCAATCAGGCAGGACTGTCTCCTGTCCACAGTGGTGTCTTACTCAAGGGGTCAAGCCTACTGAAAGCACCTATGCCACAGTCTCTCCCCAGGTTCCATTCCTGATTCTGCATGATCCTCCCGGAGACAACAGCTTCAGCTCATTTGGTGAAAGTGACTCTTATTCATGGACTTTAAGCACAAAAGTGTGTAAGGATGATGCACACAATCAATTTGACACCATACATGCCGGACATGAGTTTAAGACAGAGGTTGGCACCATGTTCTTCAGTGTCGGCACACAATGGGAGTATATCTTTGATTTATCCTATGATATGAACATCTCTGCCAGCCAATCCGACAGTCAAGAGCAGACCTATACTCTTTCGACAAACACTGAATACAGGACTTCTGATTCCAGTGACATCATTGGTGATGGAGCAGACCTGTTTATCGGTGGAGCAGTGAATCTAATCTGGGGTGTTACCAAAATTCTCGCCTGGGATGATGACACTCAATCAGCGAATCTTGATTCCGATATTATGGTGACCCCCAATGGCTTTGATACAATGTATTTATACACTGCTTCACAAATCGAAAACACAGTCATCCCAAACAACCTGGCGATTGGAGATACTACTTCCGCTAATCTGTGGCAATCCTATCTGGATCAAAACCAAAGTAATAAAGAAAATGCCATTGAAAACCCAAATCACACAGCTAATGTATCGTTCAATGCAGGAGCCGGATACACATACGAAGAAGAAAATACCCTTGAAGAATCAAACACAATTGAGTTTGAAACTACTGTTAGTCATGAATTTGGCGTGGAGATTGGATTCATTGTTGATGGCACCGGAGCACAAGGAGGATACAAGTTTCGCACCCAAATGGTAATGGGAAATTCCGAAACTGACACAAACACTCAAACCACCACCACATCTTTCACTTTGGCTGATGATGATGAAGCATCTGATCTCACCTTCAATGCAGATTACTTCAGCTTGGATGTAAAGAAGGATCCCGTCTATGGAACCCCCGTGTTTAACCTCCTTTCCGGGGCATCCTCCTGTCCCTGGGAGCCCAATACCCAGCCCCGCAACGGCGTGATGATGACCGCCAATTCCTATACTGCCAGCAATATCCCCGATGATCAACCTGCAGTTTTCCTCCTCTACCTCACCAACACCAGCCAGACCAACGAACCCAGAAGGTATTATCTGGAGACATTGCATGCCACCAATACCACTGGCGCAACTGTGCAAGTAAACGGTGTAACCCTCTCGAGCAGGATGGCATTTGATCTGGAGGGTGGCGAGACTGTAACTGCTGTCATGACGGTGGAACCGGGAATAATCGGTTATGAGCTGGAGGGTCTCACCCTGGAGTTTTATGCTGATGGTGACCGTGGTTATGATGGACCGGAAGGACATTATTTCAATGTCTACAAGTCCTTCAATATCTATTGGGAAGCTCCATATAGCCGGGTTACCATCGCTGCCCCGCAGGATAACTGGATCGTAAATCAGGTAAGCAACAATCAGCTGGACATCTTGCTAAGGAACTATGATCTCAGCAAGCCTGACTTCAGCTCCATCTTGATCCAATACAAAGCTCTTTCCGGTGCGACCTGGTTTCCTGCCATGGAAATCCCCAGAGATAGCCTGGAACTGCATCCCAGCTACTACACTGCCTCTTGGGATGTATCTTCGCTCTCGGATGGCAGGTACCAGATCCGAGCCGTCACCACAGATGAAATCCAGGCAAACTGGTATTCAGAGTCTCTATCCGGTGTAATCGATCGCTATGGACCGGAAGTTGTTGGCTTACCCCAACCTTCTGATGGCATATTGCATCTGGGAGACATTATTGCCTTGCATTTTTCTGAGGACATCGATCCCAATTCCATCCTGCCCGATTCTGTGGTCATGGGTGTAGTAGGCGAAGCCTTGATCATAGATTGCACAGTAGCTTCATATTCAAACTATATAACCGTAGTACCAAATGTGGAAAACTACTGGCTGGAAAACAAAACTCTGAGTGTAAGCGTTTCCGGGATCACCGATCTCTACGGCAACTCCATGGAAGATGAACTGACCTGGGAGTTCTATGTCAATGCCAACCCCGTCTATTGGCAGACCAGTAAGATCGAAATCATCAAAGCTTTGGGACAATCATACACATTTACCGCCAAACTGATCAATTCAGGAGGGCAGTTATCCTCCTTCAACTTGACTGACCTTCCCGGATGGCTTACTGCCAATCCCATGTCCGGCACTCTGATGCCGCTTGATGATCAAACCATCAGCTTTAGCATCACTTCCCAGCTTGGCTTTGGAGCCTTCCAGGAAACCCTTTATGCAGATATCCCTGGCTTGGGCAGGGAGCCGCTGATCCTGGCAGTGAGTGTACTTGCCGATCCTCCCCAATGGACTTCCGAACTCAGTTTCAACTATGATCATACAATGAGCATTATCGGACAAATCGTGATCGAGGAAGTGGTTTCTGAGGATCAAAACGACATCATTGGTGCATTTATCATGAATGATTCCGGCGAGTACGAATGCCGGGGAGTAACAAACATCCAGTATGTGGACTTGCTGGAAGGAAGTTATCAGTTTTTCCTGACTATACATAGCAATGTGGAATATGGTGAGGAAATTGTCCTGAGAATCTGGGATGCATCATCGTGTAAGGATTACTTCGGAGTGCAAGAGGAGTATGTCTTTCTCTCTGGGGCAAATTATGGCACTCCCATCACTCCTGAAGCAATTCATCCCACAGAACAGCTCATCCAGGAACGTCCTCTCTCAAATGGCTGGAGCTGGATCTCTACAAACTTGCTCAATAGCAGCTCAATGATCGTAGATAGCGTGCTCACCAGCTTATCTCCGGCAAACAATGACCTGATTAAAAGCCAGACCCAGTATGCACAATATACGAGCGGAAGCGGATGGCTGGGTACGCTCAGCGAGATATCTACCCTCGGCATGTACAAAATCAAGCTTGCTGCCTCTGATCACTTGGTTCTCACCGGAGCATTGGAGGATCCTGATTACTCCGATGTCGACTATGGCAGCGGATGGAACTGGATTAGCTACATCCCCCATGTCAGTATCAGCGTAGGGGAAGCTTTGGGTAATGTCACAAACCTCAGCTCTGGAGATGTAATCAAGAGCCAACACGCATTTGCTCAATACATCAGTGGAACTGGATGGATCGGCTCACTGCTGTTTATGAATCCCGGAGAAGGTTACATGCTGAAAACTGCGGAATCCGGCTCATTCACATATCCGGATTATCAGATACCACGGGGATTCAGGCATCTGCGTGATCCCGAACCCCTTCCTGAAATTCCCGGCTGGGAGCTCAATCCGCTGGCTTTTGAATACTCGGCAAACATCACCTCAGTCTTGCACCATGAGGGACAGATTTCAGATCAAGAAATTGTCTTGGGAGCCTTTGTCGATGATGAATGCCGTGGTATTGCCGAGGCAATTGAAGTTTGGGGACAGCCGATGTATTTTCTTACCGTGTATGCCAATACGTCGGGTGAGGATCTGAGTTTTAAAGCCTATTTCCCCACTTCCGGCACCGAAGTTGAAATCCCCGCCACTCTAAGCTTTGTAAACAACCAGGTCCTGGGCAATCCAAATCAACCTTACATCCTGCAGCTGCCCTCGCTGGGACTTGATGTGCCAAAAAACCTCCGGCTCACTCTGCAAGATGGGCAAATCTCCCTAATCTGGGATGAAGTCCCCGGAGCTGATAGCTACAAGATCTATTGTTCTACCGATCCCGATATTCCCTTTGAAGATTGGAATGTCCTCGCCCAAAACGTCATAACACCACCTTGGACTGATCCCACCATTGCCGGCAAAAAATTCTATCGCATCGTTGCTTGCAAAGAAATCGAACGGGAATCTGCAGTGCCTCCGGCCAGTCCACCGGTATCAAAATCAAGATTTCAAAACAAGGAACACTAAGCATCGCACATTTCACAACTCGTGATAGCTTGAAGTGGAGCGGGAACAACAATCCTGCTCCACCTTCTGCTACTACTTCGGGCTGATCCAAATCGTTTGAAAAGACCCTGCTCAGAGCTTGCTTGATTCTTCTCTCGCCCCATACCACTACGGTACCAATACGGGTCACAGCTGTATTGGTAGCGTAGTGGTATTGCAATGCAATGGAGGATGCAGCATAGTTTCGGCGATGGGCAAGGATGCTCAGTCTTTGGCGCCAAACTGCTGTTTTACTTGCCCGATGATGGCATCCAGAAAGAGATCTCCGGCTTCATCTACATCCAGAGGTTTGAAGCCCAAGTATTTATCCCATTGGCTGATGATATAATCATGCGTCACCACCCGATACAACTGATCCGGCTGCAGCTTTTCAGCGCCAATCATAAAATCTGAGCTTGGTTCCGCAAACCAGGAAGGACTGCTCACGCTGATGATATCATAGGGTTTTTCGGCAGCAATCTGATAGTTCTTTTCCTGCGCCCTGAGGATGTCTCTGCCATAGCAGGAAAAGAAAGCCACGGTATTGCCGAAGGGGATGTATTCATGCAGATCCCGCAGGGTGACAGCTCCCGCAGGCAGATGTTTGCGCAGCCCGCCGTTGTTGATCATGGCAAGATCAGCTTGAGGGTATGCTGCCAACAGCGCATTGGCAATCCAAAATGAGCCCTGGGTGATCTGAAACTTATTCACCTCAAAGGGATAGGGCAAGATGCCCGCCTCCTGGCTGAGGCTGCGCTCCAGCTCGCCGATGGTATCTTCCAAAAACGGTTTTAGCGAGCTCTGATATTCTGACGGTGGCTGATTAAGCGGCCTCAGATGGCTGGTAAACTTTGTGATGCGATCAGCTCTTACCCTGAGATCAGCCACTCCCAGGTATTGCAGATGGCTGCCCGCAGAGAGCATGTAGATCCCATTGATCTGCACCGGCTCGGTGATGGCAAGATGGGAATGTCCGCCCACGATGATATCCACTCGATCATCCAGCTGTGTGGCCAGGAGACTATCCGCTTCCCAGCCATTGTGCGTAAGCAGGATGATGAGATCGCTGGCTTGATCCACCGCTTCGATCACCCTGTCGATTGCCTCTTTGTAAGGCAGGATGGTGATCGGGGCTACATTTTCGGGTTTGACCCGCTCGGGCAGGCTCTCGATGGTGAGGCCGATCACGCCAATCTTGAGTCCGTCCTTCTCAAAGATACCATAAGCAGCATCGGCAAAACTGGAGCCATCATCGTCCAGAAGATTAGCACTATAATATGGGAAAGGAGCACGCTCTACCAGAGCTTTGGCATGGGCATAGCTGAGGTCAAATTCATGGTTTCCGGGGGTGGAAGCCTCCACACCCAGGCGGCCAAAGACTTCCAATACCGCTCCACCCTGCAATCCCTCATATTCCATCGAAGAAAAGATGGATCCGGTCTGCATATCTCCGGCATCCAGATAGAGCGAGGGGCTTGTTTCTGCCCTGCTTTGCTCAAGATGGTATTCCAGAGCCAGATAGCCACCCAGACCAGCGCGGGAAGGCTCATAGGCAGCGTGAGAGTCGTTTGTATGCAAGATTCTCAGATTTGAGGAGCAGGCAGCCAGGAACAGCAGACTGCAGATTTGCAGGAAAAAAGTAATTCTTTTCATGTGATATCCTATGGATTTTGTTGGGAAAGCTTTTCCAGATCCTGCGGAGTATCGACCCCCAGTCCCTGATAGTCTGTCTTGCACATGCGGATGCGGATGCCGTATTCCAGCGCCCGGAGTTGTTCCAGCTTCTCGATCTGCTCATAGCGTCCCCGGGGGAGCTTGACAAAATCCATCAGAACCTGGTGCCTGAAGCCATAGACTCCTATATGCCTATAGTACTCCGGTAGCCCATCCTGATCCCGATCAAAGGGAATGGGGCTGCGGGAAAAATACAAGGCATCGTTTTGGGCATCAGTCACCACCTTGACGATATTGGGATTGGAGAGCTCTGAGAGCTCGGTGATAACGGTCATCAGGCTCGCCATCTTCACCTCCGGATCATCAAAAGCAGAGAGTAAGATGGATAGAGCTTCCCCGGTAATCAGCGGCTCATCTCCCTGAACATTGAGAATAATGCTATCGGGTTCCAGAGTCTCGGCTACCGCTGCGATGCGATCTGTGCCACTGGGCAACTCGCCATCGGTCAGAACCACGGTGGCGCCAAAATCCTGAGCCATCGCGGAAATGCGGAGATCATCTGTGGCGATGATGACTTCGGCGAAAAGCTCGCTGCCTTGCACGCGCTCATACACATGCCTGAGGATGGGTTTGCCATCCAGCAAAGCCAGAGGTTTTCCGGGAAAGCGACTGGAGGCATAGCGAGCCGGGATTACAGCATAACGTTTTATCATAGCGTCTCCCCGGCAGAGGGTCTTATTCTTCCCCTGCCTTGTTATGGTGCTTTTTCAGCCAGATCAAGAGGGCTGAAGTGTCGGTATAGTTCACCCCGGGAATGCGCATCGCCTGTGCGATATTCAGTGGCTTGATCTTAGCCAGTTTTTCGCGCGCTTCCCAGGCCAGGCTTTGGATTTGAAAGTAATCGACATCTGCAGGGATCTGGTAATCCTCGGCTTTTTGGTGTCGCTTCAGCTCTTCGTGCATGCGCATCAGATATCCGGAATATTTGATTTCCAGCTCTACCCGCCTCCTGATCTCAGGAGTAAAATCTGCGGCGATCCGATAACCATATTTTTGCAGATCTTCCAGGCTTAGATCCGGTCGCTTGAGCAATTGGGCAAATCTGGTTGGCTCTTTGAGTTCGGGATGCTTGCTGCTATTGTGATGGTTCAGATAGTGCAGCTCCCGCTCTTTGATCTGCAGCATGCTTTGATAGCTCTGCCAACGCTGATCTGAGACCAGACCCAGCTCATATCCCAGAGGCATCAGCCTTTCATCGGCATTGTCCTGTCTGAGCAGCAGCCGGTATTCGGCTCTGGAAGTAAACATCCGGTAAGGCTCATTGGTGCCACAGCTCACCAGGTCGTCGATCAAAACCCCGATGTAAGCTCTGCTTCGGGATAGGATGACGGGGTCTTTGGCTTCCAAAGCCAGGCTGGCATTGATTCCTGCCATTATCCCTTGGGCTGCAGCCTCTTCATAGCCCGAAGTGCCATTGATCTGCCCCGCCAGATATAGCCCCGGGATTTGTTTGCACTCCAGGGAGGGATAGATCTCGGAAGGATCCACATAATCATATTCAATGGCATAGGCATAGCGCATGATGCGAGCCTGCTCCAAGCCAGGGATGCTGTGCACGATCTCTTCTTGAATCCTGGCCGGCAGGGAAGTGGATATCCCGTTTACATAGCCTTCAGAGGTGTGCAGACCTTCGGGTTCGATGAAGATCTGATGACTCTCACGATCCGGAAACTTGACGATCTTGTCTTCTATGGAAGGGCAGTAGCGAGGTCCAATGCCTTTGATGATGCCGCCATACAGAGCCGAGTGATGAATATTGGCCTGGATGATGTCATGCGTGGCTGTGGTGGTGCGGGTAAGATAGCAGTGGGCCTGATTGCGCAAAGGGATATTGCGATAAAACGAGAAGCCGGAGGGATCGCAATCACCGGCTTGAGCCTCCAGCCTGGAGTAATCCAGGGAATTTAGATCCACCCGCGGCGGGGTCCCGGTCTTGAATCTCAGCACCTTGAGTCCCAGCTCTGCCAAAGCATGCGAAAGCTCATCCGAGGAAGGCTCTCCACTGCGTCCACCTTTGTAGTTTTTGTTGCCAATGTGGATGCGCCCACCCAAAAAAGTGCCACTGGCAATGATCACCTTGGGAGCATAGTATTCGCGGCCAATCTCACTGATGCAGCCTGCAAGCTTGCCAGCTTGGATTAGCAAAGAGCTGATATTAGCTTCGATTAAGCGCAGATTGGGGCAAGTTTCCACCGCTTCCCGCATCAAGATCGAGTATTGAGCCCGATCGTTCTGCGCCCGGGGAGCCCACACGGCAGGTCCCTTACTACGATTTAGCATGCGAAAGTGAATGCCAGAAAGATCTGCCACTCGCGCCATCTCTCCACCCAGGGCGTCGATTTCGCGGGCCAGATGTCCCTTTGCCGGACCACCAATCGAAGGATTACAGCTCATCCGGCCGATGGCTTCCAGCTTGATGGTAAACAGAGCGGTATTGGCGCCCCGCCGCGCTGCTGCCAGAGCAGCTTCGATGCCGGCATGACCAGCGCCGATTACGATGATATCAAAGCGATCGTGCATATTGCAGGTTTACAATCTGCTTTCCAAAAACTCTGTCAATTTGCCGAAGCCGGTGTTTTTGAGGGCAGAAACAGGATAGATTGGCACAGCTTCCAAGCCCAGCCCCCGGGATAGCTCCTGCAAGACCTTCTTATGTTTGGTCTTGGGAATCTTATCCGCTTTGGTGGCGATCACACAGTGGTCAATCTCCCTGAGCCGCAACATCTCCAGCATCTGGATGTCCTTCTTGTCTGCAGGATGACGAATATCCACCAGCACAAAAAGAGCCCTCAGCTGCGAACGCTGCTCGAAATACTTGTTTACCATCTTGCGCCATTTTTCCTGCTCTTTTTGGCTCACTTGAGCAAAACCGTAGCCCGGCAGATCAGTAAGCTGCAAAAATCCCGTATCTTCGCTGTCATCAATCTTATAACGAGTCAAAAAGAAATTCAGCAGACGGGTCTTACCGGGAGTACCGGATGTCTTGGCCAGGCCATGATGATTGGTCAGAAGATTGATCAGGGTGGATTTGCCCACATTGCTGCGTCCGGCAAAGGCAAATTCGGGGTATGCTGAAGCGGGATAGTCCGCCGGCTCGACCGCGCTTTTCACGTAAAAGGAATCAATTAGTCTAAGCATGAGAGTAGATTACGCTGCTGCGCTCCGATTCATAGATTTCCACTTCTTTGATCTCTGCCGGATGGGGCCTGAGTCCTATCGCCATTTTATCATAGATGATGCGGGCCAGATTCTCGGAGGTGGGATTTTGACCTTCCAGCAAGGGAAGCTCGTTCAGATACTCGTGATCCAGCTGATTCAGGATTTCGCCCAAAATCTCTTTGATGATGCCATAATCCAGCGCCATGCCGATCTCATCTAAGGTCTCGCAGGCAATGCCAACCCGCACTTTCCAATTGTGACCGTGCAATTGCGAGCAGGCTCCCTGATAACCGCAGAGTCGGTGAGCTGCTGAAAAATGGTCACTTACATTGAGTAGATACATGTATTCTCCTAAAAGTACTTCTTGCGGATGAAAATCAAGACCAGGCTCACAGATAGCACCGCCGAAAGCCCCATCACCACAAAAAAGGCATAGGGAGTATTTTGCAGGGGCAGATCCACGTTCATGCCGTAGATGCTGGCTATCAGAGTGGGCAAGGCCAGGATGATGGTGATCGAGGTGAGAAACTTCATCACCACATTCAGGTTGTTTGAGATCACCGAAGCAAAAGCATCCATCATTCCGCTCAAGATGCTGCTGTAGATATTGGCCATTTCGATGGCTTGTTTGTTTTCGATGATTACGTCTTCAATCAGGTCTTCCGCCTCGGGATCATTTTGCAGCCAGCGCGAGCGCTGCATCCGCTCCAGGATGATCTCATTGGATTTCAGCGAGGTGTTAAAATACACCAGGGATTTCTCCATCCTCAAAAGGCGGATCAGCTCTTTGTTGCGCAGGGACTGGTGCAATTCATTCTCGATATTCCCGGTCCGCCGATTGATCTCTTTGAGAAACTTCAAATAGTAGATCGCTGTACGCAGATTGATCGCCAGGATGAAGCTCTGCTGAGTGATATTGAAAGGACGATGCTTGCCATCCAGATATTGGGTGAGTATCTCACTTTCATAAAAAGAAACCGTGATGATCCGATCCGGGATCACGATGATCCCCAAAGGCGCCGTGGCAAATGATACACTGGCAGAGCGATGCCGATAGTAGAGCGGTACCCGCAGGATGATGAGCATGGCATCATCGTCATACTCCATCCGTGAGTTTTCATCAGCATCCTGCAGATCTGTGATAAAATCCTCAGGAAGCTCATAGCGGGCAAGCACCGAGCTCACTTCTTCAGCATTGGGGCTATCCAGATGCACCCAAAAGGCCTCTTCCAGAGTAATGGCAGGCACAAACCTTTGTCCGGCTACCTTGAAATATTGGATCATCCCAGCCTCCTTTTCTTATTTACACTGACGCCATTATTTAGAAAAGGCATTATTATGGCAAGAAAAAAGTAGCTCTTGTGGTTTTACCAGCCTTTGCAAGTGAGATCAAAACCCGATTATGCAGTGCTTTGGCAACCAGTCGTGGGCCATAGCGCAATGAAAGCACTTCGCCGCTGCTTTGGAGCTTGCTTAGGGGAAATTGATCTGGATCTTTTTTACTTCCGGATATTTCTCCAGATGCTCATGAATCTCTTCGGCCACGTTTTCCCGCCAGCTATCAAAGGACAGCATATTCATATCGATCAGCACTTCGCCATCGCTAAAACCTACATACTTGACCATCTTCAGGCTGACAATATCTTCTCCCACCTTGGGATAGATAATCTTTTTGAGCTCTTCCAGGATGGTCTCTTTGCTGAAATTTGGCACTTCTTTGAGCCCATGGGCAATCTCATAGTTTGAGATCGCAGTCTGCAGCGTATCTGCCGCCAGCACAGAGCAGTGAACTTTCACCGGAGGCAAGCCATCCAGGGCTTCCATGGCATCCCGCCAGGTGATGGCTTTGGCTTCTTCCAGGCTCTTGCCTTTGGCCAGATCAGTGATAATCGAGGCTGTGGCAATATTGGAAGCACAGCCATAGGATAAGAAGCTGATATCCTCTATCCGCTTGCTCTGTTCATCTACTTTGAGATACACGGTTACCTGATCCCCGCAGGAGGGGCTGCCTTCCGTAGCTGTGGCATCGGGGTCTTCCATTTTTCCCACGTTGTGGGGATGCATAAAGTGGTCCAAAACTTTTTGTGAGTATTGCATTTATCTCTCCTGATTCTTCATTGCATTGTACAAAGGGCTGCGCTGACGCAATTCCGCAGTGATCTCAGCCAGACGTTCCACGGCAAAATCGATATCTTCCCTGGTATTGTAGCGATTGAGCGTGAATTTCATGGAGCCATGGGATTGCACATGATTTTTGCCAATAGCCATCAGCACGTAGTTTGCCTTGAGCCCCTGAGAGGCGCAAGCAGAGCCGGTGGCCACCGTGATGCCATGCATATCCAGCATCATGGTGATCGCCTCTCCTTCGATGTAATCGATGGAGATATTGATGTTGTGCGGAGCACGGCCAGCTCCTGGAGCGCCATTGAGTTCGATATGATCTATCTTTTCCTGTAGCTGTTTGAGTAGATAATCCGATAGGGCTCGCAATTGCCTGATACTACCATCCAGATCCGCAAAGGTAAGCTCCACCGCTTTGGCAAATCCGGCGATCAGGGCGATGGACAAAGCTCCGGTTTGCAGGCCATCCACGCGCTTGACTCCATGTATCACCTGTCCCAAGCGGGTACCTTTGCGCACATACAACGCTCCAATGCCCTGAGGACCGTGTAGCTTGTGCGCCGAGATCGCCATGGTGTCGATGCCATAGTTCTCCACCCAAAGCGGCATCTTGCCAAAAGCCTGCCCCGCATCTGCATGAAAATAGATCTTGTGATCCGCAGCCGAAAGAATCTCGTGAATCTCCTTTAGCGGCTGAATGGTTCCCACCACATGATTTACGATCGTGGTCATAAAGAGGAAAGTATCCGGACGGATCGCCGCCTTGAGCTCCTGCAAATCTATGCGCGCCTGACTATCTGCTCCCAGATAAGTGATCTCAAATCCTTGTTTTTCCAGATATGCGGCATTGGTCAGAAGATCCGGATAGTCTACCAGGGAACAGATGATATGCCCTCGTTTTGCAGCATTGGCCAGGCCCTTGATGGCAATGTTGTTTGCCAGGGTGCCACCGGATGTGAAATGAATCTCATCATCCTGCGCGCCAAGCGCAGCGGCGATGGTATGGCTAAAGCCGGCTAAGGCATCATTTGTGCTTTCTCCGGTGCTGATGAAGCTACCGGGAAACCAGAACTTCTCACTGAAATAGGGCAGCATGGACTCCAAGACTTCCGGAGCCACGGGACTGGTGACGCAATTGTCCATGTAGATTGAACCGGTTTTCATTATTCTTTCCTTTCCCAAATATTGATTATATCTTCCAAAGTGTATGATTCCAAAACATCTCGCAGCTTGCGATCCAGCTCGCCGAAAAACGGGGTGAGGTGGCACTCTGAACCCAGGCAATATTGACCAGAGTGGCAGGTGCAGGCTGTGGCATAGGATTTATCTTCCACAGCATCCAGGATGTCCTGAAAGCTGATCTGATCTGCCTTTCTGATCAGTTCATAGCCCCCGGTACTACCGACACTGCTATTGATCATTTTCGCTGCCTTCAACAGCGCCAGCAAATGCTCGATGTATTTTTTGGGCAATTGCTGTGCCTCGCAAATCTTCTGGGCCGAAAGGTGGCCATTTTGAGCTATCGCAATCAAAGCCCGCAAGGCATATTCTGTCTTGGTGTTTACCGCCATCTTTCAACTCCTTATCCTGTCATTTTTCGCTATCTTACTGTATGGCTGGATCTTAATGCTGCTTTTTGAGCTTGCTTTGAGCTGATCCAAGCTCACAATAGCTAAATACATACTAATTATATATGCATTTATGTCAAGCTTAATCTTCCCGATTGCCGTTAGCGGGACCGTGCATCAGGGCAAAAAAGTGCATTCTCCCCCTTTGCCAATACGGCATCAATACGCCACCAATACGCCTTGCAGGCGTATTGCCCAAGTGATGCTATTGGGAAAGCGGACTTTAGGGAATATCCGACAAGTCCCCGGGATGAATCCTGAAGCTCTGGTTTCGGTGAATATCGATGATATCGACCAAGAAGAAGAGAACATGGGTAAGCAGTCCAGCAGCTATCTGACGCTGGCTTTTCCCTAAAGTTCTAAGGGTTTGGATCGTATGATACATCTTTGCTCCTATCATTTTGAGCTCCAATTTTCTTTGTTGGAACCCAGTTTTGGGACTCCTGTACCAATTTCAAATGCCAAGTTGTACCATTTTCAAATGCCACCTACACCAGGGCAGCTTAGTGGCGATAACAAGAGCGATATACTGATGTCCCTACCACTTCATAGTCAAGCCGCCGCAGGAGCGTCTTGCGCTCACTCTGGCGATATATTGGAAAGACGCATCCTCCCACTGAAGTAAGCTCACACCGACGCGGGATCTGTCGAATCCAGTGGGAAAGATAGCTCGCATCGACACGGGATGTGTCGAATTCTAAGCAAAAAAACCGGTACCACTCAAGGATACCGGTTTTTTATATTCAAACCAATGAGGTTTTATTTATTCAGGTCTTCGGTTGTGATGCTATCTTCTTGTTTGGTTTTGATAGTGGATTCTTCCACAAACTGGATGATAGCCATGGGTGCGTTGTCGCCTTTACGGAAACCGGCTTTGAGCACTCTGGTATAGCCACCATTGCGATCGGCAAAGGCCGGGGCTATTTCGTCGAAGAGTTTTTTGACCAGATCACGATCGCCCAGGACGCTGTAAGCGAGTCTGCGGGAATGAACGGTATTGTTCTTTCCGTAGGTCACCACGCGTTCTACAAAGCGTCTCATTTCCTTGGCTTTGGCCAGAGTGGTTTGGATCTGACCGTGTTCGACCATGGATTTGACGAGGTTTCTCATCATCAGGCGTCTGGCATCGGTTTCACGTCCGAATTTTCTACCTTCAAGTCTATGTCGCATTTTTCACCTTCTTTTTTGGTACTGGTTTTCGGGGGGTCGTGGTAGCAGCTTTTTCGGGTTTGGCGGGAGCTTTTTCTTCAGCTTCCTCTGTGACTTCCACTTCCTGGATATCTTCGGCAGGAATGATGCCACGGCTCCGGGCTTCCTTGATCTTGCGATAGATGCTATCCACATCCATACCCAGTTCCAGATCATATTTTTTCAGTTTTTGTACGATCTCTTCGAGGGATTTTTTCCCAAAATTGCGGAATTTCAGCATTTCTGCTTCGGTCTTGGAGACCAATTCACCGATGGTGTTTATATTTGCCATTTCCAGGCAATTTGCGGCACGTACAGTGAGTTCGATTTCCTTGACGCTCATGCGCAGGATGCGTTCTTTTTCCTCGAGATCAGGATCGAGCTCGACGTCTCGGATATATTCAGGCTCGGTCTCAAACAAGCTGATCTTGGCGGCCATATCTTTGAGGATTTTGGCAGCCAAAAACAGTGCGATCATGGGCTCGATAGCGCCATTTGAGTGAATCTCCAGAATCAGCCGGTCATAGTTCATACGTTCCTTCACACGCTGATGGGTCACGGAGAAATTCACCTTCAGAATCGGAGAATAAATGCTATCGATGGGGATAAAGCCCAGCTGTTTACCTTCCGGATTCTGGCGGTCTGCGGACACATATCCGCGGCCGATGCCTACGATCATTTCAATCTTCAGATCAATATCTTCGGTCACTTCCAGTAGATACAGGTCTTTGTTGATAATCTTGATGTGAGCATTTTCCTGGATCATGCCGGCGGTGACTACACCTTTGCCTTTGGATTCCAGTACGATGGTGCTTTCTTCTACGGTGGAGGATTCGATCACGAGTTGTTTGATCCTGAGGATAAGATCCAGATAATCTGAATTGGTACCCGGAATCGGGGTAAATTCGTGATGCAAACCTTCGATCCGCACAAAGCGAACTGCGGCGCCCTGGATGGATGAGAGCAGAATCCTACGCAGGGTATTACCCATGGTAGTGCCAAATCCGGGTTCCAGCGGGCCAATTTCGAATTTACCGTAATTGCGAGAGTAGGACTCTTTGTCCTGTTCCACGCTATCAGGCATTTGTAAGGGTTCAAGATACATCATATCAAACTCCTGTGGGGGTTACTTGGAGTAGAATTCGACGATGAGACGCAGATCTACAGAGACTGGTATCTCGCTTGCGGCTGGAATGCTATCAAAGCTACCGCGCATATTTTCTTTATCTATGGTTAACCAGCTGAAAGGTGAAGTAGTTTCAGAGCTATCAAGCGCATCTACGATCATCTTCATGCTGCGGCTTTTTTCGCGCACTTCGATGATATCGCCTTCTTTGCAGAGGAAAGAGGGGATATCTACTTTTTTGCCATTGACCATAAAGTGGCCGTGATTGACAAACTGACGCGCCTGCATGCGGGTAGCGGCAAAGCCCAGGCGATAGACCACGTTGTCCAGCCGGCGCTCGAGGAACTGCATGAGGTTGTCGCCGGTAACTCCGGTCGCCTTAGCTGCTTTCACGAAGTAATTCTTAAACTGCTTTTCCATCAAGCAATAGGTGAGGCGCAATTTTTGTTTCTCTTTCAGGTGTATCCCATAATCAGAGGTTTTGCGGCGCATCATGCGGCCATGCTGTCCCGAAGGATACTTACGTTTGCCGAGAATGCGGTCGTATTTGCTTGCACCAAAGATGTTTTCGCCAAATTTGCGACAAAGTTTTGCTTTGGGTCCGGTATATCTAGCCATGATTTCTCCTTATATCCTTCTGGTCTTGGGTGGACGGCAGCCATTGTGTGGAATGGGAGTCTCATCCTTGATCATGGTTACTTTGATGCCGGCAGCATTGAGGGCGCGGATAGAGGATTCTCTACCTCCACCGGGGCCTTTTACGATCACGCCAACTTTCTGGATTCCCATTTCCATAGCGATCTTTGCTACTTCGGCCGCAGCCATCTGCGCAGCAAAAGGAGTGCTTTTGCGGGATCCTTTGTATCCGATCTTACCACCGGAACTCCAGGCCAATACATTGCCGGAGCGGTCGGTGAGAGTAATAATCGTGTTGTTGAAGCTGGAATGCACGAATACCAATCCTTCATCAAAGGAAAGACGTACGCGTTTTTTCTTTATTCTGGTTTTTTTAGCCATGAATTACGCTCCTATTTCTTCTTCTTAATGGCACTGGAACGCGGACCCTTGCGGGTGCGGGCATTGGTATGTGTCCGTTGTCCGCGCACGGGTAAACCGCGTTTGTGACGCAGTCCGCGATAGCTGCCAATTTCCATGAGCCGTTTGATGTTCATGGCGATCTGGGTTCTCAAAGTACCTTCCACGATATAATCATTTTGGATGATATCACGCAGTACTTTCTCTTCATCTAAAGTAAGATCAGCGACTTTCTTTTGGAAATCGACATTGGCTTTCTGGCATATCTCGATGGCCCGGCTTCTACCAATACCATAGATATAGGTAAGACCAATGAAGAGCCGCTTTGTCTTAGGAATTTCAATACCTGCAATATGTGCCAAGTTGGTCCTCCTTTTTTTAACCCTGTCTCTGCTTGTGTTTAGGGTTTGAGCTGCAGATAACGCGAATCACGCCGTTGCGTTTGATTATTCTGCAATCTTTGCAGATTATCTTTACTGATGCTTTGACTTTCATTGTTAGCTCCTTGCTCTTCTTATCTGAAGGCAATTCTCTGGTTTATTTATAGCGGTATGTAATTCTGCCCCGAGTGAGATCATAAGGAGAAAGCTCCACCTTCACCTTGTCTCCCGGCAGGATTCTAATATAGTGCATGCGCATTTTGCCGGAAGAATGAGCCAGGATCTCATGGCCATTTTCCAGTTCTACGCGAAAAGTAGTATTCGGAAGGGCTTCTGTCACCACACCTTCCACTTCGATCACTCCAGATTTACTCATAAATCTTCCTTCCCTTACGCTTTTGTAAGTATCTCTGCTTCGGCATTCGTGACCAGGATACTGTGTTCAAAATGCGCAGACAAACTGCCATCTGCCACAAAAAACTCCCAGCCTTTTTCGATTACGCGATTGGTGCCAATGTTTACCATGGGTTCGATCGCCAGCGTCATCCCGGCTTGTAAACGGGGACCATAGCCAGCTCTTCCGGAATTGGGGATCTGCGGTTCTTCATGCAGCTCACGCCCCACTCCGTGTCCGGTTAGATCATCTGCCGGATAGTATCCCATACTGGCAATATGGGATCCTACAGCATGGGAGATATCTCCCACCCGGGCTCCGTCTACTGCAGCCTGAATACCTTTGGCCAGGGCAGTGCGAGTAACTTCCATCAATCTGGCAGCTTGCTCACTGATTTCGCCCACCGCATAGGTGCGGGCTGCGTCTCCATAATATCCGTCTTTGATCACACCAACATCGATGCCGATGATATCACCTGCTCTGAGGATCACTTTTTTGGAAGGAATCCCGTGGACTATGCCACTGTTCAGCGAAGTGCACAGAGTGCCAGGGAAAGGTTTGAGGCCTGGAATTTTGTAGCCCTTGAAGGCCGGCCTTCCTCCCCTATCCCGGATAAAATTCTCGGCAAAATGATCCAATTCCAGGGTTGATATCCCCGGGGTAATCATGGTGCCAAGAGTATCCAGCAGCTCACCAACAACCTGGCATGCAACACGTATCTTGCGGATCTCAGAGGGTGACTTCAGGTAGATCATACTTATCTGTTGCGTCCGCGCAGCTTACCCTTTTTCATGAATCCGTCATAATGACGCATCACCAGATGAGATTCAATCTGCTGCAAAGTATCCAGCGCGACACCAACCACGATGATGAGACCGGTTCCGCCAAAATAAAATGGCAGATCAAAGCGGTGACTCATGATCTCGGGAAGCAGTGCCACGAAAGCAAAGAATACTGCACCGGGCAGAGTGATGCGGGTGAGTACGGAATTGATGTATTCAGCAGTCCTTTTACCCGGTTTTTTCCCGGGGATATGACCACCGTATTTTACCATATTCTCAGCCATCTCCGTGGGATTTAGCACGATGGCAGTGTAGAAATAGGCAAAGAAGATGATCAGAGTTACATACAATATGGTATACAAAGCTGCACCCGGAGATAACCACTGTTGCAGGGTCACCCAGAAACCTCCTCCTGTACCAAAAAATGCCGCGATGGTAGCAGGAAACATCAATACGCTTTGGGCAAAGATGATGGGGATCACACCGGCTGTGTTTACTCTGAGAGGGATATAGGTACTCTGTCCGCCATAGACTTTGCGGCCGACAATGCGCTTGGCATATTGCACCGGTATCTTGCGGGTGGCTTCGGTCACATAGATCACAGCTGCGGTTACAGCTACCATGAGCAGGACGGCAAATACAGCCTTCCAGGCATAGGTAGGCTCGACACCGATCTTTTGAAACATGCGGATAAAGCCTTCGGGATAACGGGCAATGATGCCGGCAAAGATGATCAAAGAGATGCCATTGCCGATGCCATGCTCGGTGATCTGTTCACCCAGCCACATTACAATCATCGTGCCCGTAACCAGGGTCACAATACCGGTGAATTGAAACAGCAATCCCGGAGAGGGCACTACCCCTCCTGAGAGATTGGTGAGCCATACGGTGATGGTGATGGCATTAAAAGCCGCCAATCCCACCGTTGCATAGCGGGTGATCTGATTCAGTTTCTTCTGGCCTTCCGCGCCTTCTTTGCGGAGCTTTTCAAAATAAGGGATGATACTGCCCATTAGCTGCATCACAATCGACGCAGTAATGTACGGCATGATTCCTAAGGCAAATACCGATGCACGTTCGAAGTTTCCACCCACGAAGAGATCGAGTAGCCCAAACAAGGTGTTTCCACCTTCTCTGGCTCCCTCAAAGAAAGCCTGTAGAGCGCCAGCATCCACACCGGGGATGGGCACAAAACTGCCCATCCGGTAGAGCACCAGAAACAGCCCTGTAAACAGGATCTTTTTCTTCAGGTCCGGAACCCGGAACATGTTTGTCATAGTCTTAAGCAAGTTAAACTACCTCCGCCTTGCCGCCGTTCTTTTCGATGAGCGCTTTAGCGTTTTTTGAGAATGCATTCGCTTTGATATGAACAGCTTTGGTGAATTCTTCAGTAGTTCCGGCAAGTACTTTTACCGGAGCTTTAGCTTTTTGACCTTTGGATGGGATCAAGCCCATTTGTTCGAGCTTGGCGATGTCAAATTCGCTATCTTCCAATCCCACCAAACGTGAGAGATTGAGGCTGCGATAGCCCACTCGGAAGATATTCTTAAATCCGCGTTTGGGCAGACGACGATTCAAAGGCATCTGACCGCCTTCAAATGCAGCGGGAACGTTGCCGCCAGAACGGGCTTTCTTACCTTTGTGACCGCGTCCAGACTGTTTTCCCCAGCCCGAACCCTGGCCTTTTCCCAGACGCTTTCTGTTCTTTCTGCCAGCAGGTTTGCCAAGATTGCTAAGTGTCAACATTGTTATTCTCCCTGCACTTCTTCTACTTTGAGCAGGTATGATACCTTATTGATCATACCACGGATTACTGGGTTGTCGTCGTGGATCCGGCTGCTATTAAGCTTGCCCAGACCCAGAGCTTTGACAACCCGCTTGTGAGCTTCAATACGATTTATGGTGCTGCGGATTAGGGTAACTTTCAGCTTCTTCATTTCTCCTCCTGCCCGGTAATCTGAGCGATGCTCTTGTTACGCAGACGGGCTATATCCGAAATGGTACGCATGGATTTCAGACCAATGACGGTAGCTTTCACCACATTGGTCGGGGTGTTTGAACCCAGAGATTTGCAGAGGATGTTCTCTATTCCGGCGGCTTCGAAGATCGCACGGGTAGTATTTCCAGCGATCACCCCGGTACCCGGAGAGGCTGGTTTGATCATCACACGACTGGCTCCAAAGCGGGCTACAGTCTCGTGGGGCACAGTGCCTTTCACGATGGGAACGCGAAACATGCTTTTGGTAGCCTTTTCTTTGGCTTTGCGGATCGCATCCACTATTTCATTGGCTTTACCACTGCCGACTCCCACGTTGCCGGCTTTATCTCCTACCACCACGATGGCGGAAAAGGAGAAATTACGGCCACCTTTTACCACTTTGGACACGCGCTTGGTATCGATGATCTTCTCTACCAATCTTTCTTCTTCGGGATTCTGATTGTGTTGATAATTCAAGCTTTCCTCCTGTTTAGAAATCGAGCCCGGCTTTACGGGCACCATCGGCCAGAGCTTTCACTCTACCATGATACTTGTATCCGGCACGATCAAAGGCGATGATTGTAATTCCAGCATCCAGAGCCTTTTTTCCCAATTGCAGGCCAACTTCGTGACTAATCTCAGTCTTGGTCTTGGCTTCACCTTGGGTAAAATCCTTGGCTTTGGAAGACATCGAAGCCAGGGTGATTCCCTTGCTGTCATCGATAATCTGCGCGTAGATGTTTTTATTGGAACGAAATACCACGAGGCGCGGGCGTTCGCTGGTGCCGGTAAGGCTCTTGCGAATCGCTGCCCGGCGACGGGCGCGTAAGTTAATCTTTATCTTTGTAGCTGATTTTATCATTTTACATTACCTCTTCTTAGCTTCCGGCTTTTCCGGCTTTGATGGTAACGTGTTCGTCACTGTAACGAATACCCTTACCTTTGTAGTTTTCCGGAGGACGACAGCCACGAACTTCAGCGGCAAACTGGCCAACCATCTGTTTGTTGATGCCTTCAATAGTGATAATGCTGGTAAAATCACTGCGGGTACCTCTGGAACGGGGAACAGGATTTGCTTCCACTTTCAGTCCCTGAGGCACACGTAAAAGGATATCATGCGAGAACCCCAAAGAAAGTCTGAGCCAGGGTCCCACCACTTCAGAACTGTAGCCGGTGCCATAGATGTGCAGGGTCTTTTTGTAACCCTCGGACACACCGGTCACCATATTCTGGATCAGGGCACGAGTCAGACCATGGACAGCGCGCTGATTTTTGCTGTCATCAGCACGTTTGACCGTCAGCAGGCCTTCTTCCAGCTCCAGGCTCATGCCAGGCATGATGGAATAGCTGAGTTCACCCAGCTTGCCTTTCACGGTAATGGTATTATCGTCGATTTTTACATTCAGATCGGAGCTAAGCTTGATAGGTGCTTTTCCTATGCGGGACATAACTACCTCCTACCAAACACGACAGACATACTCGCCGCCGACGTGATTGAGCCGGGCATCGCGATCCACCATCACACCAGAACTGGTTGAGATGAGGGCGCAGCCGGTATTGTTATACACGCTGGGCAGTTTGTCCGCTTTGACGTAAACACGTCTTCCGGGTTTTGAAACTCTTACTAATCCTAACATCACGGGTTGTCCATCATTGGTGTAACGCAGGATTACCAATATACGCTTGTAATTAAATTTGTGCTCCGGATCTTTGTCTAATACCTGAAAGCTATTTACAAAGTTTTCCTCAGCAAGGATCTTGACCAATGCCTCGATAATTTTGCTATGGTTTACGATCACTTGTGAGTGTCCGGCACGATATGCATTGCGGATCTTGGTCAATGCATCAGCTATCGGATCAGATACGCTCATTTATATCTCCTTGTTTTACCAGCTACTTCTGGTGATTCCGGGGATCTGCCCCTCGGCGGCATACTTGCGGAAGCAGAGACGGCACATGCCAAAGTGGCGCATATAAGCGCGCGGGCGTCCGCAAATCTTGCAACGGTTGTACTTTCTTACTTTGAACTTGGGAGTTCTTTGTTGCTTGATAATCAATGATTTTTTGGCCACAATATCTCCTTATTCAGCTCGGGTGAACGGCATGCCCATTTCACGTAAAAGCTGACGGCATTCTTCGTCGGTTTGAGCAGTAGTTACGATGGTGATATTCATCCCGCGGATGGCATCCACCTTGTCATATTCGATCTCGGGAAAAACGGTCTGCTCTTTGAGGCCAAAGGAGAAGTTTCCTCTGCCATCAAAGGAGTTCGCTTTGATCCCGCGAAAGTCACGAATTCTGGGAATCGTGATTGAGGTAAGACGATCGTAAAACTCATACATCACTTCATTCCGCAGGGTTACTTTACAGCCGATTGGCATCCCCTGGCGCAGTTTGAAATTGGATATGGATTTCCGGGCTTTGGTCACCAATGGCTTACGCCCGGTGATCTGTTCCATATCTTTCACCGCATTATCCAGGATAGCTTTATTTTGAGTGGCATCTCCCACGCCCATGCTTACCACGATTTTTACCAGCTTTGGTACCTGATGAGGGTTTTTGTAACCAAAGTGTTTGGTAAGGGCGGGAACCACCTGGCTCTGATATCTTTCTTTGAGTCGGTTCATTTACATACGCTCCTTGTTTACAGCTCGTCACCGGATTTTTTGCAAACGCGGATCCGGCGTCCTTCGCGGATTTGGATCACGGGCTTGGAAACCGAGCCCAGCTTCTCGTTGAAGAGCATCACATTGGAAGCGTTGATCGGAGCTTCCATGGTAATGATTCCACCTTGCGGATTCCGCTGAGAGGGTTTGGCGTGCTTTTTGATCAGGTTTACTTTCTCGACGATCACGCGTCCGGTCTTGGGAAAGGCTCTGAGCACATGCCCTTTCTTGCCTTTGTCTTCGCCGGATATGACGACTACGAAGTCACCTTTTTTTAGATTCATTTTCTTTTCCACGCTTCCTCCTACAATACTTCCGGAGCAAGAGATACGATCTTCATGTATCCGGCTTCGCGCAGTTCACGTGCTACCGGTCCGAAGATACGGGTTCCCTTGGGCTCGTGTTTTTCATCTATTACTACAGCCGCGTTATCAGAAAAACGGATGTAAGATCCGTCCGGACGACGTACTTCTTTGGAAGTGCGTACGATCACAGCTCTTTCCACGGCGCTTTTCTTCACTTTACCACCAGGCGTGGCGGATTTGATCGCGATAACTATGACGTCTCCCACAGAAGCGTATTTACGCTTGGAGCCACCCAGCACCTTGATGCACATGGCTTTTTTGGCACCGGAGTTATCGGCGATATTCACAATAGTTTGTACTTGAATCATTCCCCAACCCCTTTATTTACTTCTCTCTACAATCTTGTGCAGAGACCAGCGTTTACGGGCGCTCAGCGGACGCGATTCCATAATCTGGACGATATCGCCTTCGCGGGCTTCATTCATCTCGTCGTGCGCCATGAATTTCTTGTGACGGCGTACGGTCTTTTTATATAGCGGATGGATGTATTGGCGTTGAACGCGAACGACTATGGTCTTGTCGTTCTTACTCGAAACCACCACACCCGATTTGATCATTTTGCGTGCGTTTTCCACATTCACCTCAAGCCTTTAGCTCTTTTTCTTTGATAATGGTGTTGATCCGGGCGATTTCGCGTCTGGCGATACGAATCCGATCCGGGCGGTCGAGCAAGTTTCTGGCTTTTTGAAAGCGCAGATTAAAGAGCTCGATGCGGAGTTCTTCAATTTTTGCCTGCAACTCATGGGTGCTGAGATCACGGATTTCTTCTGTCTTCATAATTCCACTCCATCACGGGCTACAAGGCGGGTTTTGATCGGCAGTTTGTGTGCGGCAAGGCGCATGGCTTCTTTGGCGATCTTGACATCCACGCCTTCGAGTTCAAACAGAACGCGGCCGGGACGAACTACGGCTACCCAATATTCCGGGGCGCCCTTGCCTTTTCCCATACGGGTTTCAGCGGGTTTGCTGGTGATGGGCTTGTCCGGGAAAATCCGGATCCAAACCTTACCCAGACGTTTCATGTGACGGGTAATCGCGATACGGGCAGCTTCGATCTGACGGCTGGTGATAAAGGCGTCTTCCAACGCGATCAAACCATAATCGCCAAAATCGACATTGCAGCCGGTCCAGGAAAGACCATTGCGTCTGCCCTTCATCATCTTGCGATGTCTTACTTTTTTCGGTGCTAACACAGCTCTCTCCTTAGTCTAAAATATCGCCTTTGTAGATCCATACCTTGATTCCGATCACGCCATAAGTGGTACTTGCCTCCACACTGGCATAATCAATATCGGCTCTAAGGGTATGAAGCGGGGTGCGTCCCTGTTTATAACGTTCAGTACGGGCAATTTCAGCGCCACCAAGGCGGCCTGCTACCTGTACTTTCACGCCGAGAGCATTATCTCTCATCACATTACGCATGGCCATTTTCATTGCCCGACGGAAAGAGACACGCTCTTCCAGCTGGCGGGCGATTTCTTTGCCGACCAGGCGGGCATCAAGCCACATTTTGTCGATTTGTTCGATGTTGATCGAAACCGCAATCGGGGTTGACCGGTTGTTATTGATCAGGATGTTCAGCTCGCCACGCAGTTTGTCAATATCCTCACCTTTTTTGCCGATAACCAAGCCCGGACGAGCCGTATGGATATCGATCACGATAGAATTGGTCTTGCGGTAAATCTTTACCTTAGAGACCATCTTTTCAGCAAGGCGTCTGCGAATATAGCTGCGAATCTTGATGTCTTCCTGGAGGGAATCCACATAAGACGAGCCTTGAGCAAACCAAATGGAATCGGTTTCTTTATTCACACCGAGACGGTACATAACGGGGTTAATTTTTTGTCCCAAGGTATTCCTCCTATTCTAATGTCTGGATTTCCAGGGAGATATGACAGGTCTGTTTCCTGATCATAAAGGCTCTTCCCTGCGCTCTGGGCATGAAACGTTTCATTTGGGGACCCTCATCGGCCATCGCCTGGCTCACAAAGACCTGAGTCAAATCGACTTTAGGGTCTTTTTGCTGGGCGTTGGCTACAGCGGATTCCAACACTTTATAAATGATACCGGCTGCTCTGCGACGCGAGAAACGCAGAATATTGATCGCTTCAGACACCGGTTTGTAGCGGATGGTATCCAGTACCAATCTGGCTTTACGGGCAGATCCACGAGCGAAACGCAATTTTGCTTTAGCTTCCATTTCTTATCTCCTATCTGCCTTTTTTCTTCTTTTCTTTATGGCCACGGTAGGTACGGGTGGGAGAAAATTCGCCCAGCTTGTGCCCAACCATGTTTTCTGTTACATACACCGGAACAAACTTGTGTCCGTTGTGCACGGAAAAGGTATGGCCGATAAAGTCTGGAGTAATCACGGAACGGCGACTCCAGGTCTTGATCACGCTTTTTTTGCTCTCAGTATTGAGGACTTCTACTTTCTTCATCAGGTGATCGTCAACGAATGGGCCTTTTTTGATTGAACGTGACATTATCTATATCCTCACACTATCTCTTTTTTACCGCTTTCACGATATACTTATCGGAATACTTGCGGGTTTTACGGGTTTTTCCACCCTTGGCAGGTTTGCCCCAAGGTGATACCGGATGTCCACCACCGGATGATTTTCCTTCACCACCACCCATCGGGTGATCTACAGGGTTCATCGCCACACCACGAACGGTGGGACGGATGCCCAGCCAGCGTTTGCGACCGGCTTTACCGATCTTGATCAGCGAGTGGTCGGCATTGCTGACCTGGCCGATGGTGGCAAGGCATTCTTTGCGGATCAGGTGCACATCATTGGACGGCATTTTCACATGTACGTAGTCACCATCTTTGGCCACTACCTGAGCATAAGCACCGGCGCTACGGGCAATCTGACCGCCACGGCCTTTCTTGAGCTCGATATTGTGAACCACGCTACCCAAAGGAATAAGGTCCAAAGGCAAGGCATTGCCCACGGCGATTTCAGCTTCAGCTCCGCTCATGACTTTGCTGCCCACCATCAAACCTTCCGGAGCAATGATGTAACGCTTTTCACCATCCACATAGTGCAAGAGCGCAATGCGGGCAGTGCGGTTTGGATCATATTCTATGGTAGCCACTTTGGCCGGGATCCCAATCTTATCACGCTTGAAATCGATGATGCGATAGTGTTTGCGGTGACCGCCGCCGCGATGACGGCAGGTAATGCGGCCACGATTGTTACGTCCACCTGATTTCGATTTGGGTTTCAGCAGAGATTTTTCCGGCTTGTCCGTAGTAATCTCTTCAAATTTATAGCCCGTGCGATAGCGGAGAGTCGGAGTTATCGGTTTGTAATGTTTAATTCCCATGTCTTATACCTCAAAATCGGCGATTCTGTCGCCTTCCCGCAGGGTTACGATCGCTTTTTTCCAATCCGGACGCTTGCCATTGTAGCGCCCCAAACGTTTTGGTTTGCCCATCATGCGGATGGTGTTTACGCCCAGGACTTTCACGGCAAAGATATGCTCGATGGCTTTGGCGATCTCTATCTTATTTGCATTTATCGATACCTTGAAGGTATATGAATTTGTGGTCGCCATTTGGCTACTACTTTTTTCAGTAATAATGGGAGCGATTACGATATTACGCGGATGTATCATTTGCCGAATACCTCCTCTACTTTTTTCAGAGCGTCATCACTGAGGATGATATAGCTGCTCTTGAGCACTTCATAGGCGTGCAGGGAATCAGCCCGATCTGTCATCACTTCCGGCAGATTGCTGAAGCTTTTGACGGTGGGGATATGATGCCCATCTGTCACCACCAGTTTGCGTCCCTTGTCGGGAGTAAGCCTGGCAATGATCTCCTTGGCCTGCTTGGTGCTGGCATTGTCAAATTTCAGACCCTCGATCACGAAGATACGTCCTTCACGGGCACGGTCTGTGAGTGCGACCTTGAGTGCCATGCGCTTTTTCGTGCGCGGAATCAAGCGATACCAATCCTTGGGATAGATCGCAAAGGCTTTGCCACCATGCACACGGATGGGTGAACGGCGCGTTCCGACCCTGGCATTACCGGTGCCTTTCTGTTTGAAAAGCTTGCGGGTGCTGCCCTGAGTCATGGAACGATTCTTCTTTTGTACAGTGCCCTGACGCTGATTGCCAAGATACATGGTAACCACTTCGTGTAAAAGCACTTTGGGCGAATTTACATCCACATCGAAAACGTTCAGCGGAAGCTCTACTTCGCCGATCATCTCGCCCTGGATATTGTATTTTTTTGCTTTAACCATTACATTTCCCCCTATTGTTCCTTGTAAATAACTACCAAGGAATTGCGATGGCCGGGTACGGCACCCTTTACCATGATTAGATTCCGTTCGGTATCCACTTTTACTACGTCCAGATGACGCGCAGTCACCTTGGCATTGCCATGCTGTCCCGCCATCTTCATGCCTTTGAATACGCGTGAAGGTTGTGAGGACTGACCAATGGAGCCGGGACCACGAAATGACTCATGTGAACCGTGGGAAGCGATGAATCCGGCAAAGTTGTGACGTTTCATCACACCGGTAAAACCACGACCCTTGGATTTGGAGCTGACGCTCACGGTCTCGCCTGTGCCAAACAGATCTGCTTTCAGCTCGTCACCAGTCTTGTAATCGCCAAGCTCCTGGCCAAAATTGGGGCGAAATTCTCTTACATAACGGAAGTATGCACTGCCGTGTTTTTTAAAATGTCCCAGCATGGGCTTCGAAACCTTCTTCTCAGGGATTTCTTCATAACCCAGCTGGATTGCTTCATAACCATTTTCTACGATTGTACGCTTGCAGATAATCTTGCAGGGACCGGCCTGAATCACGGTAACCGGAATCACTTTGCCGTTCTCGTCAAATATCTGTGTCATACCAATTTTCTTTCCGATAAGTCCGATCATGCTTAGCTCCTGGAATTTGCTTTGATCTCTACATGAACTCCGGCGGGCAGACTCAGCTTCTTCAAAGCATTGGTAGTCTGCTGGGTCGGATTCAAGATATCGACCAAACGTTTGTGAACCAACATCTGGAATTGGTCTTGGGATTTCTTGTCGGCATGGGGTGAACGTAAAATCGTGTATAAAGTACGATCTGTCGGTAGCGGAATCGGTCCCACGACCTTAGCGCCAGTATTACGTGTGCTCTTCACTATTTCCGCGACAGATTGGTCCAATAAACGATGGTCATAAGCTTTCAACTTAATCCGAATACGATTTTCCTGTTTACTCACTGGAACCTCCACTATTTGGGCAAAATTCACCCGAAAAGCACACGCTATGCTGGATACAGCTTCGCTTCGCTATCAGATGGATATGCCGTTGGCTTGTTTTAAAATTTTGCAGGCCACCATTCACACGGTGACCACCACGATACTCACAAGGAGTATCCTGATAGTAGGATATCATTATTCCTCCTAAAGAACTATAAGCCCCTGCAAAATGTGGGACTTGTGCTATACGCTGTCCGCGTATTTACATTATTGTGTCACAAGAATATCAGAGCCCGAATCTGTCAATCTGTTTTTTGTAAGAAAATCCCGTATCAGAGCTTTCCGATGCTACGAAAAGAGCAAGATTCAAGGAAACATGTTGAGCTCCGATAGGACTTCCCGACACGAGAACGTGTAAAAGTATGGTGTCCTGAAAGGGGACTTCCCGCAAGCAAATCAAGGCGGGCAGGGGGAATGATCCCCCTG
>CAZCRD010000056.1:0-3871 GCA_964501025.1 uncultured Candidatus Cloacimonadota bacterium | reverse complement strand
GCTTCGCTTTTATCTTGACGAAAAGCCGCCCTGCCTGAGTTTGGTATGTTGTGGATTCACCACGATTATAAAAACTAAAGGAGTTCCCATGTTACAAGGTGGAAAAAATATGAACAGCCTCATGAAGCAGGCTCAAAAAATGCAGGCAGAGATGATGAAATCTCAGCAGGAGCTGGAGAATAAGGTTTTTGAGGTCTCATCAGGCGGTGGGATGGTCACCATTGGCATGAACGGATCGCATGAAGTGAAGAGCATCAAGATCGATCCCGAAGCGGTGGATCCCGATGATGTGGAGATGCTGGAAGATCTGATCCTGGCAGCTTTGCAGGAAGCGCATAAGCAGGTTTCTGAGGCCAGCGAAGAGATTATGGGAAAACTCACCGGTGGTATGAAGATTCCGGGACTGTTTTAAGCTATGCTCATCTCAACAAAGCTGGATAAGCTGGTTGAGAGCCTGTCCCGCTTTCCCGGAA
Organism: uncultured Candidatus Cloacimonadota bacterium; assembly: GCA_964501025.1. Taxonomy (GTDB): domain Bacteria; phylum Cloacimonadota; class Cloacimonadia; order Cloacimonadales; family Cloacimonadaceae; genus UBA5456. Next base: position 3,398 of record CAZCRD010000056.1, on the reverse strand, counting down.
TTGGCAAAAAAACTGCCCAGCGCCTGGCCTGGTATCTGCTTTCTGAAGATAAATCTTTTGCTATGGACCTGGCTGAGACTATCCAACGCACGGTAGAGTCTTTTCGGCCTTGTTCCAAATGCCTGATGCTGTCCGAAAGCGATCCCTGCCCGATCTGTTCGTCTCCGCAACGCTCTTTGGAGACGCTGTGCCTCGTGGAAAGCAGTGCCGACATCCAGATCATCGAAAACATGGATGAATACAAGGGACTGTACTTTGTCCTGGGTCACCTGCTTTCTCCCATTGATGGTTATGGACCGGATGAGATCAATACCCGGCTTCTGCGCAAACGAGTGGCTGAGCTTCAACCGAAAGAACTGATCCTTGCCCTCAAACCTTCTGCAGAAGGAGAGGCTACCATCCATTTTATCTGGGAACTTTTCAAAGACACAGGCATCAGTATTACCCGGCTTTCCACCGGTCTCCCCTTTGGCGGGGATCTGGAATACAGCAGCAGCAACACCCTGAAAAGCGCCTGGATCAGGCGTTACGGCGTCTAAGCATGTTCACCGGAATCATTGAAGCCATCAGCCCCATCCAAAGCATCCGGCGTGAATCCGGCACCAGCTACATCTCCATTAAGCGCCCGTTGAGCTTTGATGATCTCAAGATTGGCTCCAGCATCGCCTGCAACGGCATCTGCCTGACCGTGTTGCAGCTTGACGAGGCCAGCTTCACAACCCAGATCTCGCAGGAAACCATAATCAAAAGCAACGCTGCTTCCTGGAAAAATGGGGAACTGCTCAATCTGGAACGAGCTCTGAAACTCGGGGACAGACTGGACGGACATTGGGTATTGGGACACATTGATCGCACCGTGAAGTTTTTGCGCAAAGAACAGCGCGGCAATACCTCTTATTACCACTTTGATTTGCCTCCTCAAGACCGGCAGCTGATGATTCCCCAAGGCTCCATCGCGATCAACGGCATCAGTCTGACTGTGGCAGGACTATCTACCCGAGAATTTTACGTGGCATTGATCGAGCATACCATTGAGCATAGCAATCTGCCTCTGCTCAAAGCTGGGTCACTGGTAAATCTGGAGTATGACGCACTGGGCAAATATCTATTGAGGAAGGATTTATGAAACTGCTAAGGGCAGGGATCATGGCCTGGCTGCTCTTCTCACTCTGTGCCTGCGGCAGTAAACGCGGACCCACCGGTGGAGAAGCAGATACTGAACAGCCCACCGTGCTTTCCTCTGCTCCGGCAGAGATGGGCGATATCTCTGACGGCATCATTGAGATCGACTTTTCCAAACCTCTGGATAAGGCCTCAATTACCAATTCGGTATATATTTATCCTCCTGTTTCAGAGCGACGCATATCGCTCTCCAAGGCCACTCTGAGGATCGAGATTCTGGATCAGCTCCAGGCTGACACCAATTACTTTGTGACGCTGAGCACTCGCATTAAAGACTTGCGGGGAAATGCTCTGGACAAAGCTCACAGCCTTGTTTTTCGCCATGGTGACGGTGCTCCTGCCAGCATTTCCGGTCTCATCGAATATGAAAATCCCGAGGATATTGGCGCATCGGTCAATCTCTCTGTATTCTCTGCCGATTCGCTATTGGTCTTGATGCAAGAGCTTCAAGGCCAGAGCTACGAAATCTCCAGCCTCAATCCAGCCACATATAGCCTGAGAGCATACATTGATAAAAATCTGAATGGCCGCTATGATGAGACTGCAGAACCGATCTTTGAGGAAAGTGTGCTGGCCTCAGAGCATACAAACCTTGATCTGGCTATGAGCTATGTGGATACCACTCTGGCTCAGATCAAAAGGGTGGAGCAGAGGACAGCACATGAGCTGGAAATCATCCTTAGCGAACCGCTTACTGAATATAGAACGCTTGATATTTTTGAGGAAGGAAGCTCGGAGCGCCTGGAAATCTTGCATCAATATCTGGATCGGGATCAGCTCTATGTGCTTTGCGAGAAGCCAGATTCTTTGCGCTACATCGTGAGGATGCGAAACCTTATGGATCAAAAAGGCAATCTCAGCCCGGAAAGCTCGCGGCAATTTTCGGCAACACTATTCAGCGATGATATCCCGCCCCGGCTGGACAGTAGCAATCCCCGCAATGGAGCTACTGTAAATGACCTGCGCCCCCTGATTGAGCTACATTTTTCTGAAATCATGACCGAAAGCAACCTGCAGGTCAAGCTGCTTGCCAGCGATTCTCAGAAGGAAGCCAAGCTGGATATCCTCAGTATTAAAGGCCGAAAAGTAACCCTGCAGCCGAGTGAAGAGCTTACAAATTACCGCTCTTACCGCTTAATTATCCTCAAAGAAAGCACAGATTACAGTGGAAACAGCATGGCAGAAGATAGCGAGGTGCTCTTTTTGCCCATCAAACGTTAGATTGGAGACATCATGAAGATAATTCAGATCGTGGGTGCTCGACCCCAATTTGTGAAACTGGCACCCCTTTCCAAAGCCATTCGCACCGCTGGACATGAAGAATTGATCATCCACAGTGGACAGCATTATGATATTCAAATGAACGAGGTCTTTTTCCGGGATATGGAAATCCCAGCGCCGGACTTCAACCTCAGCGTGGGTTCAGGTACTCAGGCCGTGCAGACCGCGGAGATACTTTCGCTCCTGGAGCCGATCTTGATCAAGCAAAAGCCTGATCTGATCGTGGTTTATGGCGATACAAATACTACGCTGGCTGGGGCTTTGGCAGCTGCCAAACTGCAGATCAAGATCGCCCATGTGGAAGCCTGCCTCAGAAGCTTTAACCGCTCTATGCCGGAAGAGATTAATCGCATTGTTACGGATCACATTAGCGACATCCTGCTGGCGCCCACACCTATGGCTATGAGCAATGCCACGCGGGAAGGCCTGGAAAGCAAATGCGTCCTGGTGGGAGATATCATGGTGGATTCATTGCTCTTCGGGATATCGAAGGCTCGCGCCCAATCCAGGGTGTTGCAAGAGCTAAAGATCCATGATGCTGAAGAGTATCTGCTGCTTACCCTGCACCGTCCTTACAATGTGGATAGTCCCCAAAACCTGGAGCACATCCTGGGTTCACTGGATTCATTGGGTGTGCGGGTGATATTCCCGGTTCATCCCCGTACCCGCGGGGTACTGCAAAGCATGAGCCGGAAGCAGTTTGACAATATTGATTTCGTAGGCCCTCAAGCCTATCTGGATTTCCTGATGCTGATGGACAATTGCGCGATGATGCTCTCCGATAGCGGCGGCATCCAAAAAGAAGCCTACATCCTGAAGAAACCCTGCCTTACCCTGCGCCCGGAAACCGAATGGGTGGAGACCGTTGAGAGCGGCTGGAATATGCTGCTACCCACCGATGATCCCGCCTTTCCTGCTGCGATCAAAGACTTTAG